>CAZNAL010000005.1:39265-42789 GCA_964571055.1 uncultured Oscillospiraceae bacterium | reverse complement strand
CAGCTCCGGTTATGAGGAGGCCGCGGCGCAGGGCTTTTTCGCG
This sequence comes from uncultured Oscillospiraceae bacterium, assembly GCA_964571055.1. Lineage (GTDB taxonomy): Bacteria > Bacillota > Clostridia > Christensenellales > CAG-138 > JAQVRG01. The sequence goes on along the minus strand of CAZNAL010000005.1, from coordinate 42,746 downwards.
GGCGTGAACGCGGGCTTATACTGTAAGGGCGAACCGCCTTTCCTGTTGAGCCGTTCCGACGCCTACATTGGGGTGCTGGTGGACGACCTTGCGACCAAGGGCACCAACGAGCCCTACCGCATGATGACTTCGCGCGCGGAGTACCGGCTGCTGCTGCGGCAGGACAACGCCGATCTTCGCCTTACGGAGCGTGCGCGCCGGCTGGGACTTATAGCCGACGCGCGCTATGATGCGCTTTGCCGTAAGCGCGCGGATATCGAAAAGGCGCAAAAGGCGCTTTCCCGCGTCGTGTCGCCGGATGAGGCGATGGCGAAGTTCTTGGACGCGAAGGGCGAAGCGCTGCCCAGTAAGCCTGTGCCCGTAGGCGACCTTTTAAAGCGGCGAGGCGTAGGGTACACCGATCTTCTGCTGCTTTACGATTTGCCCGAGATCGCGATAGAGGCTGTGGAGCAGGCGGAGATCATGGCGCGCTACGATGGCTATATCCAAAAGCAGCGCGCGCAGGTGGAGAAATTTCACGAGATGGAAAGCGTGCTGCTGCCAAGCGATATAGATTACATGCACATAGACGGGCTTCGGATCGAGGCGCGGCAGAAGCTGTCCGCCATGCGGCCTGAGAGCATCGGCCGCGCGGGGCGCATCAGCGGCGTAAGCCCGGCGGACGTGGCGGTGATGCTGGTATACCTCAAGGCGCGGGAGCACGCGGGCAGAGCGGACGCGAAGGGAAGAAACGATGGATGACATTTTCCGAAAATGGATACCCGGCGCGACGGAGGAACAGCTCGAGAAGCTTTCCGTTTATTACGATATGCTCATAGACTGGAACAGCCGCGTCAACCTTACCGCCATCACGGAGAAGGAAGACGTGGCGCAGAAGCATTTCGCGGATTCGCTGCTGCCAATATCCTTCATCCCGCAAGGTGCAAGGCTCATCGACGTGGGAACGGGCGCGGGCTTTCCGGGGCTGGTGCTTAAACTCATGCGGCCGGACATACGCCTTACGCTGCTCGATTCGCTCAACAAGCGCGTCGTGTTTTTGCAGGCCGTCTGCGACAGGCTTGGCCTTTCGGACGTAGCGTGCGTGCACGCGCGGGCGGAGGAGGGCGCGCGGGACGCGGCGCTGCGGGAACGCTTTGACGTGGCGGCGGCGCGGGCTGTCGCGCATACCGCGTTTCTTGCGGAATGGCTTGTTCCCTACCTCAAGGTGGGCGGGAAGGCGCTTTTGTATAAGGGGCCGCAGGCGGAAAACGAGCTTAACGAAGCGCAAAACGCGTGCGCGACGCTGCATTGCTCCGTTGCGACGGAAGGATATAACGCCCCGTGGGGCGAACGGCGCGTGGTGGTGCTTACAAAAAACGCGCCCACGGACAAGCGCTTTCCGCGCAAGGCGGGTACAAAGGAACATCTATAAGCAAGGAGGCTTTCTGACATGCCCAGGATCGAAATTCTCAAGGAACGCTCCAACATACACGATAAGCTCCTCACGCAGATCGACGTGGAGCGGATACGCCCCAATCCCAGCCAGCCGCGTGCGACCTTCGACGAGGAGAGCATACGCGAGCTTGCGCAGTCCATCGCGGCGGTGGGGCTGATCCAGCCGCTTGTGGTGCGCCGCGCGGGCGACGGCTACGAGCTGGTGGCGGGAGAAAGACGGCTTCGCGCGGTCAAGCTTTTGGGGATGGACCGCGTCGCGTGCATCGTGCAGGACATGATGGAGGAGCAGTCCGCCATGATCGCGCTCATTGAGAATTTACAGCGCGAGGATCTCTACTACATGGAGGAGGCGCAATGCTACGAGACGCTTCTCAAAACCTACAACATGACGCAGGAGGCGCTTGCGGAGCGCTTGGGGAAAAGCCAGAGCGCCATCGCCAATAAACTGCGCCTTTTGCGCTTAGCACAGCCCGTCAAGGAAGCGATGCAGACGGCAAACCTTACGGAACGCCACGCGCGCGCGCTTTTGAAGCTAAGAAACGACGAGGAGCAGCTTTCCGTTATCAAACGCATCGGCGAAAAAGGCTTGTCCGTCAAGGAGACGGAAAAGCTGGTGGATAAGACGCTTGACACCTTGTACGACAGCCGTGCCGACGGCGCGCGCCCGCGTCCCGTGATCGTGCGCATGGTAAAGGACTATCGCCTTTTTATGAATACCATCAACCAAGCGGTGGAGCAGCTTCGCGAGGCGGGCTTTGCCGTGGAGGTGTCGCAGGACGATCTAAAAGATGGCGTGGATATAGGGATACGGGTCAAGCGCCCGCAATAGCGCGCCGAAACTTTTGTATGAAGAAGCGCCCGTTCCGGTCGGAACGGGCGCTTTCGCATAAGACGCGAAACGGCGCTTAATAGCAGCGATTGCAGCAGGGCGCGCAGGGGTTGACGCAGGTGCCGTCCACATAATAGCAGGGATAGCTTTTGCTGACTGCCTTCGGTTTGATCTTGTTGATCGCGATGGCGTTCCACGCGATGGCCGCGCGCGCCGCGTCCGCAACGGACTCCGGCGAACCGTTCTCCCCACAGGAGGAAAGCCGCACGCCGCCCTGCGCGAGCGCCGCGCCGTAATCGCGGATCAGATCGTTGATGTAGAGGCCTTCGTTATAGCGAAGGTAGGTTGTGATCAGCTTGCCGAAGCGCTCGATGTCAAAATCCTTGAGCTTTTTGGACTGCCCCATCGCGGCGAGCGCGGAAGCGCCCGGATCGGCGGCGCGGGTATAGAGGAGTATGATATTTTCGGCCTCCTCAAGCTGGTCTACGAATTTCGCGTTTTCGGACGCGGCAAGCGCGGGAACGCAGAAGGAAAGGGACAAAAGCAGCGCGAAAAAAAGCGCTGTGTATTTTTTCATCGTCACGGTAACACCTCCCAAGTAATTCTAGTTAAGATTACTACCATTATAGGGAAAAGTATGCGTGTTTGCAAGGCATATGACAAAAAGAGCTTTGAGGTTCAGGGAAGCTAAAATCGCCCGTACCGGGTTTGCCGGTACGGGCGGAACGTAAATCCGTCAGGATTTCAGAGCAGAAAGACTTCTTTGGGGAATTGTTAAGGGGCGCACCCCTTAACGTTCAACCGAATCTGACGACATGCGCGTCAGATTCGGAAGGCCTTGCCGTGCAAGGCTTTCCCTGCAATTTTCAACGCCCGTTCACATGCGCAAGGCGCATGTGAACAGTTGTAAATTGAAAGCTCGAGCCCGGTCGAACGACCGGGCTCGAAATACTACCACTGATGCTTTACGATCGGGTTTCTCGCCGCCGCGACCTCGTCGGGTCTGCCGACGGGCGTGGTAAGCGGCATCTTGTGCATGGCTTCGGGATCGGAAAGCGCGATGTCCGCGATCTCCTTCATGGCCGTCACGAAAGCGTCGAGCGTTTCGCGGCTCTCGGTCTCCGTAGGCTCGATCATCATGGCCTCGTGCACGATGAGCGGGAAGTAGATCGTGGGCGGATGTACGCCGTAATCGATGAGACCTTTCGCGATATCCGA
>CAZNAL010000005.1:22774-39255 GCA_964571055.1 uncultured Oscillospiraceae bacterium | reverse complement strand
TGTGCACGCCCTTTTCGATCATCTCCTCCGTGGGGGTGACGACGCACTCGTGCATGCAGATGCGGTCGTGCGGTATCTCGTACACGCCGCGCAGCATCCCCATGACGTAGTTTGCGTTGAGCACGGCGTTTTGCGCGCCCTCCGTGATGCCGACGCCGCCCAAGCTTTCGATATAAGCGAGGGTTTTCACGAGCACCGAGAAGTTGCCGTAGAACGCCTTGACCTTACCGACGGAAAGCGGACGGTCGTATTCGAGCCTGCCGTGGCCGCCGTCGCGTACCACGACGGGTACGGGCAGGAACTTCGCAAGCTCGGCCGTGCAGCCGACAGCGCCGCAGCCGGGGCCGCCGCCGCCGTGCGGGGTGGAGAAGGTCTTGTGAACGTTCAAATGCAGCGCGTCAAAGCCCATGTCGCCGGGGCGCGCCACGCCCATGACCGCGTTGAAGTTCGCGCCGTCGTAATAGCAAAGGCCGCCCGCTTCATGCACGATCTTGGTGATCTGAAGTATGTTGTGATCGAATATGCCCAGCGTGTTGGGGTTGGTGAGCATAAGTCCCGCCACGTCCGGCCCCATCGCCGCGCGCAGCGCGTCAAGGTCTACGCCGCCGTCAGGCGCGGACGCGATCTCGCGGATCTTGAAGCCGGCAAGTGCCGCGGAAGCGGGGTTGGTGCCGTGTGCGGCGTCGGGTACGACGATGACGGTGCGGTTGAAATCCTTGCGGTCGTCGTGATACGCCTTGATGAGCGTAAGGCCCGTGTACTCGCCGTGCGCGCCCGCCGCAGGCTGTAGGGTAAAGGCGGGGAAGCCGGTGATCTTTGCTAAGGCTTCGTTGATCATGAGCATCACGTCCACCGCGCCCTGCGTGCAGGAAGCGTCCGCGTAGGGATGCAGATTTTCAAAGAGGGTCGCGACCTCCTCGTTGATCTTGGGGTTGTACTTCATGGTGCAGGAGCCGAGCGGATAGAAACCGTTGTCCACGCCGTAGTTGCGGCGGGAAAGGCCTATGAAATGGCGAACCATGTCCACCTCCGCAAGCTCGGGGAGCTTGACGGGCGCGGTTTTCAAAGCGGACGCGGGCAGGATGTCCGCTTTATAGGGAACGTCCAGCGCGGGCAGGTCGTAGCCCTTGCGTCCGGGAAGGGATCTTTCAAAGATCAGCTTATAGGCACTTCTCATTTGAGCACCTCCTTTAGGGCGGCGACCACGCCGTCGAGTTCTTCCCTGGTGTTGAGCTCGGTCGCGCACCAAAGCATGCCGTGCGCGTCGGCGGCGTCAAAGCGGGAAAGCGGCAGACCGCTCATAAAGCCCGCCTTTAGAAGCGCCTTATCCACCTTTTCGGCCTTTTCATTGAATTCCACGACGAATTCATGGAAGAAGGGCGTGTTGGGATAGCGCAGCTTTGCGCCGGGGAGCGACGCGATCGCGTCCGCGAGGTAATGCGCTTTCTGCGCGCATTGGTTCGCGACCTCCTCCAAACCCTGCGGCCCCATGACGGAAAGGTACATGGAAGCGGTGACTGCGCAGAGGCACTGGTTGGAGCAGATGTTGCTCGCCGCCTTTTCGCGGCGTATGTGCTGTTCGCGCGCGGAAAGGGTCAGGCAGTAGACGCGGTTGCCCTCGTCGTCCGTCGTTTCGCCCACGATGCGTCCGGTAAGGCTGCGCATGAGCTTGGGGGTGGTGGCGACAAAGCCGAGGTACGGGCCGCCGAAGTTCAAAGGCATGCCAAGCGGCTGCCCCTCGCCCAGCGCGAAGTCCGCGCCGTAATCGCCGGGCTTTTTGAGAAGGCCCAGGGAAACCGGGTTCACCACCGCGCCAAAGAGCAAACCGCAGCCATGTGCGGCGGAAGATAGCGCGTCCATGTCCTCGATATTTCCCAGGAAATTCGGATTGGCGACCAAAATGCCCGCCGCGTCTTCAGCAAGGCCTGCGATGGCGGCCGCGTCCGTAACGCCGTCGGCGGTCAAAGGCGCTTCCGCGAGCGTAAGCCCCGCAAAGCGCGCGTAGGTCTTCATGGTCTCCACATATTCGGGATGCAGGCCTGCGGAATAGAGCACCTTGTTTTTCCGCTTGCTCGCGTGCATGCCGATCATCACCTCGGCGCAGGCGTGCGCCCCATCGTACACGGAGGCGTTGGCGGCGGCCATGCCCGTAATATCGCAGATCATGGTTTGGTATTCAAAGATGGCCTGCAGCATGCCCTGGCTCATCTCGGTTTGATAGGGGGTGTAGGCGGTGTAGAACTCGCTGCGCGCTAAAAGCTGCGGGATCGCCGCGGGAATGTAGTGGTGATACGCGCCTGCGCCGCGGAAGATGGGCAAGGACTGCTCCGTGTCCGCGGCGAGCTTAGCAAAGAGCTTGCGGATCTCCACCTCGCTCTTGCCTTCCGGGAGGTCGAGCGACTTGAGAAGCATTTCGGAGGGCACGTCCACGAAAAGATCGTACATGTCCTTTAGGCCGATGGCCTCTAACATCTCTTGGCGCTCGCGCTCCGTATTGGGAACGTAGCTTTTCATAAAACTCCTTTCTACGCTTCGCTTTCGCACAAAAGGCAAGCCTCTTGTGCGAGGTTGCGCGTTTTGCCTCTCGCCCTATGGGCTCCGAACGGCAAAACGCGAGAGGAAACGGACACATGGTCCGATCCGTTTCACCGGCAGAGCCGGTGAAGCCGAAATGAAACTTCAAGAACGCACGGGGGGAGCCGCCGGGGGCTGTAGCCCCCGAACCCCATAAGCCTCCCTCTTGAGGGAGGCCGGCCGCCGTTAGGCAGCTGGAGGGAGTTAACTGCCATCCTCTCAAAACTGTTATTTTGCGATTTTCGCTTCGTACGCGGCGGCGTCCATGACCTCGCCGTCGATTGCGCCTTCGAATACGGCGAGGAAATTGCCCCAGGGATCGGCGTTCAAAAGCGCGGGATCGTCGTTGAGCGCTTCGTTGACCGCGACGACCTTGCCTGATACCTGCGTGTAGATTTCAGCCGCCGCTTTGACGGATTCGACCACCGCGAAATCGTCGCCGGCCTTAAACTCATCGCCCACACCGGGCAGATCGACGAACACGATGTCGCCCAGCTCATGCTGCGCAAAATCGGTGATGCCGACCTTGAACTTGCCGTCTTCCTCGAGGATCCATTCGTCGTTTGCTGTGTACTTAAGATTGGTGGGTACCATGGTTTGTTCTTCCTCCTTGATATGTTTATTTATGTTTGTAAATCGCTGTAGGCTGGCATTTTCAATGAATAATTAACAATTAGTGATTAATAATTATTCATTATTCATTAGCAATCAGGCGCGTTTATAGAAGGGGATGGGCACCTGCACGGCCTTGAGGCGCTTGTTGCGCACTTCGATCTCAAAATCGTTCGCGTCCGCGACGTCCACATCCACCAGCGCCATCGCGTGGGACTCCGCAAGCGTGGGAACATATACGCCGGAAGTGGTGAAGCCGACCTCCTTGCCGTTGCAAAATACCTTGTAATGCTCGCGGACGATGCCGCGATCCGTTACCTTCAGCCCGATGCGCTTGCGCTTCGGGGGTGCAACCAAGGCGGACTTGCCAATGAAGTCCTCCTTGTTCATCTTGACAGCAAAGCCGATGCCGACCTCCAAGGGGGTGATGTCCTTTTCCATCTCGTGGCCGTAGAGCGGCATGCACGCTTCAAAGCGGAGGGAATCGCGTGCGGCGAGCGCGCAGGGGAGGATGCCCGTCTTGTCGGCGGTGGCAAGCAGCGCCTCAAAGAGCTTCGGGGTGTCCGCCGCCTTGCAGTAGATCTCCACGCCGTCCTCGCCGGTGTAGCCCGTGCGGCTCATCATGCAGTCGATCCCGGCTACCTTGATGGCGGGGGTAAAGGTGTAGTTCTTTTCGGGGATGGCGCCCTCATAGCCGACCGCATCCAGCACCTTCATGAAATTGGGACCCTGCAGCGCGACCTGACCCCATTCGGGGCTTTGGTTCACGAGCTTCACGTCGCCAAAGAGGTGCGCTTTGAACCATTCGTAGTCCTTGTCCGTATTGCCCGCGTTGACGATGATGAGATAGTGATCGTCCGCGTGCTTGTACACCAATATGTCGTCCACCACGCCGCCATCCTCATAGCAGAGCATGGAATAGCGGCAGCGCCCCGGCGTCATGGTGGTCAGATCGTTGGTGCAGAGCTTCTGCAAATATGCAAACGCGTCCTTGCCGCTTACGTCCAGCTCGCCCATGTGGGATACGTCGAACAGGCCTACGTTATTGCGCACCGCCATGTGCTCCTCGATGGGCGAGGAATACTGCACGGGCATGGCCCAACCGCCGAAATCGACGATCTTCCCGCCCAGTTTCACATGCGTGTCGTAGAGCGGCGTCTTCTTGAGATTCTCCATGTGTACCTCCTATATTCTATTATTGCCTTTAACAAGAGAAGGGTATGCCGAAATGGTCTACTCCATCATTATATAACAGTTTTGCGCTGTAAAAAAGAAAAATATACGGCGGATAAAGCCGCTTAGGTATAGAAATTTCCTATGGCATAAAAATCGAAGGCTTGCTTGTGTCCAACGATCTTCGCCCCAACAGAAACGACAGGATCAAACGGGGTTTCGGAGGGCGATAGCCCCCGGCGGTTTATTCGCGCGCGGCGACATGTGCGCCGCGTGCGTAAGGCCTTGCGAAGCAAGGGCATCCCTGCGTTTTGCAACGACCGTGAACGGAGTGAACAGTTGCAAAGCGAAACCTCGACAAAGGTCGAACGACCTTTGTCGACAAGCGCAGCGCATTGAAAACTCGCGCCCGGTCGCATGACCGGGCGCGAAAGCGCAGCGCAGTTTACGCTGCCTTTAATACCATGTATAGCCTTGCGCCGGTTTTGCCGCCCACCTTATCCCCGCAGGTGATGAGGATCATCAGCTTGTCGCTGGCGCTGGCCGTGCCGACCGTCATGCCTTTTGCGCTGCTCCCCGCGCGGGAAAGCTGATAATCGAGCCACGCGCTCACGCCGCCGGTGGAAAGGGCGTTGAAGGAGAGGGTGGAGGCGGGCTCGTTGGATTCTGTTTCGTAGAAGCAAACAAGCTCCCAATTCTTATATCCGTCATAATCGATGGAAAAGGCGCTTGCCTTGTGGGCGCTCGTGCAGCTTGCGCCGCAGCGCTCGCACTTGCCTTTCCCCAGCCACGCGTTTTGCACATGATGAAGGGCGTGGAACATCTTGCCGGATTTTCGCATGTTGTGCCCCATAATGACCGCCACCTGCGCGCCCTGCGGCGTCATGGAAAAGATATGATTATAATCCTTATTGTAGTAATAGCCGCCCTTGCCGTCGGAGCGGTTGCTGTAGATGCTGTAGCTGCGTGCGCCGGGGATGCTGATGCTGCCCCAAACGTCGCCCTTGGCGTGCGTTTCGCCGGGGGTCGGCGCGGGCGTGGAGGCTGCGGCGCCGTTGGCGCTTTGCTCCGCCTGCGGTGGCTGCGGCGTGACGGGCGGCAGCGTGGGCGTTGGGGTCGCTTCTCCCAGCGATTGCCACGGCGTGGGCGTGGGGGAGGCGGTGGGTGCGGGCGTTGCTTTTGCCTTTGCGTACGCCGCCGAAGCGAAGATGCTGAAGAAGATACCGGCGATGAACAGCGCCGCCAGAAGGATCGCCACCAAACGGGTAATGCGTCTCATGAAAAAGAAGGTCCTTTCACATCGTTACAAATCACGGGGTATTGTATCACAGGCAAACAAAAAAGAAAAGAAGAAGCGAAAGGCGCTTCTTCCTTTTCAATGCATCGTTCGGCGCGCTTACTTTTTCGTAAAATCCTCTTTGCGGCCGTAGCCCGTGCAGTCCTCGTATTTGAGGAGATACCAGTCATCGTTTTCGGCGACGGCGAGAAACTCCTTATCAAGCATCCCCGAAAGCTTCTTGTTGATGTTGGCGCTTGCGGTGGATGCGTCCGGGGCGTTTCGAAGCCATATGTTCTTTTGCGTGGATTTCACCTTGATGGGGTCGGAGAGTACCTCGTCGCCCTTGGTGAGCAGGCCCTTTTCGATATAATCGGACTTGACATAGCCCGTCGTATCCTTCATGGTCTTGACCTTGGTGTATTCACCGGAGGTGCCGAGGATGGTGAGCAGGTCGTTTTTATAAACCTTGCCCAATGCGTCCTTTTCGGCCTTGCGGTTGATGTTGACCCATTCTTTGCAGTTGACGACATGCCCGTAGGTGACCGTCTTTTTTGTGCTTGCACCGGAGGCGCTGGATTTTGTCGCCGTAGTGGCGGCGGTCGTTGTGGAGGCCGCGGCGGGCGCTGTAAAGGAAATATCCGTCTTGGCGACAAAGCCCTGCCGTCCCTGTGCGGAAACGAAGTAGTAGCCGTCCTGTTCGCTTAAAACGCTGACGGCGCCCGCGGCGGAAAACGCGCCTATGACCTGCCAGCCGCAGGCGTCCGCATTGCACACCTCGGCGGAGATCGCGGTACCGGCTTTGATATAGCCCGTTTTGGCTTCCGCGCGGGCGGCGGGCGCAATTTGTAACAGGCCAAAGCAGCAAAGCGCCGCGCAAAGAAGCCTGATAAGCCCGTGTTTCATGGTCTACGGTCTCCTTTCCTTTGTAATGTGACGCGCGATGCTTTAACCGACGGCCTTGAGCAGCATGCAAAGATAGGTGCCGCCCTTGCTCCCGTTGTCGCCGCAGGTGATAAAGCTCATCACGTCGTCCGTATCGGCGGCGGAGCCAAGCACCGCGCCTTTATATTTCGACGTGCAGTAGGACAGGAAGGTATCGATCCAGCCCTTCTTGGCGGAGCCGGTAAGGCCAAAGTTGACGGCGGCGTAATTGCGCATGGTGGCGTTGCCCTCAAAGAAGCCGATGAGCTGCCACTGCGTTTTGCCGTTATAGTTGATATAGAAGATGGAGGTCTTGGCGTTCGAGCAGGCTCCCTTGCACTTTTCGCACTTGGCTGTGCCCAGCCACGCGTTTTGCACATGGTGCAGATAATGCCCGCCCGTTTTGCTCGACTGCATGTTGTGGCTCATGAGCACATGGATGGGCGCGCCCTGCGGGCTTAGCATGTAGAAGTAGTTTTTCTTGCCGGAATAGGCGTTGTAGTAATACTCGCCCTTGCTGTTGAGGCCGTTGCAGTAGATGTTGTTGTCGTAGAGCTTGCCATAGGCTGTGCCGATGTTGGTGCCGTCGATCTTGACGATCTCGCCCCACTTGTCCTTGGACTTGTCGCCCGTGGCGTAGGAGCCGGCGGCAGCGCCTGCGGCGCTGGGCGACGCGAGGTCGGTCATGAGCACATAGCCTGTGTATTCGCCGTAGGTCGCCTTATACCAGGTGGAGCCGTTGGTGCCGATCACCTTAAACACATGCCCCTTGACGCCGGAGAGCTTTTTGACCACGTTGCTGCTCTTGGTGGATTTGTCGGGCGTCTTGCGCATATAGATGGTCTTTGCAACACTCACCATATCCTGCGGGGTTTCGAGCATCACGTCCGACGCGTTGGACGCGGCGGCAGGAGCGGAGGGCGTACCGTAGCCTACATACTTGGAGAGGATGAAGCCGGTATTGCCCGCGGCGGTGGTGACCTGCGTATAATCGCCGGAGGTCGATAGGATGAGAAGCGACGAGTTGGCGGGCACGTTTTCCACAAGGGTGCTTGATTTGCTCGCCTCGGCGCGCAGCGGCGCGTCGTTCTTGACGCCGGTGACATAGCCCGCGTTGGCGGCGGGGGTGGCGGCGGGCGAAGAAGCGGTCGTGGTCGTGCCGGAGGAATCCGGCGTCACCATGGATTTAAGCACATAGCCCGTGCCGCCGTTGGCGCTGATCTGATAGAAATCGCCGGATTCACCGAGGATGGTGACTTGTCCCGCGGTGCTGATGGTACCCATTTCCTGCGCGGTGCTCGCGCCCACATAGACCTTGGTGCCGGCGGCGGCTGTGCCCGTCGCGGCGAGCGCGGGCACGGCTGCAAGCAGCGTGAGCGCGCAAAGGAGGATGGACAGGATACGCTTGAGGGTCGTTTTCATAAAGGCTGTCTCCCAACTTTAGTATCAAAAAGAATGATTAATTCCGCTTTTCTTCCTCGTCGAATTCGAACGCGGCGCTGATGTCCTTTGTGGGCGCGCTCTTTTTCGCGGCGCTGTTCTGCGCGGCCTTGGCCTTTTCCCGATCCGTCATTTTGACGTTGGCGACGAGCATGCCGATGATGCCGAGCATGTTGATGCACCAAAGGATCCAGCCCCAAGGGGAGGTCTCGCTGATGACGCCGGTGAGCTGCAAAATGGGGGATACCATAATGAGCACGCCCACGCACCACGCGAAGATGCGCATGACCTTGACATACTGCTCGCGCGGCACCTTGCAGTATTCGTTTTCGTAATACTTGCCCTTGCCCGTGACAGCGGCGTAGAGCAGGTAGAGGCCGAGGATGATCTCAAAGATGTTGAAAAAGTACATTGGTTTTTCCTTTCCATGGTAATGTTATCATAATTGGCGACGCCTGAAAACACAAGCGCCGCCACGGTTTGTTTACAGAAAATTATAATAGAAGGCGAAAAAACCCCTTTGGGGATCGTTAAGGGGCGTACCCCTTAACTTTTAACCGCATCTGCCGACATGTGCGGCAGATGCGAAAAGCCTTGCGCAGCAAGGGTGACCCTGCAATTTGCAACGGCCGTGAACAAAGCGAACCGTTGCAAATTGAAACGCTCGACAAAGGTCGAATGACCTTTGTCGAAACGCGAAGCGCTTATAGCTTTTTTAATTTTGCGCCTTCCTTGGAATCCTCCACCGCGAAGCCCATATCCTTGAGCTGCTCGCGAATCTCGTCCGCGCGCTTCCAGTCCTTCGCGGCGCGGGCGGCGGTACGCGCGTCAAGAAGCGCCGTGGCTTCGGCGGGGAACGCTTCGTCCGCCTTGTGCTGCAACAGCCCCAGCACGGCGCAAAGGTCGCCGAAGATCTTCTTTGCGTGGGAAAGCGCTTCTTCGCCGTGCGGGTCGGTCACAAACGTGTTGATGGCCCTTGTCAGCTCGAAGAGCGCGCCCAAGGCGTCTGCCGTGTTGAGATCGTCGTCCATGGCGGCGCAGAACGCGTCGCGATAGCCGTCCACCTGTGCGATAAACGCAGCGTCCGCGTCGGTTGCTTCCCCCACGGGCGCCGCGTCCAGACGCTCCTTGGCGGTGCGCAGGCGCACGAGCGCGTTTTGCGCCTGCTCCACAAGCTCCGGTGCGAAGTTGACGGGGTTGCGGTACTGCGCGGAAAGCAGGAACAAGCGCACGGCCTCAAGATCGTATTCCTTGGAGATGTCGCGTACGAGCTTGAAGTTGCCCAAGGATTTGGACATCTTCTGGTTGTCGATGTTGATATAGCCGTTGTGCATCCAGTAGCGCGCGAAGGGCTTGCCCGTCGCGGCTTCGCTCTGCGCGATCTCGTTTTCGTGGTGCGGGAATATGAGATCCTGCCCGCCCGCGTGGATGTCGAAGGTGGGGCCGAGTATGGACATAGACATCGCGGAGCACTCGATATGCCAGCCGGGTCTGCCGTCGCCCCATGGGGTCGGCCAGCTCGGTTCGCCCGGCTTCGCGCCCTTCCAAAGGGCGAAGTCCAAGGGATCGCGCTTGATTTCCGTCGGATCGATGCGCGCGCCGCTTTCAAGATCGTCGATCGCCTGCCCCGAAAGCTTGCCGTAGCCGGGGAAGGTGCGCACCGCAAAATATACGTCGCCGTTGGGGGCGGGGTAGGCGTGCCCCTTGTCGATGAGGGTCTTGACAAGGTCGATGATCTCGTTGACGTGTTCCGTCGCGCGGGGGTTGACGGTGGCGCGTTCCACGGAGAGCGCGTCCGCGTCGGTGTAATACTCCTTGATGTAGCGGTCCGCCACCTGCTGCACGGTGCAGCCTTCCTCGTTCGCCTTGCGGATAAGCTTGTCGTCGATGTCCGTGAAGTTCTGCACGAACGTCACCTTGTAGCCCTGGTACTCAAGGTAGCGGCGGAAGGTGTCGAACACGACGAAGGGGCGCGCGTTGCCGATGTGGAAGAAGTTGTAGACGGTGGGCCCGCAAACGTACATCTTGATCTCGCCCGGTACGAGCGGCACAAGCTCCTCTTTTTTGCGGGACATGGTGTTGTATATCTGCATAGAGACCTCCCAATATTATGGTTTATTCTATAGTATCGTCGTTATCGTCCGTCTGCTTTGACGGCGCGGCGTTTTCGTCCTTGCTTTTATCCTTGCCCTTACCCTTGCGCTTGGAGGAAAGCTGTTCGGATACATGCGTGGCTTCCAGCTCGTCCTCAAGGTTGGATAACAACTCGTCGAGCCTTGCGCCGTGGCGGCCGAAGCTTTTGATGCGGCTGTAGGCGGTGACGCCTACGCCTAAGAGCAGCACGATGGCGGCGATCACGCCCAGAATCACGATCATGGAATCCGTCATAGACGCTGCACCCGAAGCCTTTCCGCAAGGCGCAGCGCGGCGCTTACGGAAAGCTGGTCGCGCGCGTCCACCTGATGATCGACACAGGCATTTTGTACGCTCGCACGGTCACAGAGCACCATGCGGCATTCCAGCACATCGCTTACAAAGCGGCAGAACGCGTCCGCCTTTAAGGGCGGAAACGCGATGCGCTGCGCCCATTCGAGCGTCGCCGCTTCCCGCGTGGTGACGCACACGAGCACATTGGGGGGAAGCGTCGCAAAAAGGTCGGTGGGGATACCGGCGGGCGAAACGTCGTCGAGCAGCAGCAGGAATTTGAGCGGCTGCGAAGCGAGCAGCGTGCAGAGCGTATCGAGCGACTGCACCGCGCGCGTACTGACAAGCCGAAGCTCCGGGAACTCATAGGGGAGGGAGAGAAGCTGCGCGGTCTTTCCCATGCCCGCGCCGCCGGATAGCAGCAGGTGCGTCGTGCCGTCCCCCTGCATGAAGCGGATGACCGCGTCCGTGATCTGTTCGCGCTGCGCGGGGAAGCATACGGGCTCCGGAAGCTGCATAAGCGCCCCCTCCGGAAGCGGGGAAAGCTGCTTATCCTGATAGCGGAAGGCGCGGCTTTTTAAGAATACGCCGCAGCCGTAGGAAGCGAAGAAGCAGCGCACGTCCTCCAAACGCTCCTCCCAAAGGGGGCTTTCAAGAAGCCTTGCGTAGATCTCCTCCAAAGCGCCGTCCGCGGCAAAGCTGTCCCGAAGCCCCGGCTCGCCGTAGTGCCAGCTATGGAAGCGAAGCTCGCCCGTAAACGCGTAGGAGGGCTGCTTCTCCTCCGGGGTGGGGAGGGAGCGCGCGGTGCCGCCCGACCAGACGGCGGTGGAAAAAAGCTCGATATTGTCCCGCGCCTGCCGGGGCTTGAGGCGCGCGGACTGGAGCCGGCTTTCGATCATGTGCACCAGCGTTTCGCCGGTGAGGGTGGAAAGGCTTCCGAGCACCGCGAGCTCCACGCGCATCGCGGTGTAGAACGCGTCGTCCACAGTGCCTGCGGCCGCTTGCCTTGCAAAGCCGTGCGGGGTGCACAGCAGCAGGTGCAAAAGATAATCATGCCAAAGGTCGCCGCTTACGCGCCGGACGGGGGCGTTGAGAAGGCAGGCGCTCAAATCGTGATACGCGTCGCAGGAGAGCAGCGCGTCGCCCGCGTTGACGGCGGATAAAAGGGCGCGCAGCGGTTGCGAGCACGCGCTGTCCCTAAGCAGCAAAGACTGGGAAACAAGCGGCGCGATCACGCCAAGCGCCTCCCGCGGCTCACAATCCTTCAAGTCCCGCATGCTTCGTTGCTCCCTTCCTATCCTAACGCCTTATCATACCGCATTTTTACCCAACATTGCAACTCTATTTGCACGCGGCCCTCTTGCTCAACGCGGGGGATTGGTGATATAATGCAAAAGCGCAAGGAACGCAACAAAGTCGCTTGGAAGGATCGGCGGCTTTTCGGCGCGCGTTGACAAAGCGCGCTTTTTTCACATACTATGGATAGAATCCACATAGACTTGGGAAGGAAAGCTGTATGGCAAAAACCATCCTGTTTACCGGCGGCGGCTCCGCCGGGCATGTTACGCCCAATCTCGCGCTGATCGACAGGCTTCGCAAGGAGGGCTATACCATCCATTATATGGGTTCGCAGGACGGCATAGAGCGCGACTTGATCGAGGAGCTGCGCATTCCCTATCACGCCATACCCTGCGGTAAGCTTCGCCGCTATTTTTCCTGGAAGAATTTCACCGACCCCTTCCGCGTGATCGCGGGCGTTTTCGCGGCGCACCACATCGTTTGCCAGATCAAGCCAGACGCTGTATTCTCTAAGGGCGGCTTCGTTTCCGTCCCCGTGGTGATCGGCGCGCATAAGCACGCGCCCGTCATCACGCACGAGTCGGACTATTCGCCGGGCTTGGCAAACAAGATCGCGGGGCATTTTGCGGACGCGGTCTGCGTCACCTTTGAGGATACGCTTTCCGCCGTGGGCAAAAAGGGCGTCTTTACGGGGACCCCCATACGCCCGGAGCTCTATCATGGCGACGCGCAAAAGGGTCTGAACCTCGCCTCCTTCAGCGGCGAAAAGCCGGTGCTCTTCATCATGGGCGGAAGCCTCGGCGCGCGCTCCGTCAACGAGATCGTGCGGGAAGCGCTGCCCCGGCTGCTGCGCACCTTCGACGTCATCCATCTTTGCGGCAGGGGCAAGGTCAACGACGCGGCCGCCTGCCCGGGCTACCGCCAATACGAATACGTCAATAAGGAACTGCCCGATCTTCTGGCCTGTGCCGACGTCGTGCTCTCCCGCGCTGGCGCGAACGCCATATTCGAGCTGTTGGCGCTGTGCAAGCCTGCGCTGCTGATCCCGCTGCCGCGCGCGGCCTCCCGCGGCGATCAGATACTCAACGCCGGATACTTTGCCCGCAAGGGCTATGCCATGGTGCTTGAGCAGGAGCAGCTTACGCCGGATACGCTCGTGGACGCGCTGGGCGATCTTTACCATCGCCGCCTATCCTTTATCAGCACCATGAGCCGCGAGGAGAAGGCGGACGGCACGGACGAGGTGCTGGCCGTCATCCGAAAGGCTGCGGAGGACGGCTGCGCGTGCTGCGCACAGAACGAGGACGATAGAAGAAAGCGCCCCAAGCGCACAAAGTAAACACAACCACAAGACGAACCCAATATCTTGTGGCAGAATGTTTCACGTGAAACAATATGCGGGAAGATGGGAAAACCCTCCCACAACATGTAGTATTTCATAGAAAACAGAAGGTTCCTGTGAGAAAGCGGCGCAAAAGACCGCTTGTATCCCGTAGGAAAAGAAGCGCGTACGATTTCAGTCCATCGACAAAGGTCCAATGACCTTCGTCGATAAGTTGATTTATTTTCAATTACACAGAAGGAGCGTATTACCATGACCGCCATGTCAAACGATAAGGTGAGGAACTTATTATCGCAGCCCAACGGGACGGAAAAGCTTGCGGCTAAGCCGGAGATCGCGCTGCCCGCCGCGTGGGAGCTTTTTTCACAGGAGGGGAACGCCGCGGCCTGCGGCTTTTTGTGCGCGTGCGCCAAACAGAAGAAGCTGCGCGACAACATCGCCATGCGCTTGCAGGCGGATCGCGCGCCGCTTACACAGGCGCTGCAAAGCCCCGTTTCCAAGATGCGAAAAAACGCCGCGCGCCTATGCGGCGCGCTTGCCGATCCCGCGGATGCGGAGGTGCTGCTTGCGGCGCTCAAAAACGAGGACACGCGCTTTGTGATCCCGTCCATTCTCTTGGCGCTGGGCGCGGTGGGCGGGGAAAAGGCGGAAGCGGCGCTGCTTAGCTACACCGTGGAGGAGGGCGACCCCAAGCATGTGGCGGCAGAGAAGGAAGCGCTGCGCATGGCGCGCGCCCGCTGCACCACGGCGGAGAAGCATGCCTTTCAAGGCTTTGCAAAGCCGGTGACGGTGGAGCTGCGCACGCCCAAATGGCTTTCGGAAAGTCTGGCATATGAATTGAAGGAGTTGGGGATTTCCCCCGTTAAGTCCACGACCGCATCCGTGACGGTGCGCACGGCCGATCTGCCCGCGCTGTATCAGGCGCGCAGCTTTACGGAGCTGCTGCTGCCGCTTGGCAAGTGCGACGCGAAGCTGCAGGATATCGCGCAGGCCGCAGCCCCCATGGGCGCGATGCTGCAAGCGTGCCACGCGGGCGAGCCGCCCTATACCTATCGCGTGGAGGCGCGGGGGGAGGTGCCGGATCGCGCGCGCTTTGCAAAGGATATGGCCATCCTCATGGACGGGCCGCTGCTTCGGAATTCCCCGTCGGATTACGAGGCGGAGCTTCGCGTGGAGATCGGCAAGAGCGCGCGGGTGTATTTGAAGCTCTTTTCCATCGAGGATGAGAGGTTCCCCTATAGAAAGGAAACGCTTCCCGCGAGCATCCATCCCGCCGTGGCTGCGGCGGTGCTGCGCTATGCGCGCGCCTATTTAAAGGAGGGGGACCGGGTGCTTGATCCTTGCTGTGGCAGCGGCACGCTGCTTTTTGAACGCGAAAAGCTAAGCGCCTGCGATTCGCTCACCGGCGTGGACATCGCGCAAAAGGCGGTGGAGATCGCGCGTATCAACGCGGCGGCGGGCAAAAGCCGCGCCAAGTTCGTCCACAACGACCTTTGCCGTTTCATCGCGGGCAAGCAATACGACGAGGTGATCGCCAACCTTCCCTTCGGGAACCGCGTGGGCAACCACAGCGAAAACGAGACGCTCTACGCGGCGCTTTTAGATAAGCTGCCCGACTGGCTGACGATAGACGGCACGGCGGTTCTCTACACCATGGAGTTTACGCTTCTCAAAAAGCTCCTTCGCGCGCGGCCGGCGCTTACGCTGGTGACGGAAACCAAAACCGACGCGGGCGGCCTGATGCCGGGCATCTTCATCATTCAACTGCAGCACGAATAATCGGTGAATCCCACGGTCGGCTCCCGCAAAAGGGGCCGGCTGTTTTTTTGATGTTTCAAAGCCGCCCTTGCCCTCTTTTTTCACAATCAATATCTTGTGCCGAGGGACGGCGCAATGAAAGCATGTCCTATTTGGAAGAAATTGGAAGAAACACAAATCGTTGTGTCTGAAATTGCACCCGCCACCAAATATTGTTTCATGTGAAACATTCTCTCCGCACCGATGCTGTTTACGGGCGTCTATATCTTGTGCCCGCTCCGTCGGGCGCTGGTTTTGCGCGTGTTGCGCGCGGCGCGATTTTGCTCTATAATGATATAAAAATGGGTCTATGTGTGCCCATGACGGAAGAATATGAAAAAAGGCAGGTAGAGCCGTGGCAAAGATCATAGCGGTAGCGAACCAAAAGGGTGGCGTGGGCAAGACCACGACCACGGTCAATCTTTCGGCGTGTATTGCGCAAAAGGGCAAGCGCGTGCTGTGCGTGGACGTCGATCCGCAGGGCAACAGCACAAGCGGGCTGGGTATAGACAAGGAGAATACGGAATACTGCGCCTACGATGTGCTCATCAACGGCGTTTCCGTGCGCGAGGCGCTCGTGCATACCGCCATCGAGGGCTTGGACGTGCTTTCGGCGCGGAAGGAGCTTGCGGGTGCGGAGGTGGAGCTTGTCAGTGCCATGGCGCGCGAGACCGTATTGAAAAAGGCGCTTAGCGCCGTGCGCGGCGACTACGATTATATCTTCATCGACTGTCCGCCCTCCTTGGGGCTTCTCACCATCAACGCGCTGACGGCGGCGGACACGCTGCTTGCGCCCATCCAATGCGAATACTACGCGCTGGAGGGGCTGACGGATCTTATGAACACCGTCAAGCTCGTGCATCAAAATCTCAATCCCCGCTTGCAGGTGGAGGGCGTGGTGCTCACCATGTTCGACGCGCGCACAAACCTTTCCGCGCAGGTGGTGGGAGAGGTCAAGAAATTCTTTAAAAACAAGGTGTACGGCACCATCATTCCCCGAAGCGTCCGCTTAGGCGAAGCGCCGAGCTTCGGCTTGCCCATCACGCTTTACGACGCGAAGTGCGTGGGCGCGCAGGCGTATGTGGCGCTTGCCGATGAGGTCATCGCGGACAATCAGGGACGGGAGCAGTAAGCTATGGCTATGAAAAAAGGATTGGGTAAGGGGCTGGACGCGCTCTTGGGCGAATTCAGAGAAAACGCGGCAAGCGGCATACAGGAGGTCGATATTTATCTGATCGACACCAACGCCGAGCAGCCGCGCAAGAGCTTTGACGAGGACAAGCTTAGAGAGCTTGCCGCGTCCATCGAGCGGCACGGCATTTTGCAGCCCATCGTGGTGTGGCAAAACGGCGAACGCTACACCATCGTCATGGGCGAGCGCCGGTATCGCGCGGCGCGGCTTAACGGCATGACGACCGTGCCCGTGATCGTGCGCACGCTGGAGGACGCACAGGCGATGGAGGCGGCGCTGGTGGAGAATTTACAGCGCGAGGACCTCAACCCCGTGGAGGAAGCGGCGGGCATACGGTATTTGATGGATCAGCAGGACCTTACGCAGGAGGAGGCCGCGGCGCGCTTGGGGAAAAGCCGTCCGGCGATCGCCAACTCCCTGCGCCTTTT
>CAZNAL010000005.1:19366-22764 GCA_964571055.1 uncultured Oscillospiraceae bacterium | reverse complement strand
CAAGCTGCAGGCGGGGCACGCGCGCGCGCTCGTGACCGTGCGGGACGAAGCGCGCCAAAGCGAAATGGCAGAGCGGATCGTCCGCGACGGCCTTACCGTGCGCGACGCGGAGGACATGTCCAAGGAGAAGGAAAGGGCAAAGCCCGCGAAGAAAGCGAAGGCGGAGCCCATGCGCGACAGCGACCTGACCGCGGCGGAGGCCGCGCTGCGCGACAGCCTCGGTACCAAGGTGCTTATCCAGGGCGACGAAGAGCGCGGTAAGATCGTCATCGAATACTACAGCAAGCGCGAACTGCAAAACCTCTACGACGCGATCGTGCGGCTGCGGACGGAACGGGATTAACATGCATTTGTTTTTATACGGCGAAAGCGGCGCGGGCAAGAGCTACTCGATCCGGCGTGCGCTGCACGCGCTGCACATTTCTCCCAAGGGCTTTAGCACGCAGAAGAACGGGGAGGGACAACTGGAACTGCATTACGGCGCGGAGACCGTCGTCGTGGCGGACGACCGTTCGGGCATGATAAGCGGCATACCGCAGGCGTTTGACCGCGCGGGCGTTGCCGCGCTTTCGGACGTGTGTGCGGGCGACGTGGTGCTTATGGACGAGCTGGGCGATCTTGAAAAGGACGCGCCCATCTTCCAGCGCACCGTGCTGCGCACGCTGCAAAAGCCCTGCCGTGCCATAGGGGTCATCAAGGATACGGATACGCCCTTCATGCGCGCCATCCGTGAAACGCGCGGCGTGCGGACGCTTCCCATTTGCGAACACACGCGCGCGGATATGTACAGGATCGTGCGGGACTATATGCGCCCGCGCGGGCTTTGCGAAGCGCTGGGGGTCGGCATCGGCATGACGGCCGTGATCGGCGGCGGCGGTAAAACGTCGCTGTGCTTGGCGCTTGCGCGCGAGCTGGCGAAGGAGGATAAGGTGATCTTTACGACCACCACGCACATCGCCCTGCCGGAGGACATGCCGCACGCGGCGCGGGAGGAAGAGCTTGTATCGCTGCTGGAGAACGCGAACGCGGTGTGCGCCTGCGCGCCCGTAGAGGGTGATCCGCAGCGCTTTTGCGCGCCCGAACCCTCCATGCATGCGATGCTTTCGCATTGCGACTGTTTGCTTGTGGAGGCGGACGGCTCCAAGGGGCTGCCGCTCAAGGCGCACGCCGCGCACGAGCCGGCGGTACCGGAGGGCGCGCGCGTGCTTTGCGTAATAGGCGCGGACGCGTTTGGCAAACCTATTGAGGAGGTCGTGCACCGGCCGGAGCTGTTCGCTGCGGCGGTGGGCGCGCGAAGGACGGACGCCGTAACGCCCCACATGGCCGCGAAGGCTGCGGAACGCGCGGAAACAGTGTTCATCAACAAGGTGGAAACGGCGGAGGCGCTGGAGGCAGCGCGCGCGTTCGCGGCGTGCAGGCCGCATAAACGCACGGTGCTGGGGTCGCTTAGAAGCGAACGTCCCGTGATCGAGATATGGGAGGGCGACTTATGCGTGTGGTGATACGCGGCGCGGGCGATTTGGCGACGGGCATCGCGCTTAGACTGCGGCGCGCGAATATGCAGGTGATCATGCTGGAAACGCCGCAGCCCACGGCGATACGGCGTACCGTCGCCATGAGCGAGGCCGTGCGCAAGGGGGAGATGCGCGTGGAGGATATACGCGGCGTGTACTGCGCGGACGCGGCGGCCGCCGAGCGCGCCATCGCCAACCGGGACGTCGCCGTGTGCGTCAATCCCGAGGCTGAAGATCTCGCGCAGTATCAAACGGACGTTCTTGTGGACGCCATCATCGCCAAGCGCAACTTCGGTACGCGCAAGGATATGGCGCCGCATGTGATAGCGCTCGGTCCCGGCTTCGCGGCGGGGATCGACTGCCACGCGGTGGTGGAGACCATGCGCGGGCACGATCTGGGACGCGTTTTCTATCTGGAGGGTGCGCGCGCCAAGCCGGATACCAAGGTGCCGGGGGAGATCGCGGGCTATACGCACGAGCGCGTGATGCACACGCCCTGCGCGGGCGTTTACGAACCGGTGCGGGAGATCGCGGACGTGGTAACCGCGGGCGACGTCGTAGCCTATGTGGAGGGAAAGCCCGTGCTTGCCAAGATCGACGGGATGCTGCGCGGGCAGCTTCCGGCGGGGCTGATGACGCGCGAGCACATGAAGTGCGCGGATGTGGACCCCCGGTGCGAGCGCATCCATTGCTTCACCGTCTCGGATAAGGCGCGCTGTTTGGGCGGCGCGGTGCTCGAGGCGATCCTTCATTTAACGCGCTGACGCTTTCGCCCCCGGCCATGCGGCCGGGGGCGAGTTCTTCCACTTGCGGTTGTTCGTAGCCGCTCACGGCCACTGCAAGTGGCAGGGTATGAAATCCTTCGGATTTACAATCGCTCGCGGTGTACACGCCGCCGCTCACGAATTTGCCTCCGGGTTGCGACCCCGAACCCCCAAATGCGTTTGTTGATAAGTTTTGTGCGTTAATGCTGACGCTTCGCCGCGGTCGCAGAACCGTGCGCGCTTTTTATACATTAAGTATCATATACTGCGCGCGCCGCGCTTGTATTGGTTTTGCCTTTTCTTTATAATCAATATATGGTTATGAACCGCAGATACGATACCGGGCTCGATCCCGAAAGGGCCTGCATACATGTGTGCCTTACCGTGGCGTGCTCGCTGCTTTTCATGGGCTTTTTATTTGCGCCGCCCGCGGAGCTTTTTGCGGGCTATGGCCGCATCTTGACCTCGCGCGCCTTGCTTTTGTCCGATTATTTCATCATCGGCGGCATAGGCGCGGCTTTTTTGAACGCGGGCGTGGTGATGCTTCTAAGCATGGGGCTTCTGCGCGCCGCCAAGGCGAAATATTCGGCAAGCGTGATCGCAGGGCTGTTCTTGATGCCCGGTTTTGCGCTTTTCGGCAAGGACGCTATCAACATACAGCCCTTTTTCCTGGGCGTGTTTCTCTATTGCCGCTACATGGGCGTCCCCATGCGCAAGCATGTCATGGCTGCGCTTTATTCCACGACGCTTTGTCCCATCGTAAGCGAGCTTTTTTGGAATGTCCCGCTGCCGCTCCCCGCGCGCTTGCTGCTTGGCGCCGCCGCCGGCGTGACCGTCGGTTTTACCATCGTACCGCTTGCGGATCACCTGATGCGGGGGCATAAGGGCTATATTCTGTTTAACTACGGCTTTGCAAGCGGCTTTGTGGCGATGCTCGTCATGGCGATCCTGCTTGCATGCGGCGGAACGCTCGAACCATCCTCCCTTTGGTATACGGGCGTCCATGCGGGCGTGCGCACGTACCTTTTATCGATGTGCGCCCTTTTGATACTGCTCGGCCTTTGGTTATCCGGCTGGGATTACAAGGGGCTTGCGGGCGTGTGGAAGGTGACGGGGTGCG
>CAZNAL010000005.1:0-19356 GCA_964571055.1 uncultured Oscillospiraceae bacterium | reverse complement strand
GAACATGGGCGTGGTCGGTTTGATCAGCATGGGCTACATCCTCTTTATCGGCGGGGATTTTTCCGGCCCCGTGGTGGGGGCGATCTTCACCGCCGTGGGCTTTGCGGCGGTGGGTGTGCAGCCGCGGAACTTTTTACCCATACTCCTTAGCATATGGTTCTTTTCCCTCTTTGGCGTGCGCGGGCCTGCCGACCCCTCCGTGCAGCTTGCGGCGATCTTCGGCGCGGCGGCGCTTTCGCCCGTGGCGGGCGAATACGGCTTTTTCGCGGGCTTCGTATCGGGGCTTTTGCATTACGCGCTCGTCACCTTCACAGGCCAGCCCACCGGCGGCCTTAACCTTTATAACAACGGCTTCGCGGCGGGGATCGTCGCGATGCTGATGGTGACGCTGCTCGACACGCTCTCTCCCACGCGCACGGCATGGCGCGCCGCCAAGAAAAAGCAGGAGAAAGCCGCGAAGGAAGCCAAAGAGGACGAGGTGCACACCGGCTATCATGGCGCGTAAATAATCGTAAATAATAAGGAAACCCTTCTTTCTTACACACATCATCAGCATTATCCAGATTTATTTCCGGAATCCGCTCCCGCGCGCGTCGTTACTAAAACGATTTCGCGGTAAGGTTGCAATCTTCGCATTATATTATCTATAACCCGACAAAACCTTGCATTTTCATTCTCTATCTTTGCGGAAAGTGCGGTGCTATCATAATTTTAGAAAAAGCGCTTTGATTCTTACATTTGTAACACAGCAGGAGGATGAACCATGGCAAAGTACCGGATTCTTTTGGCGGACGGCAACCACCAGTATCAAACCGCGATGCGGGACTACTTCACCGTGCAGGACTCGATTGGCCAGTTCGATGTGGTATCGGACGGACAAGCCGCTTTGGACGCGCTGCGCGCGGGCAATTATGATCTTTTGATCTGCGATCTCATCATGGCGCGCTTAGACGGTTTCGATCTGCTTGAGCGCATCAACGCGGGGCTGTGCGATAAGGCGCCGGCCGTGCTGATCGTCAGCGCCATGCGGCATGAGGATATGGTCAGCCGCGCGTGCTCGCTGGGCGCGCGCTACTATATGGTCAAGCCCGCGGAGCCGGAGGCGATCTTTAAGCGGGTGCTTGACATGCTTGAGCAGGGCGTTTCGCCGGTTTCCACACTCTCCGCGCCCCCCAAGACGCTGGATGAAAAGATCACATGCATATTCCTCATCATCGGCATTCCCGCCCACATCAAGGGGTATCACTATCTTAGGGAGGCCGTGCGCATGGTCTATTACGAGCCCGATCTTACAAGCCGTATCACCAAAGAGCTGTATCCCGGTATCGGACGCCGCTTCAACACCTCCGCGTCCAAAGTGGAGCGCGCCATACGCCACGCCATCGAGGTCGCGTGGACGCGCGGCAAGATCGAAAACATCAATCAAGTATTTGGCTATAACATTTATTCGCGCAACGATAAGCCCACAAACGGAGAGTTTATCGCCCTTGTCGCCGACAAGCTCATCATGGACGCGGCGCGGGAAAAGAGCGTGCAGCCGGTGCGCGAGGTATCCTGAAAACGATACTTTACAAATCCGAAAACAATTTTCGTGCGGTGTTTCATTTCGTGCAAGAATGACCCGCTGAATCGTTTTCGACACTTTTCCGCCATACTTTTACACAAATCCTAAGCCCTTATTTTACGTTACTTTGGTGGATAACCCGGTGGATAAAGTGGAAAAACCCTCTAATTCATCCCGCGTTTTGCATTCGTGCGCGCGGGAAAAGTCAAGTGTTAAAAATATACAACGCATAATAAAATACGATCCCTCATACGCATAAAGCGAGGTGTGGCTTATAGGTCTATGCCCAAGGAGGGAACGAATATGGATTTGCGTTGGAAGGACGAGGTTTTGCAGACGCTTGCGGGTCGCGCGCTTCACGAGGCGCCCATCGAGGGGGATATACCGCTGCCCGCGGGAAGAAGCTGTACGGCGCTGCTGGGCGCGCAGGGGGATATGGGGCGCTGCACCGTTGAATGCGGCGAAAGCGTCCGTGTGATGGGCGAGATCCGCGTGGAGCTTCTGTGTGAGGACGGGGAGGAACTCTTTTCCTTTGTTGCGCGCTCCCCCTTCTCGCACACGATTGAGGAGAAGGCGGACGACGCGCGCGCGGCCTGCGCGCTGGGGGAGCTTGCGCTGTCGTTGCAGGACGGGAGCATTCACTTTACGGCTGTTGTGCAGCTGGATCTGGCGCTGTTGTGTACGCGCACGCTTCGTGTGCTGGACGCCTCCGACGGCATAGAATGTCTGGATCGCGAGCTGCGTCTCTCCCGCCGCAGCGTGGCGGCGCGGGATACGGTGGATATCCGCGAGGAGATCGCCGCACAAGGCGCGGACGCTGTGCGCCTGGCCTACGGCGCGGCGCTTTTGCAGGATGTGAGCGTTGCTTCCGGCGTCGCCACGGTGAGCGGTACGCTCTACCTTTGCCTGCTTACCGAAAACGACGCGGGCGGGCTGTGCCAAAGCATGCAGCAAACGCCGTTTAGCGTGCAGCTTGACTGTCAGCAGCCCGCGGCGGAGGGGGAATGCGAGCTTTGCGCCCTGCAGGTGCACGCGGTGGGGGAGGGCTTTGGTATTCTCGCGGTGGAGGCGCGGCTTGCGCTGACGCTGTACGCCGCGCACGCGCAAACGTTTACGCTGCCGCTTGACGCTTACGTGCCGGGCATGCCCTTTATCGCCGCGCGAACCTCTTTTTGCGCCGTGTGCGACGCGTCCGCGCTGCCATTGCGCCACAGCCTTTCGGAAACGCTTCGCATACCCGAGAGCATGCCGGAGGCCGCGCGCGTCTTGTGCGCCTTCGCGCACGCTACGGTAACGGAGGCGCCGGAAAATGGCGCGCCGCTCATCGGCATCATCGACGTGCGCGTGGTATACGAAAGCGCGTCCGGCACGCGCTTCATGTTCACCGAAGCGCTGCCCTTTGAGCTTGCTGTACCCACGGACGCGGATACGGTGCTCGCGCGCGTCACGGCGCTGCCGGTGTGCGGCGGCGCGGGGCGGACGCTGCAGATCGCCTTTACGCTTTGCGCGCAGCTTTGCGCCATTCGCACCGAGGAAACGGAGGTCGTTACAGGCGTGGAGGAATGCGCGCCCAAGCCGCCCTTTTCAGGCGTGATGGTCTGCTTTGCGGGCGAGGGCGAGTCGCTCTACGACATAGCAAAGCGGTACGACACCACGCGTACCGCGCTTCGATCCATCACGCCGTCGCTGCCGGACGTACTCTCCGAGGGGCAGCGCGTCGTTATGCTTTTGTAGCTTCCTCCTGCCGCAGATCGTATAGCGCGTCTACGGCGAATATGTATTTTTGCAAGAGCTGCCGGTTGTCCGTAACGAGCGCCGCGCGCGATGTGTCGTCGCCGGGTATTTCCATATGCGTGCCGATGCTAAAGGGCGTTTTATAGAAATCCTTCAGCGCCCAGCGCAGGCTTACGCGCTTTCCAAGGCGCACGCCTTCGTAGGTAAGGAAATAGTGGTCGATCCCCATCACGCCGTCGCCGGAAGGTTGGTAGACCGCCTTGCCCGCGTCGGGGCGCAGCAGGAGGGAACCCTTGCTTTGCATGCGGAAATCCGGCAGCGCGGTTTCCGCCCTGAGCGCTTCACGCTCAAAGCGGACCCAATCGGCGACGTTATCAAAGATGGCGTCGCCCTTTTTGAAGGGGTGGAGCAGACCGTACGCGTCCATGCGCGCGCCGTTTCCGCAGGCGACGCAGCAAAGCGTGTCCTCGCGCGCGCGCATTTTTCCCTCCGCGCCGCAGCGGGGGCATTTATAGAGCAGGTTTTCAAGTCCCGCCGTGCGCGCGCCGCCCTTAAAGGGTACGCGCGCTCGTTTTTGCCACGCGTGATCGTCGTAGAAGAGCGCCTTTTGTATCCGCTCTTCCAGCGCGCGCGCGGAAAGGTCGCGCACGTCCTTCGCGTCGGCGATGAGCGTCACCCTGCATTCCACCCGGCCCTTTCGTTCGCCCTTTCCCCACTTGGGGCGCGTCATGTAGCTGCCGCTGTTGACCGCCGCGTATACGCGCGCGCCCATGAGCTTACACAGCCGTCCCACGCCCGGCGGCATGCGGTCGAAGCGCCCTGTGCCGTTGACCTCGCCCTCGGGGTATAAAAGCACGCCGCCATTGCGCCGGATGACGCTGAGCATGGCGCGGATGGAGGCGGGGTCGGCGGTAAACTGCTTGCGCGGGATGCAGCGAAGACTTCGCAACAGCAGCGCAAGCGGCTTGCTCCCGAAAAAATAGCTTGAGACCAGCGCGTTCATCCTGTGCGGGTAGAGCGCGACAAACGTAAAGAGGAAATCCAGGTTGGACGCGTGGCTTCCCAGCACCACAAACGGTGCGTCCTTAGGGATGGGCGGCAGCGTTTTGGGTCTTCTGTAATTGTATTTTAGAAAGAGATAGAGCCGCAGCGGCGGCATCACCAAATGATAGAATAAAAGGTTGGGCGCGGGCAGATCGGCATGTCCGCTTTTTTGTATGGCCATAGCGGTTTTCATCCTCAACATCATCCTATTTTCCGTATCATAGCATGATTCCGCGCGCAAAGCAATGGACGCGCGATGCGCGCGCGGGTATAATAGCGGTAAAGCATAGGCATAAGGAGGTCGTTTATGAAACCGCTTTCGGATATCCCGCGCATCCCGCTTGCGCTGCTTCCCACGCCCCTTTACTATCTTCCCAACATCAGCGCGCTGCTCCATACCAACGTTTACGTCAAACGCGACGACATGACGGGCGTGAGCCTTGGCGGCAATAAGGTGCGAAAGCTCGAGTACCTTCTTTACGACGCGAAGGCGCAGGGCGCGGATACCGTGCTCACCACAGGCGGCGCGCAGAGCAACCACGCCATGCTCACAGCCGCCTGCGCGAATAGGCTTGGCATGCACGCGGTGCTGATCCTCAAAAAGCGCGGCGTTTGGGAAAGAAAAGGCAACCAGATTCTTAACGACATACTGGGCGCGGACGTGCGCTTTGTGGATACGGACGATTACGCGGACATTTACGCTTTGATGGATACGGTGTGTGCGGAGCTGGAGAAGCGGGGCCGCAAGGGCTACCGCATCCCCGTGGGCGGGTCGGTACCGCTCGGGTCGCTGGGCTACGCGCGCTGTGCTTGGGAGATCGCGGAACAGGCGGAGCAGATGCATATCCGGCCATCGCATATCGTGTGCGCCACGGGCAGCGGCGGCACGCACGCGGGGCTTGCGTTGGGCGCAAAGCTGTACCTGCCGGATTGTAAGGTGACAGGCATTATGGTGGATGACGATCCATTTGACAGGATCGTGCCCGCGCTGATAAAGAAAACCGCGTCCCTCTTGGATTACGAAGAACCCATCGCGGACGCGGTGCATTTACTGGATATGGTAGGCCCCGGCTACGCAAAGCCCTCACCGGAAGGCGATGCGGCCATCCGCACGCTTGCCAAGGCGGAGGGGTTGATCCTCGATCCCGTTTATACGGGAAAGGCCTTCGCGGGGCTTCTCAAAATGGCGCGGGAGGGCGCGTTCACGCCGGACGACAACGTGGTCTTCCTGCACAGCGGCGGCGCGGGCGGACTGTTCGCCATTTCGGGCGAAGACTGACGGCGCTTTACCGCACACCCAAATCCCCCGGGTTCGGGGCCGCAGCCCTGGAGACAAAAATAGCCCGTGCCGGGTTTGTCGACCCCCTAACCGCACACCCAAATCCCCTGGGGTTCGGGGTCGCAGCCCCGGAGACAAAAATCGCCCGTGACGGGTTTGTCGACCCCCTAACCGTACAACCAAATCCCCCGGGGTTCGGGGTCGCAGCCCCGGAGACTAAAATCGCTCGTGCCGGGTTTGCCGGCGCGGGCGCATGTAAATCCGCAGGATTTCAGACCGCTCCCTTTGCAGCGACCGTGAACGACAGTGAACAGCTGCAAAGGGTAAACTCGGGCAAGGTCGTATGACCTTGCCCGAAAGCGAAGCTTATTGGTATTTTTCCGGCTTCATCACGCCCACATAGGGCACATTGCGGTAGAACCCGTCAAAGTCGAGGCCGTAGCCCACAACGAATTCGTTGGGGATGATAAAGCCCACATAATCGGGCGAGATCGCGCACTCGCGGCGCTCGGGCTTGTCAAGAAGGCACGCGATGCGGATGCTCGCGGGCTCGCGCGCCTGCAGCAGCATCGTAAGATAGTTGAGCGTAAGGCCGCTGTCCATAATATCCTCGACGATGAGCACATGCCGCCCCGTGATGTCCGCGTCGATATCCTTGACGATGCGCACCACGCCGGAGGTCTTGCGGCTGTTGCCGTAGCTTGAGATGGACATGAAATCCATTTCCATCTGGCAGGTCAAAGCCCGCGTCAGGTCGGAAAAGAAGTGTATCGCACCCTTTAGGATGCATACCACCACCACGTCTTTGCCGTCGTAATCGGCGGAGATCTGTTGGCCAAGCTCCGCGACGCGCGCGGCGATCTGCTCCTTGGAGACCAGCACCCGCGCCATATCCTTGTTAAGATCCGTCATGTTTACCCATTACCCCCTGCTCATTTTTGCTTTTGTTTGTATTCGATGCGCAGCACGCGCTTGGTATCCGCCGTTACCTTGCTCGCCTCTCCCGAACAGAAGCCGGGTACGAACCATACGTCCTCGCCCACGCATAAAAGCGGCAGCGCGCGCTTCTCGCGAGGGACCTTTCTGTCGATAAAGTACTCCTTGAGCTTCTTGCGTCCCGGCGCGCCGATGGGATAGAGCCTGTCCCCTTCGCGGCGCGTGCGTATCACGGCGAACGCAAGCTTGTCCGCGTCCATAAAGGCGACGTTCCGGTCTGTGCCGAAATCGGCGGGGCGGGGTGCGACGTGCGCTTCGAAATCGCCCAGCGGCGTTTGCGTGACGCCTTCCGTTACAAACGGCACGGAGAATTCCGGCGTTTCCGCGGGATTGCCAAAGCAGATCAGGTCGTACTGCACATACGCCTGTATGCCGGGAAGCTGCACCATAGCGCCGGTACGCGCCGAAAGCAGGTCGAGAAGCTGCTCGATATGCACCCGCTCGATGTTCGTATACGCGCCCGCCTCCCGCAGCGCCGCGCGCAGCGCGCGGGTCAGTACGGGCAGCGGCTCGCGTTTGAGCGTTTCGCGGTCAAATCCGTCCTCGCGGCGGGCGTTCTCCAGCAGGGCGTCCGCCTGCGCCTGCAAATAGGTCTCGTCCCGCAGCAGCAGCTCCGCCATGGAGCAAAGCCCGTCCACAAACGCGGGATTGATGTTTTCTTCAATATAGGGTATCACGTCCAGCCGCAAACGGTTTCGCGTGCTGCCCGTCTCCAGGTTCGTCGCGTCCACGCAGTAGGCAAGTCCCTCCTGCGCGATGTATTCCTCCACATCGGCGCGCCGCACGAACAGAAGCGGCCGTATGATGTCCCCGCGCATGGGCGTCATGCCCACCAAGCCCGCAAGCCCCGTGCCGCGCGTCATGTGCAGCAGTATGCTTTCCGCCTGGTCGTCCATATGGTGCGCGACAGCCACGCGCTGCGCGCCCGCCTTTTCTTTGACGCGGTGCAAAAAGGCATAGCGCTCCTCGCGCCCCGCCTGCTCCAGCGTCCAGCCGTTCTGCTTGGCGATCGAGGGCACGTCCGCCTTCTCTGCCCACAGCGGCGCTCCCAGCACATCGCAAAGCTCGCGTACGAACTGCTCGTCCGCGTCCGCGGCCTCGGCGCGAATGCCGTGGTTCAAATGCGCGGCGGCCACGCGAAAGCCCATGCCTGTGGAAATGGATAAAAGCGCGTGCAGGAGCGCTACGGAATCCGGCCCGCCGGAAACGCCCACGAGCACCGTCTCGCCTGGCTTGATCAAACCGTATTCCTCGATGGTCGATCGAATGATCGTTCGTATCATGGCGCACCTCCGCAAAATCTGGTCGGCTGCTTCTCATCGTCTTACGGGTTTTGCCTTGGGACTAGTATACCCCCCCGGCGTGTCGTTTGACAAGTGTGCGGCGCTATCTTATAATGACATCGTCCCTGTTGTACGGGACGCAATCGGCTATGCGGCCAAAAAGGAGCAATGCAATATGAAACTGGGCGTGGTAGGACTTCCCAACGTCGGCAAGAGCACGCTTTTCAACGCCATCACCAAGGCGGGCGCGCAGGCGGCCAACTATCCCTTCTGCACCATCGACCCCAACGTGGGCGTGGTCGCCGTGCCGGATAAAAGGCTCGACGCGCTTGCCAAGATGTACGATCCGGAAAAATATACCCCCACCGCCATCGAATTTGTGGACATCGCGGGCCTTGTTAAGGACGCGCACCGCGGCGAGGGCTTGGGCAACAAGTTCCTTTCGCACATCCGCGAGGTGGACGCGATCGTGCATGTGGTGCGCTGCTTCGAGGATGAAAACATCGTGCATGTGGACGGCTCCGTCGATCCGCTGCGGGATATGGAGACCATCAATTTGGAGCTTATCTTCGCGGATATGGAGACCGTCGAAAAGCGTTTGGATAAGGCGCGGAAAAACTCCAAGAGCGGCGACAAGCGCTTTGCAGCCGAGATCGATCTGCTCGAGAGGATACAAAAGCAGCTCGAAGCGGGCAAGCCCGTGCGCGCGATGGCGCTTTCTGAGGAGGACGGCGTGATGGTGCGCGAGATGTTCCTGCTTACGGATAAGCCGGTCATCTATGTCGCGAACATCGCTGAGGACGGCATCGGGCAGCCCAACGCCATGGCGGATAAGCTCTACGCCGCAGCCAAAGCGGAGGGCGCGGGCGCTATGACCATCTGCGCCAAGGTGGAGGAGGAATTGTCCGAGCTGTCCGACGAGGAAAAAACGGCTTTCTTAGCGGAGCTTGGCATCGGTGAAAGCGGCCTTGACCGCTTGGTGAAGGAATGCTATACGCTGCTCGGCTTGATCAGCTTTTTAACGGCGGGCCCCAAGGAGGTGCGCGCTTGGACCATCACGCGCGGCACCAAAGCGCCGCAGGCGGCGGGCAAGATCCACACGGATTTCGAGCGCGGCTTTATCCGCGCCGAGATCGTGCCCTACGATACGCTCATGGAGCTTGGCTCCATGGCGGCCTGCAAGGAAAAGGGGCTGATCCGCTCCGAGGGCAAGGACTACGTCATGCAGGATGGGGATATTACGCTGTTCCGCTTCAACGTATAGCCTGCTTTGGCGTTTTGCGAGATAAGATAAAATAAGAACGCCCGCAACGTACATTCGCTGCGGGCGCTTTTTTGTTTTGTGGATTTTGAAACGCTTACGCGTCTGCCGTGGCAAGGGAAAGGATCGCGTCCGCGATCATCTTGGTGTGGTAGAGAAGATCCTCTACGCGCATAAATTCGTCCGCCATGTGGATGCGGTTGTCGCCGCCGGGGATCTCGGGGCCGAACGCCACGGCGTTTCCTATGCAGCGCGCGTAGGTGCCGCCGCCGATGCGCTTGGGCGGGAGATACTGCCCGCTACGCTTTTCGTAGACGTTGAGCAGCTTTTGCACAAGCTCGCTGTCCTCCGGGACGAAGTGGCCTGCCTTGAAGGCGGTGTCGTTTCGTTCGCCGGGGAGCGCCGCGTCGAGCTTGCGAAGCAGCAGATCGTTGTCCATCGTGATGGGGTAGCGGATATCGATGCAGACCGTGTAGCCCTTGCTGTCCCACTGCATCAAACCGGGATTGCAGGTGAGCCGGCCCGATTCGTCCGTGCAGTCAAGCCCCATGGTCTCGCCGTGGCGGTCAAAGCCGAACGCCTTGTGGAGGGATGCGACGGCGGCGGCGTCCGCTTCGTCCAGCGGCAGAAGGGACAGGAGCGACAGCATACCCAGCAGCGCGTTTTGCCCGTCCTCCGGCATGGAGGCGTGCGCGCCCACGCCGATCACGGTGATGCAGGTGCCGCCCTGCGTGGTGTCGAGCGTGCAGGGGAAGCCTTCCTTAGAGGAAAACGCGTCTGCGACCGGCGCGACCTCCTCCATGGGGATGGGTACAAACGCGGTCGCCTTATCGGGTACGGCGTTGACCACCGTGCCCGCGTTCAGGCGGATCTTCGAGGGGAATTTCTTGGTGTAGGCGCAGTGAAAAATGCCCTTTTCGCTGTTGACCAGCGGATACTCCGCGTCCGGCGAGAACGCGAGATCGGGCAGCGGCCTGTTTTCGATATAGTGCTTCATGCAGCCCATGCCGCACTCCTCGTCGCAGCCCATCATCAATCGCACCTTGCGCGTGAAGGGGATACCGCAGGAGTGAATCGCCGCGAGCGCGAAGATGGCGGCGATGGCGGGACCCTTGTCGTCCAGCGCGCCGCGCCCGTAGATGCGCCCGTCGTGGATCATGGCGTTGAAGGGGGGAAACGTCCAGCCGTCGCCCGCGGGCACCACGTCAAGGTGGGTCAATACACCCAGCGTTTCTTCACCCGCTCCGCAGTCCGCGTAGCCCATGTAGCCGTCCAGATCGCACACGTCGAAGCCGAAGCTCGCGCAAAGAGACAGCGCGTAATCGAGCGCCTCCCGCGCGGGTTTGCCAAAGGGCGCGTTCTCCTCCGCGGCGCTTGAGACGCTGGGAAAGCGGATGATGTCCTGCAGGGCGCACACGAGCGTGTCCTTATGCGCGTCGATCCATTGGTCAACCTGTTTGTTCATGGAAAAATGCTCCTTTCCGTTTCAACCGAAAGCTGTATTAACTAAAGTTGCTAAAGCCGCGTCCCACGATCTCCTTGGTTTCGATGATGGAGAACATGGCGGCGGGGTCCTCATGCTTGACGATGGCCTTGAGCCGCGCGATCTCGGAGGTGCGCACCATGCAGAGCACGACCTCCTTGGGTTCATGCGTATAGCCGCCTTCGCCGTGAAGGTAGGTCAAGCCCGCGCCCATGTCGTTGAGCACGTGCGGCGCGATGGCCTTCCACTTTTCCGAAAAGATCAGCACGGTGTTGGTGCGGTTGAACCCGCGCAGGCCGTAATTGAAGACGGCGTTGCTTACAAAGCTGCCTAAGATAGATAAAAGCGCCAGCTCCAGCCCGCGCGTAAAGCCCAGAAGCGACATGATCACAAGGTTGAACAGCAGCGAAAACGTCCCCATGGGGATGGAAAAGCGCCGCGCGAGGATGAGGGCGATGATGTCCGTGCCGCCCAGCGTCGCGTCGCGGTTGACGACGAACACCGCCGCGCCGCCTATGATGCAGGAGCCCGCCGACACGGATAGAAGCGCGTTCTTCACGCCGAAATCAAGCCCCTCCGTCAGCGCGAAGCAAACGGAGAAGATGAAGGGCGCAAACGAGGAAAAAAGCACGGTTTTGGGACGCAAAAACTTGAGGCCGA
Organism: uncultured Oscillospiraceae bacterium; assembly: GCA_964571055.1. Classification (GTDB taxonomy): domain Bacteria; phylum Bacillota; class Clostridia; order Christensenellales; family CAG-138; genus JAQVRG01. The sequence continues at coordinate 8,052 of CAZNAL010000005.1, read as the reverse complement.
TCAAAACCGTGGGGACGTTCAACACAAGGATCAGCACCCATGTGGGGAGGCCGAACAGGTAGTTAAAAAGCATGGCAACGCCCGTATAGCCGCCGGATAGCACCATATGCGGCACATAAAAGCCGTTGATGGCCGCGGCCTGCACAAAGCACACCACGGCGATAAGCAGCAGCGTGACGGAATCCTTCTTCCAGTCGATGGGGTCCTTGATAAGCGGTAAAGTCATAACGCATACCTCCTTTCCGCAGCGCCCGTTCACAGGGCGCATGTTCGAAAGTATACCATGCACAAACAAAAAGTCAATCGGCGGAATGTGAAGTTTCTGCGCGATTGCATTGCCAAACACCCACACTTATACTATTATACAGGAATGACGGCGTAAGCACAACCGCGCGGTGCGCGGAATCGAGAAGTGCATGCCGAAAACGGAGGGAATCTATGTCTGTATGGGTCGCGGCGATACTGGGGCTGGTGCAGGGGCTTTGCGAGTTTTTGCCCGTGTCGAGCTCGGGGCATCTGGTGCTGCTGCAAACCGTGTTCGGCGTGGAGGGGGACGTGCTGCTTTTTGATACGCTGCTGCACGTAGGCACGCTCGTCGCCGTATGCGCCGTATTTTATAAGGAACTTTGGGCGATGATCAAGAAGCCGCTGCAAAAGAAGGTCTACCTTTTGATTGTCTCCACCGTCGTGACATCTGCGCTCGCGCTTTTGTTTGAGGAGCAGATCGAAGCGCTCTTTGGCGGTGCGCTGCTGGGCGTCGGGTTTTTGCTTACGGCGCTTATACTGCTGCTCTCCGAAAGGATGGCGGACGGAAAAAAGGAGATCGAGGATATGAATTATCTCCACGCGGCGGGTGTGGGGCTTGTGCAGGCGGTCGCGATACTGCCGGGCGTGAGCCGCAGCGGCAGCACCATCGCGGGCAGCCGCTTCTTTGGCTTAGATAAGAGCGCGGCGGCGGAGTATTCCTTCCTGCTTTCGATTCCTGCGATCCTCGGTTCCTGCGTGCTGCAGGCAAAGGACCTGCTCGAGCAGGGCGCGGGCGGCATCGGCCTTGCGCCGGTGCTGGTCGGCATGGCCGTCGCGGCGGTGTCCGGCTATTTTGCCATCCGCTGGATGCTTAGGCTCATCAAGGAAAAGAGCCTTGTAGGTTTCGCCGTTTATGTGGGGATATTGGGCTTGCTGGTGTTAATCGACCAGTATGTAACGCACATATTCTTCTAACGGTTGCCGGGACGGTAAAATTCCTGTATAATAAATCACAGTATAGCTTTATGCCTTCTTGGGGATTGTCAAGGGGTCGCGCGGCGTGAAACCCCTAGGGGTTCGGGGCGTCGCGGCGCCCCGGAGGTTACGTTCGTACGCGGCGGCGTGTACGCCGCGGACGGAGCTCTTGCTTGCAAGAGCAACTCTGCACGAGACGCTGACCGCGCCGTAGGCGCAAGCGGCTCGTGAAATCTCGAAAACGCGGCGCAGCCGCGCTTTCGAAACACTAGTTTGTGAGGTGATCTTTCCTTTATGGACGACGGGAGTCCTATACGATTGTTGGGATACATCGTATTGTTGCTTATCGGAGCCGCCTACTTCGCATCCGCGGAGATGGCGCTTTCCAGCACCAATCGCATCCGCATGATGAACTACGCGGACGACGGCAACAAAAAAGCGGTCAAGGTGCTTTATATACTCGATCATTTCGATGCGGCGCTTACCACGCTGCTCATCTGCAACAACGTCATGCATATAGGCTGCGCCACGCTTGCCACCGTCCTTGCGACAAGGCTTTGGGGAACGGGCGCTGTCACCGCGAGCACCATCGTTACGACGGTGGTGGTGTTTTTGCTTGCGGAGATGCTGCCAAAAAGCTTTGCCAAGGCCTGTAACGAGCAGTGGAGCCTGCAGGTAAGCGGCAGCATGCTGTTCTTTATGAAGGTTCTGCGCCCCTTCACCTTCTTTTTTACCAAGCTCGGCGACGCGCTCACGGCGCTTTTGAAGGGCAAGGCGGGCGAGGAACCTACCGTGACGGAGGACGAGCTGCACGATATCATCGAGACCATCGTGGAGGAGGGCGAGCTCGATCACGACGAGGGTGAGCTTGTGCAAAACGCGCTGGAATTCGCGGGCACCACGGCGCGCAGCGTCTATACGCCGCTTCGGAAGGTGGTGCGCGTCAACATCTCGATGGACAGCGAAACCATACTCGAAATCATCAAGACCTGCGGCTTTTCCCGTCTGCCCGTAACGGGCAAAGAGGGCGCGGTGCTGGGGATACTGCCCATCCGCAGTTATTTGAAGGCGTATTTGCAGGATAAGGACATCACGCTCTCCGAGGTGATGGCGGACGCCTACTTCGTAAGCGACACGACCCCCATAGACGAGTTGATGGCCGCCATGAACCAATCCAAGACGCACATGGTCGTGGTGCTCGACAGCGAGGGCGAAACGCTGGGCGTTATCACCATGGAGGACATACTTGAGGAGCTCGTGGGCGAAATCTACGACGAGCAGGATACGGAAGGGGGCGTCGCGTCATGAGCGTTTACCCCTATATAGGCATCGTGTTTTTGATGTTCTGCTCCGCGTATTTTTCCGGCGCGGAGATCGCGTTCGCGTCCGCGAACCGGCTGCGATTGCGCGCGCGGGCGGACGACCCCGACGCGAACCTGCAGGATCGTCTCGCGCTTTACATCTACGATAAATTCGACGAGGCCCTCACCACCATACTCGTGGGCAACAATCTGGTGAATATCGCGTCCTCCTCCGTGGCGACGGTGATCGCCATCACGCTTTTGGGCGAAAGCTACGCGTGGGTCGCGACGGTCATCATGACCATCGTCATCATTACCTTCGGCGAGATCATCCCCAAGATCATCGCAAGCGCCAAGCCGGACAGGTTTGCGCGCCTTGTTTCCGTCCCGCTCCGCGCGCTGATGTGGCTGCTTACGCCGCTGCTTCGCGTGGTGGGCAGCTTTACGCTGCGCATGTCCCGCTTTTGGGAGGAGCAGAAGACGGACGAGGCCGTGACGACGGAGGATCTGGAAACGCTCTTGGAAACGGCGGAGGACGAGGGCGTGATGGAGGAGGAGCGCGTCGATCTTTTGCAGAACGCGCTGGATTTTAACGACGTGCTCGCCTATGAGGTGCTCACCCCGCGCGTGGACATGTTTGCCGTCGATATCGACGACGATTTTGAAGAGATCATGGAAAAGCTCAACGCCGAGGATTATTCCCGCGTGCCGGTCTATGAGGACACGGTGGACAACATCATAGGCGTGCTGCATATGAATCAGGTCTACAAAAGCCTTGTCCGGGAGGAAATACTGGACAACTCGCTGCTGCGCGAGCTGCTGCTGCCGCCCTGCTTCGTGCACAAGACCATGCCGCTTGACGATGTGCTCGCCGTCATGCGCGCGAAAAAATCGCATATGGTGATCGTTACGGACGAATACGGCGGTACGATGGGGTGTTTGACCATGGAGGATCTCTTAGAGGAGATCGTGGGCGACATTTGGGATGAGACGGACGAGGTGGAGGAGCAGTTCAAAAAGGTGGGGCGCGATCTGTACGAGGCGTCTGGCAGCATGCGCACGGAAGACCTTTTTGAGGAGCTGGAGGTAGACGACAAGGACTTTGACGACGATAACGCGACGCTCGGCGGCTGGGTCATCGCCATGATGGGCGGCTACCCCAAGGTGGGCGCGAGCTTTGTCTACCGCAACCTTACCGTCACCGTCAAGGCGCGCCACAAGATGCGCGTGACCAAGCTTGCCGTGCAGGTGCATCCCGTCGCCGCGGAGGAAGAATAGCTTTCGCCCCGGACGGGGCGGTATCATATTCATTTTACGAAGGAGAACTGCATGTTCAACAACTTGGCGGAAGCACAGGCATACATTGCCGAAAACGACGTACGGATGGTGGATTTCAAGGTCGTGGATATCAACGGCCGCTGGCGGCATATCACCATACCCGCGCACAGGCTGGATGAGAACACCATGACCTACGGCATAGGCTTCGACGGCTCCAACTACGGCTACGCGCCGGTGGAAAGAAGCGATATGGCCTTTATACCCGATCTTAGTACGGCCTGCGTCGAGCCCTTCGCGCAGATCAGCACCCTTTCCATGATCGGCGACGTGATGGTGCTGGATCCCGCGCACAACGCGCCCTTTGACCAGTATCCCCGCAACGTATTGAAGCGCGCGGTGGATTACATGCAGGAAACGGGCGTCGCGGACAAGATGATCATAGGCCCCGAATTCGAGTTTCATGTATTCGATAACGTGCGGTATGAGACCATGCCGCACTCCAACGGCTTTGAGGTGACGACGCGGCAGGCCGAATGGACGGACGGCGCGCCCTTCCCCAACGACGGCTACAAGACCCCGCACAAGGGCGGGTATCATATCTGCCTTCCGCAGGACGTCAACAGCGATCTTCGAGGCACGATGTGTATGACGCTTGAACGGCTGGGCGTACCCATCAAGTACCACCATCACGAGGTGGGCGGCTGCGGCCAGATGGAGATCGAAACCGAGCTTGGCGACGTGCTCGAAATGGCGGACAACACGATGATCGTCAAGTACGTGGTAAAAAACGAAGCCAAGCGCGCCGGCAAGACCGCGACCTTCCTTCCCAAGCCCGTCTATCAGGAGGCGGGCAACGGCATGCATGTGCACATGCACCTTTTCAAGGACGATCAGCCCCTTTTCTACGATCCGGACGGCTACGCGCAGCTTTCCAAGACCGCCATGTACTTTATGGGCGGGCTTCTTTTGCACATCAACGCGCTGTGCGCCATCACCAATCCTTCCACCAACTCCTACAAGCGCCTGATCCCCGGCTACGAAGCGCCCGTAACGCGCGGGTTCGCCACCGCCAACCGCAGCGCCGTCATCCGCGTGCCGGCTTACGCAAAGTCGCCCCGGCACAAGCGCTTTGAGCTTCGAAGCCCGGACGGCACCTGCAATCCCTATTACGCCTACGCCGCCATCCTCATGGCGGGGCTGGACGGCGTCCGCAACAAGGTCGATCCGGTGGAGCGCGGCTGGGGTCCTTACGACATGAACCTGTTCGCGCTGGGCGAGGAGGAGCGAAAGCAGCTGCAGGGCTTGCCTACGTCGCTGCGCCGGGCGCTGGACGCGCTGGAACTTGATCACGAGTTCTTGCTTACGGGCGGCGTGTTCTCTGAAACCCTCGTGAAGCTTTGGCTTTCGCGCAAGCGCGCGGAGATGGCGGCCATCGACCTTATGCCGACCGCCGCCGAATACAAGGCGTATTATGACCTGTAACTACCAATTCTTCCGCCATACGGCCTGCGAATACTTTCCCTGCCACAAAACGGCGGACGCGGCGGACTTCAACTGCCTGTTCTGTTTCTGCCCGCTCTACGCGCTGGGAGAGAATTGCGGCGGCGATTTTTCCTATACGCAAAAAGGTGTGAAGGATTGCAGCGCCTGCCTATTACCGCACAAGCGGAAAAACTACGACGCGGTGCTCTCGAAATTTGCGCTTCTTGCGGCGCTTGCGGAGAAAAAGTAAGCAAAAAGGGCATAGAAAGGGCGCGCCGTCGAAAACGGCGCGCCCTAGATTTACAAAGGTCGAATGACCTTTGTCGATCTATTTGCGCTTCTTACCCTTTTTGCCGAAGATAAGGCCCACAAGGAAGATGAGCAGGCACGCGCCCGCCACGTCCACGAGAAGCGACGCGAGGAAGCCGGAGGGGTTAAGCCCCGCGAGTCCGGCAAGCCAGCCGCCCAAGGCACTGCCGACGATACCTACGATGATGTTGCGTAAAAGCCCGCCGTCCGTTTTCATGATGAGGCTTGCAAGCCAGCCGATCACGGCGCCAATCACCAGGGAAATTAAAAAAGAAAGCATAAGAACTCCTTTCACAGGGCGTACGCCCTCAATAAAATCGTGCAGCCCCATCATAAAATATGAGGCTGCACTTGTCAATCACCGTTGTTGCTTTTTCATCGCCTCTCGCTCCGCAAGAAGGCATTGGCCGGGTCAGGCCGCTTTCTTGGCGGTCGTCTTCTTGATGACGAGCAGGGTCGCGATCATCAGCACGATGGAGATGGGGAGCACGACGATGCTCTGCATCACGCCCGCGAGGATGTAGCAGACGAAGGAGACGGCCGCGACCGTCAGCGCGTAGGGAAGCTGCGTCGATACATGGTTCACATGGTCGCACTGGCCGCCGGTGGAAGCCATGATGGTGGTATCTGAGATGGGGGAGCAGTGGTCGCCGCACACAGCGCCTGCAAGGCACGCGGACACGCCGATGATGAGCAGCTTGCTATCCGCCGGGATGCACGCTACCACGATGGGCAGCAGGATGCCGAACGTACCCCAGCTCGTGCCGGTGGAGAAGGAAAGGCCCAGCGCCACAAGGAAGATGATGGCGGGCAGGAGGAGGGCAAGACCGGCGGCACTCCGCTCCACGATGCCGGCTACGAACACGTCCGCGCCCAAGAGACTCGTCATGGACTTGATGCCCCACGCCATGGCGAGAATGAGGATGGCGGGCACCATGGTCTTAAACCCGTCGGGGATGGAGGACGCAACCTGCTTGAAGGTGAGCACGCGGCGGGCAACGAAGTAGACGCAGGTAAAGAGCAGCGCCACAGCGGAGCCGATCGCAAGGCCGAAGGCCGCGTCGCAGTTTGCAAAGGAATTGACGAAGGTCTCGCCCGCGAAGAAACCGCCGGTGTAGATCATACCAAGAACGCAGCACAGGATCAGCACGATCATGGGGAGAAGCAGGTCGATCACGCGGCCGTTCTCGTTGAAGTCCTCGTTTTCGGCTTCGCCGTAGGGGCGCGCGTCCGTGGTGAACAGATCGCCCTTCTTGGCGTTGTCCTCATGCTTTTTCATGGGGCCGTAGTCGAACTTCATCAGCGTGATGCAGATGACCATCACGATGGTGAGGATGGAATAGAAGTTGTAGGGGATGGCGTCGATGAAGAGCTGCAAACCGTCCACGCCCTCGACCACGCCCGTGACCGCCGCCGCCCAGCTTGAGATGGGGGCGATCATGCAGATGGGCGCCGCCGTCGCGTCGATGATGTAGGAGAGCTTGGCGCGGGAAATGCCGTACTCATCCGTGACCGGACGCATAACGGAGCCGACGGTGAGGCAGTTGAAGTAGTCGTCTACGAAGATCAGCACGCCCAGCAGGAAGGTCGCAAGCGTCGCCTGCTCGCGGTTCTTGATCTTCTTGCGCGCCCAGCGCCCATAGGCTGCGGAGCCGCCAGCGCGATTCATCAGCACCACGAAGATGCCGAGGATGACGAGGAACATCAAAATGCCGACGTTCCAGCTATCCGACAGGTTCGCGATAAATCCGTCCTGCACAAGCGTGGTGAGCGCAAGCTCCAGATTGAAGCCGGAATAGAGCAGCGCGCCCATGAGGATGCCGCAGAACAGGGATGAGTAGACCTCCTTGGTGATGAGCGCGAGGGCGATCGCCACGATGGGCGGCACGAGCGACCAGAAGGTCGAGTAGAGCGGACTTGCGTATTCTTCGCCGTCCGCGGCCAGCGCGACGACGCTTACGCAGAGCATAAGCGCGATCATGATGGCGAGCAGCACTTTACGCCGGTTGGAAAGATGCGACATGAGAATGATACCTCCAAATAAAATAGTATGCGGGCGCTTCCCGCGAAAAAAAGTGGCCGGAGCGATTGCACCGGCCACATGCGCATAGCGTATATAGCGAACAATAGCGCTCCACAATGAACTGATGCCATTGTGACAGTCAAACGGATGTTTTCCGTTTGCCCAGCGAAAAGCCTGCAAGAAAGCCTTTCACTTCGGCGGCTTGCCCTTTCGCACAGCCTTAAGCGTCCCTTGCGGACTCAGCCATGGTACTTTTGCGCGCCGCGCCTCTATCGACTCCGTATGAAATTTGCAAAGAGCATTTCCATGCCACTTATGGCGCATTATAGCCGCTTTGACGCCGCTTGTCAATGTCTGACAAAAAAATTAAGGAGAAAATGTGAATAATATAAAATCCAATCATTTCTTGAGGGTTCGGGGCGCGTCGTCGTCAATTCG
>CAZNAL010000004.1:0-45523 GCA_964571055.1 uncultured Oscillospiraceae bacterium | reverse complement strand
AGGTGAGGGCTGATGCTAAAGCGCAGCTTCAGTAAGCGCGAAAAGATACTGCTTTTGATCCTCACGCTGCTCGTGATCGGTATCGGTTATTATTTGGCGGTATGGCAGACGGTGGAAGAACGCGTGCGCGTGGCGGCGGCCAACGAAGCGGACGCCGAGAGCGCCTACGCCGTCGAGGAGATCAAGCTCGTGCAGATGCAGCAGATGCAGGCCGAGCTTATAGCGTTGGACGAATTGGAGGAAACCCAAAACGCGGCGGCGATCCCGCCTTACGACAACGCGAAAAAGGTGATGCAGCTTTTAAACGGCATCCTCACGGCGGCGCAGCGCTACGAGATCAGCTTTGCGAACGTGGAAACACAGGGGAACCTTGCGCTTCGCACGCTGCAAATGCGTTTTGTGTGTGCGGATTACGACAACGCCAAGACCATACTGCGCGCGCTGTACGCGGGGCCGTATCGCTGCAAAATCGGCACGATGACCTTCCGCTGCGAAGGGGGCGACATACAAACGGGCGCCGTTTCGGTGGAAACGGAGCTTACTTTCTATGAATTTTTATCGGAAACGCAGATAGCGGAAGCCGAAGCAACGCCTTAGGAGGTCTCTTCGGCGTAGATCACGCCGGGTAGGTTCTGCACGAACGCGATGGCCTCGCGGCGGTCGAAATGCTTGTAGGTTTCCCGGCGCAGCGCGCAGGTGACGCCTATGCCGTCGATCACGTCCGCGTCGGCCTTTGTAAGATCGAATAGCTCATATTGCGCTTCGCGCACGGCGCGGATGAAAGCGGAAACGTCCCCCTTGTTTTCCAACAGGATAAAAAGGTTGAGCGTTTCTGTTTTTTTGCCCAGATACGCGCGGTAGTTATCGCACAGCGCGATCAGGATAAAGCTTACGATATAGGCCGCGAAAGCGCCAAGATAAAAGCCTACGCCCACGGCAAGGCCGATGCAGGCGGAGGCCCAAAGCCCCGCCGCCGTGGTTAACCCCGTCACGCGGTGGCGCGCGGTCAAAAGGATGGTGCCCGCGCCTAAAAATCCTATGCCGCTGACGACCTGCGCCGCCATGCGGGTAGGGTCGATGGAGAAGGAGGAGGAGAGGCTGACGAATTCCCCCGTCAGAATCACAAGCGCCGCGCCCGCGGAAACGAGACCGTAGGTACGCATGCCCGCGGCGCGCCCTTTTCGGGTACGTTCGATGCCCAGCGTGCAGCCGAACAGCGTTGCAAGCAGCAGCCGCAGCAGCACGGAAAACCAAGTCAGCTCATCCGGCCCGCCCATTAGGCGCATGAAGCCTTGCAGCATATAGGTCACCTCGCATTCGAATCCTTGGATATTTGTATTATTTTCGACGCGCGCGGCGGGACTCCTGCCCGTATCGCAACGATTTCCAACCGCGTCCAGACCGAACTTGACAAGCCGGACTATCAAAAGTAAAATGAATCTGCAAGTATCGATTTCAAATTCGCATCCAAACAAAACATCGCGTCGTTCGCACCCATGATCGTTTTACCGTTTCGGCGTAACCGCCGGAAATAATAGTAATCGCATGAAGGAGGAAATTCATGAAGAAGTTTCTGACCATCCTGTTGGCTTTGGCGTTGGCGCTGTCCGTGTTCGGCTGTGCTGCGCCCGCCGCGCCCGCGCCTGCCGCGGAACCCGCGCCCGCCGCGGAGCCCGCACCTGCCGCGGAGCCCGCGCCCGCCGCGGAGCCTGTCGAGGAAGATCCCATGGAAGCGCTCATCAAGGCCGCGCAGGCCGAGGGCGAGCTGGTCGTTTACGGCTCCTGCGAGGAAGCGTATCTGGCGGCTGCCTGTGAGCATTTCGAGGAGCTTTACGGCATCAAGGTAAGCTATCAGCGCCTCTCCACCGGCGAGGTCGCTACCAAGATCGCAGAGGAAGCCGGCAATCCCTCCGCCGACGTATGGTTCGGCGGTACGACGGATCCCTATAACGTTTCCGCGGCCGACGGTCTGCTCGTCGCCTACGAAGCCATGAACGCGTCCCATATCGTCGATCCCATGTTCCGCGACGCGGACGGCTATTGGTACGGCATCTACAAGGGCATCTTGGGCTTCATGGTCAACACCGAGGAGCTGACCCGCTTGGGTCTGGAAGCCCCCAAGGATTGGGACGATCTGCTCAATCCCGACTATAAGGGCCTGATCTCTTACTCCAACCCCTCCACCGCCGGCACCGGCAAGCTCATCGTCAACACCATGGTGCAGATGAAGGGCGAGGAGGCCGCCATGGAATACTTTAAGGCGTTGGATCCGAGCATCGTGCAGTACACCAAGAGCGGCTCCGGCCCCTCCAAGATGGTAGGCCCCGGCGAGATCGTGATCGGCATCGGCTTCTTGCATGACGGCGTGAAGCAGATTTTGGACGGCTACGACAATATCGCCCTCATTGCTCCCGCCTCCGGCACCAGCTTTGAAGTGGGCGCGACCGCCATCTTCAAGGGCTGCAAGCACGAAAACGCGTCCAAGCTTTGGATCGAGTACGCGCTGAGCCCCGAGTGCGTCAACCTTGCAAAGAACGCCGAATCCTATCAGTTCCTCGTCATCGACAACGCGGAGCAGCCCAAGGAGGCTGTCGAGTTCGGCCTTGACACCGCCAAGCTCATCGACTACGACTTTGAAGCCGCCAAGGAAAATACCACCCGCTTGGTGGAGGAATACTTCACCTTCGTCAACGGCGACGACCGCTTTAAGACCGAGTAACAAACAACATAGTCAACGCGTGGCTGGGGCTGCCCGGAAGGTTTTTCGGACAGCCCCCATGCGTGGATGGAAAGGGGACGTGTGTGAACCGAAGCAAGAGCGCACAGTTGGATCGCCAAAAACTCTTTGCCGATCCCATATTGGTCAGCACCATCGTACTGCTGCTGGTATTTTTGATTCTTTTTATCGTTTATCCCTTATTTGTATTGCTCATCGACAGCGTGTATGTCAAGGGCGAGGGTTTTTCCATGGAGACCTTCCGCCGCATCCTTGATATGGACCGCTTCCGCAAGGCGTTTTCCAACACCCTTGTGCTGGGCGGCATCACGGGCATACTCTCCACGATCATCGGGCTGCTGTTCGCTTATGTGGACTGCTATATGAAGGTGCGCTCCAAGGTTTTGAAGCGCCTTTTCGACGTGGTGTCGGTGCTGCCGGTCGTGTCGCCGCCTTTCGTGCTGTCGCTTTCCGCCATCATGCTCTTTGGCCGAAGCGGCATCATCACGCGCACCATACTGCATATTTACGACGCGAATATTTACGGCCTTAATGGTATTGTGATCGTGCAGACGCTGACCTTTTTTCCCGTCTGCTACTTGATGCTGAAGGGGCTTTTGAAGAATATCGATCCCTCCTTGGAGGAGGCGGCGCGCGATATGGGCGCGTCGCGCTGGAAGGTGTTTACTACCGTCACCCTTCCGCTGCTGCTGCCCGGCCTTGGCAACGCCTTCCTTGTGACCTTTATCGAGGCTGTGGCGGATTTTGCGAACCCCATGCTCATCGGCGGCAGCTACGATACGCTGGCGACCACCATCTATTTGCAGGTGACGGGCGCTTTGGATACGACGGGCGCCGCCGCCATGTCCTGCGTGCTGCTGTCCCTTACGATGGTTCTGTTCCTGCTGCAAAAATACTATTTGGAGCGTAAAACGGCCTCTACGCTAACGGGCAAGGCCTCGCGCGAGCGCATGCTCATCACGGACAAGAGCGTGACGCGGCCGCTCACCATCTTCTGTGCGGCTGTGGCGGCGTTCGTGGTGATGATGTACATCATGATCCCCTTCGGCGCGCTCTTTAAGCTGTGGGGACGCAACTACTCGCTGACGCTCAAGTGGTTTAAGTATGTCTTCGATTACGGCGGCATGGACGCGTTCAAATCCTCCGTGGTACTATCGCTGATCGCGGCGCCCATCACGGCGATACTCTCCATGATCATCGCCTACCTTGTGGTGAAAAAGAAGTTTAAGACCAAATGGTTCATCGAGTTCGTGTCAATACTTGCCATGGCCGTACCCGGCACGGTGCTGGGCGTGGGCTTCATTCGCGGCTATTCCGGCGGATTGTTCCGCACGGGGCTTTTGCAGGGGCTTTACGGCACGGGCGCGATCCTCGTGATCGTGTTTATCGTCCGCAGTCTGCCCGTGGGTACGCGAAGCGGCATCGCAGCCCTTCGCCAGATCGACAAATCCATCGAGGAATCCGCCTACGACTTGGGTGCGAACAGCGGGCGCGTGTTCATGACGGTCACGCTGCCGCTTATCAAGGATTCCTTCTTTAGCGGCCTGGTCACGGCATTCGTGCGGAGCATCACGGCCATCAGCGCGATCATACTGCTCGTGACGCCGCAGTTTGTGCTCATTACCTGCAAGATCAACGAATTCGCGGAAAAGGGTTCGTTTGGCGTGGCGTGCGCGTACGCGACGATTCTTATCGCCATCGTGTACGCGGCGATCCTTTTGATGAATCTGTTTATGCGATTCTTTGGCACCAGCAAGAAAATCACGGAGGTGGATTAGGATGGATAAGGTAAGCAAGGGCGTGCGTCTTGAGGACGTTTCCAAGATATATACAGACCCCAAAACGGGCAAGGATTTTAAGGCGGTGGACAGCGTGTCGCTGGATATCGCGCCTGGCAGCTTCGTAACGCTGCTTGGCCCCTCCGGCTGCGGCAAGACCACCACGCTTCGCATGATCGCGGGCTTTGAAAGCCCGGACGAAGGCGAGGTATACTTGGGCGGACAGCCCATCAACGCGCTCACGCCGGATAAACGCGACACGGCGATGGTCTTTCAAAGCTACGCCCTGTTCCCGCACTATAATGTGTTCGACAACGTGGCCTACGGCTTGAAGCTGCGCGGCGTGAGCAAGGAGGAGATCAAAAACCGCGTGCACGCGATACTCGATCTTGTGGAGCTTGAGGGCATGGACGCGCGCATGACCAACCAGCTTTCGGGCGGGCAGCAGCAGCGCGTGGCGCTTGCGCGCGCGCTCGTGGTGGAGCCCAGCGTCCTGCTCTTTGACGAGCCGCTCTCCAATCTTGACGCCAAGCTTCGCGTATCCATGCGCACGGAAATTCGAAAGATCCAGCAGAAGGTGGGCATCACCGCGATCTATGTTACGCACGATCAGTCGGAAGCCATGAGTCTGTCGGATCAGATCATCATTATGAACAAGGGCTTGATCGCGCAGATCGGCACGCCGCAGGATATTTACTACCATCCGAACAGCGAGTTCGTGGCGGACTTTATCGGCGAGGTCAGCTTCCTAAAGGGCGTGGTGAGGGATACGAAGGACAACCTGAACGTCATCGCCGCGGGCGGCGGCGAGCTTGCCGTTCCCGCCTACCGGCATTTGGAAAATGGGAAGGACTGCACGCTGGTGCTGCGCCCGGAGGCGCTAAGCATCGTGGACGAGGGCGCGTTTCCCTGTGAGATCGTGCTATCCACCTTCATGGGACATTATCAGAACTATCATGTGATGGTGGAGGATACGCTCGTAAAGGTGACTGTGTTCAACCCCAAGAACAAGAAGATCTACAAGGCGGGCGAAAAGGCATACCTTGCCGTGGAGAACGACAGTATCCACGTCTTGTGAGATTTCGCCCAAGGTCGTTTTAACAAGGGTTCGTCAGGCGCGAACGCCATGCGAAAGCGCATGGCGTTTTCCAACATTTGTTTTAACTAAATTTTAGGTGGGCTCGGTAGAATATGGCTATCGTAAGGAAGGGGGCAAGGCGATGCGGCTGCTGCTGGCGGAGGACGAACGGGAGCTTTCCAACGCGCTCGTGACGATACTTAAAAAGAACAATTACTCCGTGGACGCTGTGTATAACGGCGAGGACGCGTTGGATTATCTTGCCGCCGAAAACTACGACGGCGCGATACTCGACATCATGATGCCTAAGCTTGACGGTATAAGCGTATTGAAGCGCCTGCGGGAGCGGGGAAGCAAGCTGCCCGTTTTGATGCTCACGGCCAAAGCCGAGGTGGACGACAGGGTGCAGGGGCTGGACAGCGGCGCGGACGATTATTTGACGAAACCCTTTGCGACCAAGGAGCTTCTTGCCCGCGTGCGCGCTATGACGCGGCGGCAGGCCGAGGTGACGGACAGCGTCTTGCGCTTTGGCAACCTGCGGCTGGACCGGGCGACCTTTGAGCTTTCCTCGGAAAGAGGCTCCTTTCGTCTGGCGAACAAGGAGTATCAGATGATGGAGCTTCTTATGGCAAACCCCAACATGCTCATCTCGACGGAGCGGTTTATGGAAAGGATATGGGGGTATGACAGCGAGGCTGAGATCAACGTCGTTTGGGTGTACATCTCTTATCTTCGCAAAAAGCTCGCGGTCATAGGCGCCGACGCGACGATCCGTGCCACGCGGAAAATGGGCTATTCTTTGGAGGCAACGGAATGATAAAGCGATTGCAAAAGCAGTTCATATTGGTCGCCGTCAGCGCGGTCACGGTCGTTATGCTGCTGGTGCTGGGCGTTATACTCACGACCGCCTATACGCGCGTGGGAAGGGAGGCCGACCGCCTGCTCGCGGCCATCGCCGATAACGACGGGCAATTTCCCAAGGGCAGACCCGGGCGGCAGGCGGATCAAACGCCCGCGCAGACGGAGACGCCCGCGCAGCCTGCAAGCGACGAAAACAACCGCGACAACGCCGTTCCCAAGCGCCTGATGTCCGCCGAGGCGCCCTTTGAAACGCGGTACTTTTTTGTGCGCCTTGACGGTGCGGGCAACGCCGTGCAGACGCATATGGGCAACATAGCGGCCGTGAGCGAAGCGCAGGCGATCGGCTATGCGCAAAGCATCGCCGCAAGCAGCAAGACCGTCGGCAATGAGGGCGTCTACCGCTACCTTGCGAGAGGGACGGCGGAGGGTACGCTGGTGGTTTTTGTGGATTGCAGCCGGGATATGGAATCCTTCGCGCTCTTTCGCAACACCTGTTTGATCGTATTCGCCGTGAGCCTTGCCGCCATATTCCTGCTGGTGGTGCTTTTTTCCGGGACTGCGGTGCGTCCCGTGGCGGAAAGCTACGGAAAGCAGAAGCGCTTCATCACGGACGCAAGCCATGAGCTCAAAACGCCGCTTACGGTCATTTCCGCCAATACGGAGCTGTTGGAAATGGAAAACGGCGAGAACGAGTGGACGCGCAGCATCCACAATCAGGTATCGCGCCTTACGGCGCTGACCAACAGCTTGGTGGATCTCTCCCGTATGCAGGAGGATAGGCCCTTAAGCATGACGGAATTCTCCCTTTCCGACGCTGTGGAGGAAAGCGCAGAGCCTTATAGGGTCGCTGCCACGCGGCAGGAGAAAACGCTCAGCATGGATATCGAAAAGGGCCTTTCCTATAACGGCAGCGAGCAGGATATTCGCAAGCTCATAGGGATACTGCTCGATAACGCCGTGAAGTATACGCCGGAGGGCGGCCGCATCGAGGTCTCGCTCAAAAAGGCGGGAAGAAACTGCGCGATCACGGTGCGCAACACCGCGGAGGGAATGGAGCTCGGCAGCCACAGCGAGATCTTCGAGCGCTTTTACCGGGGCGACGCTTCCCGCAATTCGGAAACGGGCGGCTACGGTATCGGCCTTTCCATCGCGCGCTCCATCGTGGGTGCGCACAAGGGAAAGATCAGCGCGTGCAGCGAGGACGGAAAAACGCTTACGATCACGGCGCTGCTTTAAAGACTGCTTGATACAAAGAGGAAGAATAGGGGAACGATATGAGAAAGACATACGGTCTTATCGCTATGCTCATGGCCGCAGCGATGCTAAGCGCTTGCGCCGCGCCCAGCGTGGCGCCCGAGCTGCCGGGAGAGGTGGAGGTTCGTCCGCCGCTTACCATCGAGGAGCTGCAAACAAGCGGCACGTCCTTTACGGATCGCGACTTAAAAGGCACATGGGACGACGCGGCGGCAACGCATATCACATTGGATGACGCTCCGGTCATCGACGGCGAGGGCGCTGCGGTTACGGCTGCGGGGCTGCGCCTTACGTCGGAGGGCGTGTATGTGCTTACGGGGCAGCTGCGGGGGCAGATCGTCGTGGAGGCTCAAAAGGACGACAAGCTGCAAATCGTCTTGAACGGCGCAAGCATAACGTCCCCTTCCGGCCCCGCCATCTATATCAAAACAGCGGACAAGGTCTTTTTGACCATTGCCGCAAATACGAACAACGCCATTGCCGACAGCGTAAGCGACCTCTTGGATGCAGAGGAAGCGGACGGCGCTATTTACAGCAAGGCCGATCTTACCATCAACGGTACGGGAAATCTAAACATCACGGGGACCTATAAGCATGGCGTCGTATCCAAGGACGATCTGGTGTTGGCGGACGCCGCGATCGGCGTAACGGCTGCGGGCGACGGCCTTCGGGGTAAGGACTGCATCAAGGTGCACGAAGCGAGGCTTGTGATCGACGCGCAGGGCGACGGTATGCAGTCCAACCATACAGGCGACAAGAACATAGGCTATGTGCTGCTTTCCGGCGGCACTTACGACATCACGGCGGGAGAGGACGGCATACAGGCGGAAACGCGGTTGCATACAAGCGGCGGTACGTTTCATATCGTAACGGGCGGCGGCAGCGCCGCAGCGCCCGCAATGACCCACACGTCCGCGGTAGGCAGTCGTGTGGACGGCGGCATGACGCCGCCGGACGCGAAAACGACGGACGCGGCAGCGACGCCCGCCCCCGTGCCGACGCCTAAAGCGGACGGCGCGTCAAACGGCGAAAACGCTGCGCCCGCAGAGGATACGGCGAGTGCCAAGGGACTCAAAGCCGGTACGGATCTTGTGATGGAGGGCGGTACGTTCGCGCTGGATACCTTGGACGACGCCGTGCACGCAAACGGCGAGATGACCCTGCATCCCGAAGCGCTTGCCGTCACGGCGGGCGACGATGGCATCCACGCGGGCGGCGCGCTGCGCGTCGACGGCGGCACGATCAGCGTATCCAAAAGCTACGAGGGGATGGAGGGAAGCTCCGTCACCATCACAGACGGCGTACTAACCATCACCGCCTTTGACGACGGCATCAACGCGGCGGGCGGTACGGACGCCTCCGATCCGAACGAACGCGGCGGCACGAACGAATTCATGCCGGAGCCTTCCCGGTTTATCGACATACAGGGCGGTACCATCCATGTAAACGCTTCCGGCGACGGGCTGGATTCTAACGGAGACTTCACGATGTCCGGTGGCATGCTGACGGTTTCGGGAAGCGAGGATGCGGGCAACGGCGCGCTCGATTACAACGGCAAAGGCAGCATAAGCGTCGGTACGATCATAGCGGCGGGAAATGCGGCGATGACGCAGTCCTTTTCGGAAGACGCGGCGCAGGGCGTGCTGACCGTCTACTATACACAGACGCAGGCGGCGGGGACGAGCATTACGCTCAAGTCCGGCGAGAATGTGTTGATCGCCTTTGCACCCGAAAAAGCCTATAACATGGCGGTTATCAGCGCTCCCGGCATGAACGTGGGGCAAACCTATGCGCTCTATGCCGATAACGAAAAGCAGGCGGACGTGACGCTGGATCAGATCATCATGCGCATCAACGAGAAGGGCGAAGCGGTAACCGGCGCGCAGCCGAATATAAGCGATATGCAGCAGCCGGGCGGCCCCGCAGGCGGCAAAGCGCCCAACGGCGAAAAAGGCGCGAAGCCGGATACGAGCGCGAAACCCGAAGGAACGCCTCCGGCGGGCACGATGAAAGAGCCGCCAAGCGGCGGTATGCCGCCTGACGGTACGTTCCCGTTCGGCGATCCGCCTTCAGGAGACCCGCCCTCCGGCGCACCGAGCGGCAAAACGCCTACGACGTAACGGAATAAGGAAAAGAGTTCCCTCTATCGAAAGCGGCGAGAAAGTGTATTGCACGGAAAACTTACACTTTCTTGCCACTTTCTATTTAAGGTTCATTTTATCCACCTGCACTATACTGACCAAAGAAAGAGATGCAAAGCTCTTCTTCATAGCTTCGGCGGGCGCGCCCCTCTAAGACGCGCCCGTTATGATCGGACGACGGCGACTGCTTGGCGTTATACGCTTTAAGGTTTGTTTAAGCTTGGAACATTATACTATGAATAGAAAAGACTGTCGTGCGATTGCGGTTGACCGCAGATACGCAGTGGAGGATCTACATGGAGAGGGAAAAGCAGAGCGCCGCGGCGAGGGAAAACGAATCGGAAGAGCTGTTGGCGCTGTTGGGCAAGGGCAAGAAAAAGAAACCAAGCTGGAAAAAACTGCTTCTATTCGGCGGC
Organism: uncultured Oscillospiraceae bacterium; assembly: GCA_964571055.1. Lineage (GTDB taxonomy): Bacteria > Bacillota > Clostridia > Christensenellales > CAG-138 > JAQVRG01. The sequence goes on along the minus strand of CAZNAL010000004.1, from coordinate 35,258 downwards.
GCGGCGGCGGTGTTATGCGTTGGCGGCTTCTTTGGCGTCAAGGCGATCCGCACGAAAAGCGCGGCAAGCGAGGTGGTCTATCGCGAATACACCGTGGAGCGCGGCGACATCATCGTGGGCTTAACGGAAAGCTCCTCCATTTCCCTTGTGAGAAAGACGCTGCAATTTCCTATTACGGCGACCGTTTCCGAGGTGTATATCAAGGCGGGCTCCATGGTAAAGCCGGGCGACGCGCTGATGAAATTCGATTTGACGGAGGTGCAGCAGGGCTTGGACAGCTACGAGCTTTTACTGGAGGATGCGGCGCTGGAGCTGGAGCAGGCGAAGCTGCAGCAGGAGACCAAGCTCATGCAGGCGGGGCAGACGCTGGAGCAGAGCGAACAAAAGGGCGAACTTGCCACGCAAAACAAAAACCTGACGGACGCGCAGCTTAGCTTAAACTACAACAACGCGGTCACGGCGCTTAAAAAGGCGCAGGACGAATATACCGACTACTGCAACAAAAACGCCGATTTTTATACGGATAACGCGCGGCTTGAAAACTACAAGGCACAGCAGGAATACTACGCGGACAAGGTGACGGAATACACGCAGAAGCAGACGGACGTGAAAAGCTATCAGAGCCTCTTGACCGCGGCGCAGACGAAGAAGGACGCGATCCTTGTGCCGATGGAGGATTATACCGCGTGGCTTTCCGCGAAGGATAACGAGATCACGGCGGCGAAAAGCAACGTGGAGGTAGAAAAGGCCGCATACGAAGCGGCGGCGAAGGCGCTTGCGGACGCCATCGCAAACGGCGAAACGGACGAGGTGATCGCGGCGAAAGGGACGCTTGCGGAGCTTGCCGAAACGACCTACAACATGGCCTTGTCCGACGTGACCGATCTTGAAAAGGAGAAAACCGAAACCATTGCCAATTACGAGAAGCGGACGTCGATACAAGCGGAAATTGATAAATACACAAACTTAATTAACGGCTTGGGTGAATCGAGCGCCATCGAAACGGAGCTGGCGGCTCTCAAACGCAGCCAAACGGCGGCGCAGACGGCCTATAACGATTACAACACATGGTTCAAGGAAAAATACGGCAGCATCACGACCGCCAAGGGCCTGATCGACGCGCTGGAATCCGCGCAGGCTTCCATGCAGAAGGCGAATCTCGCGCTGGAGGAGGCGGGGCTTAAGAGCGAAACGGACACGATGACGGCCGAACACACCGCGGAGCTTGCGAAACAGGAAGCCTCCACCGCGGGCGTAAGCTACGAGCTTACCGAGATGGAGCTTACCCAAAAGGTCGCCAACGCGCAGGAAAACTACAACACCTTTGCAAAGCAGCTTGCCGAGGTCAAGGAGATGGTCGCCGCCGACGGCGTCGTGTATTCCGATTATACGGGTATGATCGTTGCCGTCAACGTAAGCGCGGGCGACAAGGTGACGGTAAAGGTGGATACGGAAACGCATCTTATCAGCACCTACGCAAGCATTATGACCATCAACGTCATCGACGAGGTGTATGTGCCCATCACCATCTCGGAGGAGGATATACTGGACGTTGCCATCGGGCAGGACGCTATCGTCAAAATGACCGCGTTTCCGGATACGGAGTTTGCGGCTACGGTGGACAGCATCTCGGCCGAAAGCGCAAGATCGGGCGCCGCGACGGTCAGCTATACCGTCACGGTCAAGTTTAAGGAGAAGAACGAGCTTGCCATGTATGAAGGCATGAGCGCGGAGGTCACCATCATCGACGAGGCGGCTATGGACGTGCTCTATGTCAACACCAAAGCTGTAGAACAAAGCGGCGATAAGGCGTCCGTGCTCATAAAGGGCGAGGAGGAGAACACCGTCGCGCTTGTAACGACAGGCTTTACCGACGGCACGAATATCGAGATCGAATCCGGCGCTTCCGAGGGCGATGTGCTGCTTGCGGCAAGCGGCGTAGGCGGCGGGCAAAACAGTGAAAAGAGCAGCGGAAAGAGCGGCCAGAGCGGGCAGAGCGGCATGCCAAGCGGCGCCATGCCGGCAGGCATGCCCTCTGAGGGAGTGGGCGCACAATGATCCGGTTCGGTGAAATCATACGGCTGGTCTGGATCAACATCATGGAAAACAAGGCGAAGATGATGCTGACGTCGCTTGGCATCATCGTGGGCGCGGCGACCATCGTGCTGGTCATCGCGGTAGGACGCGGCGGGCAGGCGGACGTTGCCGATCAATTCAAAAATCTCAACGCGGGTGCGATCGACATAAGCGTCGGCGACGGCGTCGATATGGACGCGATGTTCGCGGGCATGGGCGGCTTCCCCGGCATGGGCGGCATGCCAAGCGGCGGCATGCCAAGCGGTATGCCCGGCGGTATGCCGGGCGGTATGCCGGGCGGATCCGGCGGCAGCCGGAGCGGCGGAAACAGAAGCGGCGGCAGCACAAGAAGACCCGGCGAGGTCGAGCTCGACATGGAGGATGTGGAGGATATCAAAACCTTCGTTTCGGGCATAGACGAGGTGACCATACTCGAAAGCGGCGAGACCACCGTGTTCGGCGGGGTGCTCGAGGAGGAGACGGAAGCGACCGTCGTGGGCGTACTGGAAAATTATGACGCGGTGAGCAACCTCACGACGCTCTACGGGCGTTTTTTCGAGGCCGAGGATAACGAAGGGACCGCTTATGTGGCGGTCATCGGCTATTCTCTCGCGGAGGAGATATTCGAGTACGCGGCTTATGCCTACGGCGACTACATTGCCATCGAGGGCAAGAATTATGAGATCATCGGCGTATTGAACACCATGGGCTCCGTATCCTCCGGCATAAGCCCCGATACGGCGGTCTATATCCCTTACAACACGGCGGTCAAGCATGTGTTCGGCGGGGAGGAGAGCCCCACCATCACGGCGATCGCGTCGAGCGTGGGCAACGTCGAGCAGGCGATGGCGGACATCGAAGCCGTGCTTACGGAAAACTATCCCTCCGCGAGCTTTGATATTACCGACGCGGGCAGCGCCATGGAGGCCGCGACAAGCTCCGCAAATACGCTGGCGTCCCTGTTGCTCGCCGTCGCCACCATCGTGTTTATCGTGGGCGGCATCGGTATCATGAACGTTATGTTCGTCACCGTACAGGAGCGCACGGGCGAGATCGGCATATTGAAGGCCATCGGCTTCTCGCGGGAGGCTATATTGTTGGAGTTTGTGATGGAAGCGGCGCTCATCAGCGTCATCGGCGGGGTATTGGGCGTGGGGTTAAGCTTTGCGCTCATCCCGGTGCTCGAGTGGACGGGCACGCGCATGGAAAACAGCGTTTGGGGCTGGGTGCTGGCGCTTCTGTTCGCGGTCGTGACCGGTACGGTGTTCGGCTTTTACCCCGCGTGGAAGGCTTCGCGCCTCAACCCCATCGAAGCGCTGAATCAGGAGTAGGGGGGCGGCATATGGAAGAAAAAACGCATCTTATCGATATGCGGCAGATCCATAAGCGCTTTGTGATGGGCGATACCGTTGTGGAGGCGCTCAAGGGCGTGTCGCTCGCGGTGGATCAGGGGGAATTCCTTGGTATTTTGGGCCCTTCCGGCAGCGGCAAATCAACGCTGATGAACGTGATGGGCTGCATGGACGATTTTCAGGAGGGTACCTACAGGCTTATGGGGATCCTCATGGAAACGCTGCAGGACGACAAGCTGACGATCGTTCGGAACCGGCTTATCGGCTTTATCTTCCAGCGGTATCACTTGATCGGCAAATACACCGTCTTACAAAACGTGATGATGCCGCTTCTATCCCGCGGCATGCGCTATGAAGAAGCCGCGGTGATCGCCGCAGAGAAGCTCTCCATGCTGGATATGGGAAAACGGCTCGATCATAAGCCAAACGAGCTGTCCGGCGGCCAGCAGCAGCGCGCCGCCATCGCGCGCGCGCTCGTGGGCGATCCCAAGCTGCTGCTTGCGGACGAACCAACGGGCGCCTTGGACACCAAGACCGGCAAGGACGTTTTGAAGCTGTTTCAGCAGCTCAACGCCATGGGGCACACCATCGTGATGATCACGCACGACCTTTCCGTTGCGGAAAGCGCCAAGCGCATCGTACGCATCATCGACGGCGAGCTTTACGCGGAGGACGGTCAAAAAGAGGTGAATTGAACCGGTATCCTTGCGACTCGGAATATGATACAATATGTTCGTATGCCGAGGCGCTTTTGCGTCTTAAAAAGCAGAAGGCGGAGGATATGCGGATGGATGGGAGCACGCGTTGGGAAAAGGACACTATGGGGAGCGTCGCCGTGCCTTCGGACGCCTATTGGGGCGCGCAGACCCAGCGCAGTCTCAACAATTTCAAGATCGGCGAGGAGCGCATGCCCGTCGAGGTGATACGCGCCTTCGCGCTTCTTAAAAAAGCGGCGGCAAGGGTGAATTGCACGCTTGGCGCGCTGGACGAGCGACGCGCAGACCTGATTTCTAAAGTGTGCGACGAGGTCCTGACGGGCACGCTGGACGCGCATTTCCCGCTTGCCGTTTGGCAGACGGGCAGCGGTACGCAGACCAACATGAACCTGAACGAGGTCATCGCAAACCGCGGAAACGAGCTTGCGGGCGAAAGTCTGCTGCACCCCAACGACCATGTCAACCGCTCCCAAAGCTCCAACGATACCTTCCCCACAGCCATGCACATCGCGGCGGTCATGCAAACGAAGACACGCCTTTTGCCAGCCATAGATCGCCTCTACGGCACGCTTTGCAGTCTTTCTAAGGAATATGACGACGTGATCAAGGTGGGGCGCACGCATTTGCAGGACGCCACGCCCATCACGCTCGGGCAGGAGATCGGCGGCTGGGCAGGCATGCTTGAAGCCTGCCGCGGCATGATCGAAGCGACGCTTTCGCCGCTCTCCGCGCTTGCGCTGGGCGGTACGGCGGTGGGGACGGGCTTAAACGCCCCTGCGGGCTTTGATGCGGCCGTCGCTGCGGCGATCAGCAAAGAAACAGGCCTTGCGTTTACGACGGCGGAGAACAAGTTCCACGCGCTTTCCTCTAAGGACGCGATGGTCTTTGCGCACGGGGCGCTCAAAACGCTTGCGGCGGATATGATGAAGCTTGCGTGCGATGTGCGCCTGCTTTCCTCCGGCCCCCGCTGCGGCATAGGCGAGCTTTTGATACCGGAAAACGAGCCGGGCAGCTCCATCATGCCGGGCAAGGTCAACCCCACGCAATGCGAGGCGCTGACGATGGTGTGCGCGCAGGTGATGGGCAACGACGTGACGGTGGGCTTGGCGGCCGCGCAGGGCATATTGGAACTGAATGTGTACATGCCCGTATGCATCTATAACCATTTGCAGTCCGTGCGCCTGCTTGCGGACGCGCTTTGTTCCTTCAACGATCACTGCATGGCGGGCTTGAAGCCCAACCGCGCCGTGATCCAAAGGTATTTGGACGAATCGTTGATGACGGTGACGGCGCTGACGCCGCTGATCGGTTACGAGAAGGCGGCGCAAATCGCGAAGCTAGCACATGCGGAGCATTGTACGCTTAAGGAAGCGGCGAAGCGGACGGGCTTTATATCGGACGCACAGTTTGAACAGGCGATGCGCCCCGAAACCATGGTATGACCCCGCCGCGGCGCGGCGAAAAAATAATGAGGACAGAGGCATTTATGCGATACGATTTTACCACGATCAAACCCGACAGAAACACGGATTGCTGCGTTTACACCCGTATGGAGGAGATGGGGATACAGACCCCGGACGCGATCCCCTTCGCCGTGGCGGAAATGATGTTCCCCATCGCGCCGCCCATACTCGAGGCGCTGCATCAAACGGCGGAGAACGCCTACTTTGGTTACCGCCAGAACGAAGCGCCCTTCCGCGCGGCTGTGTGCGCGTGGATGGCGAAAAAGGGCGTGGCGCTCACGCCGGAGCAGCTTGTACCCTCGCACGGCGTGGTGACGGGCTTAGGGAACGCCGTCCGCGCCTATACCAAGATCGGCGATCCCATCATGATCCAGCCGCCCGTGTACGGCCCCTTTATGCAGGTGATACGCGAAAACGAGCGCAGGATCGTGGAAAACCCGCTGGTTTTGCGGGATGGACGCTACGAAATGGATTTTGCGGATATGGAGCAAAAGCTTTTGCAGGGCGTGAAGCTCTTTATCCTTTGCAGCCCCCACAACCCCGTGGGCAGGGTGTGGACGCGGGAGGAGCTTGCGCGCGTGCATGAGCTTTGCGCGCGCTTTGGCGTGCCCGTGCTTGCGGATGAGATCCACCAGGATATTCTGCGCCCGGGTACGGAAATGACGCCCTATGCGCTGATCGACCCGGATTGCGCCGCGTTTAGCGCGGCGTCTAAAACCTTCAACATCGCGGGCTTATCGCAGGCATATTTTTATTCGAGGGACGAAGAAAAGCGCGCGCTGTTTGAAAAAACGGCCATGCGCGACAGCGGCGAGGTGTTCAACCCCTTCGGGATGGCTGCGACGGCGGCTGCGTATACGCAGGGCGAAGGGTGGATGCGCGAGATGCTCTCGGTGGTATACGCAAACGCCGACATGGTGCGCGAACGCGTGCGTGCGATGGGTATCGCCATGCCTTTGTTGGAGGGAACTTACCTTTGCTGGCTCGACATGCGCGCGCTGGGGCTGGACGCGGCGGCGCTGCAGGCGCTTCTTGTCCGCGCGGGGATCGAGGCGACGCCGGGCGCGTTCTTCGGCGCCGCGGGCGACGGCTTTATCCGCTTGAACGCAGCCTGCCCCGCGCTGCCGCTGCAAAACGCGCTTTCGCGGCTGGAACGCGCGATCGCGCTGTTGTAGGGAAAGCGCGAACAATGGCTTGATTTGGCTTAATTTCCGTGAAGGACTACCCATGCGGCGGCGCATGTGCTATAATATTCGGGAGTTTTTGAGTTTTTCGGAGGCATTATGAAGTATCGTATCGGGATCGACTTGGGCGGAACGAACATCAAGACGGGCGTTGTGGATGAAAACAATAAGATCGTAGCGTATGACACGCGTCCCACCTATGCAAACCGCTCCTTTGCGGAGGTCGTGCTTTCCATGGCGCAATCCGCTGCGGACGCCGCAAAGCAGCTCAATTTGACCCTGGCCGATTTCCCCTGTTTGGGTGTAGGCACACCCGGCTCCGTGCAGACAAAGACCGGCAAGGTTTTGCGGGCGGGCAACCTGAATTGGTACGACGTGCCGCTGCGTGACGAACTGCAAAAGCATGTAGCCGCTCCCGTGTTTGTGGGGAACGACGCCAACTGCGCCGCGGCGGGCGAATCCATCGCGGGCGCCGCGAAGGATTATAACGACGTGCTGCTCTTTACCTTGGGTACGGGCGTGGGCGGCGGCATCATCATAGAAAAAAGGATATTCTCCGGCGGCGACGGCTTGGGCGCGGAGCTGGGGCACATTCCCCTTGTGTTTGAAGGCGTGCATTGCACCTGCGGCATCGACGGCTGCTTTGAGGCGTACGCTTCCGTTACGGGCTTGATCCGTCAGACGCGCGAGGCGATGGCCGCGCACCCGGAATCCCTCTTAAATAAGATCGCGCAAGAGCGCGGCGTGGTGAACGGGCGCACGCCCTTTGACGCCGCCAAGGCGGGCGACGCTGTGGCGGCGGCTGTGATCGACCGTTACGCCTCTTATGTGGCAGCGGGTATCGGCGGCTGCATCAATATCTTCCGGCCGGAGATCGTTTTGATAGGCGGCGGCGTGAGCGAGGAGGGATCGTATTTGATGGATCCCATCAACGAGCGGCTGCACACCTTCGTATTCGGCAGCGCCTACAACGGCGTTCCCAAAGCGGTCCCCACGATGCTTGGCAACGACGCGGGCATCATAGGCGCGGCATATTTGGATATCGTATAATTTTTTGAGAATACCGCAACCTTTTTCCCTGTCGCAGCGTTTTATAGGCAGAAAACGGATTGGGAGGTAAATCACACATGAAACGCAGAACCATTGCGATGCTGCTTTTGTTGGCGTTCCTGCTTACCGGCTGTGCCTCCAAGGGCGCAAGCAAAGAAAAGTATGAGGAGTATGCGGAAGCGCCTGCGGCGGCTGCGCCGATGGCCATGGATATGGCGTATGCAGAGGAAGCGACGGCTTATGACATGGCGGAGCCGCAGGCTTTGGCGGGCGGCGCGGAGAACGGCATTGTTGGCGACGCCGCGCAGCAGATCGCACCGAATTACGGCGGACGCAAGATCATTCGCTCCATCGCGCTGGAGCTTTACACCAAGGATTTTGACGCGCACCTTGCGCAGCTTTTGAAGGACGCGCAAACTGCGGGCGGCTATGTGCAAAGCTCCAACATCTACGGCACCAAGCCGGAGGTCGCGGGCGATTCCGGCCGCACAGCCTCCGTTACGCTGCGCATTCCCGCAAGCGAGGCGGACGCTTTTGTGAATACAGCTTCCGGCTACGGCGAGCTGCTTTCGAAAAACGAGGATACCGAGGATGTGACGGACAGCTACTTCGATATCGAAACGCGCCTTGCCGTGAGCCGCACGACGCTGGAGCGGCTGGAAAACATACTGGTCAAAACCAACAACCTTTCCGACATCATCGAGCTGGAGCGCGAGATCGCGCGCGTGACCACCGAGATCGAGCAATTGACGACCAAGCTTCGCAAGTACGATGGCATGATCGAATACGCCACTGTGAACGTCGTCCTTCGCGAGGAGGGCCTGCGCGTAGGTCCCGCCGCTAAGACGCCGTTCGGGCAGAGGGTAAGCGACGGCTTCAGCGAAAACCTGAGCGGCATAGGTAATTTCCTTGAGGATTTGGCGGTGTTCCTGCTATCGGGTTCGCCGGTGATCCTGCCGCTGGTCTTGGTAGGGTGGCTCCTCGTGCGCGCATGGAAAAAGCGCGCCCAAAGACAGCAGACAGGCGAGCCCCGCGAAACGGGCAAGGAACGCAGGGCGCGGAAAAAGGCGGAGCGGCAGGCGAAGCTTCTTGAGAAGCAGAATGCCGTACCGCAGCCTTCCGTGATACAAAAGGACGAGGAGAAGAAGGATGAAAACGAATAAGCGCATGGCGTGCCGTTCTCTTTTGACGCTGCTTCTGTGCGTGAGCCTGCTCTGCTTGAGCGGCTGCAAGTCGGAGGAGCAGATCGCGGCGGGCGTACAGTCCGCGGCGGCGATCCGGGACGTCGTATATAACGAGGCGCCCGAGGTCGTGCACAGCACCATTACGGTCACGGGAAGCGGCGAGGTCAAAACCATGCCGGATACCGCCTCCATCACCTTTAACGTGCGCGCCACGGATAAGGACGCCGTAACGGCGCAGACGCAGAACGAGGAGATCGTCAAGGCGCTCCTTGAGGTGCTCAAGGCTGACGGCGTTGCCGAGAAGGATGTAAAAACCGCCAATATCAGCATGTATGAGCAGTTTGACTACAGCAAAAACGAGCCGGTGCTCACGGGCTATGAAGCTGCCAACAATGTAAAGGTCACGATACGCGAGGTGGAAAACATCAGCACCATCATCGCACACGCGCTCGCGGCGGGCGTGACGAGCTACGACGGGCTTACCTTCTCCGTTACGGACACGGCGGGCGATTACGACAAGGCGCTTGCCGCCGCCGTGGAGGACGCGCAGAGAAAGGCGGACGCGATTGCGGAAGCGGCGCTTCTTACCTTGACCGGCACCATGAAGATCGAGGAGCAGTCCGTAAGCCAGCCCATGCGCGTGGTGGAGATGCCCGCGACGGACGGCGTCGCAAACGCCAAGACGACTGCCGACGCAGGGCCCAGCGTTTCAACGGGCGAGGTCACCACGCAGGCGCAGCTCGTCGTCACCTATGAGGTGCAAAAGGCAAAGTAACGTTACCATTATTTCACAAAGACAATCCCCTCGCGGGATTGTTTTTTTTCGCGCGCGTTGCTATACTAACCACTATGGATACACGATTGCAATACCACGATATCACCCTTGCGGATCAAGGCTTGATGAAACGATACACCGATTTCTGGCGTCCCGAAAGCTCGGGCTACAGCTTTACAACGCTCCTTATCTGGGGCAGCGGCGGCGTGGTGCACCTTGCCGAGCAGGAGGACGCGCTTTATCTTTGGGGCAACTATGGGAAGCCCATGCTCTTTGCGCCGCTGACGCTGCATCCGGAACGTTTTCCGGACGTGATCCGCCTTGCGGCGGCGGACTGGGAAAGCCGGGGGCGCGAGGCGGTGTTTTACGGCGTGACCGACGCGCACAAGGCGTATTATGAAGCCGCAGGCTTTACGCTTTCGGAGGATCGAAACAATGCGGATTATGTGTATGACGCGGAGAGCCTGATAACCCTCAAGGGAAAGGCGTATCACGGCAAGCGCAACCATATCAACCGCTTTTTAGAAAATCACGCCTTTACTTACGAACGCCTGACGCCGCAGATGACGGACGCTTGCATGGCCGTATACGACGAATGGATGGCGGAGAAGGCGGAGTCGTTCGCGGCGGAACGGCGCGCGACGCAGGTCGCCTTATCCAACATGGACGCGCTGGGCTTAAAAGGCGGCGCTATCCGCGTGGACGGCGTGATGACGGCATTCTCCATAGGCGAGCGCCTGCGCGAGGATATGGCCTTGATCCATATTGAAAAGGCGGTGGATATGCCGGGCATGTTCCCGCTTATCAATCGGGAGTTTTTATCGCACGAGTTTGCGGATGTGCGCTATGTCAACCGCGAGGAGGATATGGGCCTGCCGGGCTTGCGCCGCGCGAAGGAGTCCTACGCGCCGGAACGGATGATCAACAAGTATATTGCCCGGCGATAATTGGAAATAATGCCGCGCACGCCTTGACGCAAGGGCGGTTTTTCGATATGATGATAGATGTGAATTTGCGGCGACGCGAGTCTAGGCCGCTTTCAACAATAAGAATAAGCAACAAAGGACGGTAAAAAATTCTATGCCAGCAGCAACAACACAGGGTATCGGCAGCTTCTTCAGCTCCGGCGGTCTTCTCATCATCATGCTCATCGCGATGTTCGCCATCATGATCATTCCCCAGCGTAAGCGTGAAAAGAAGGTTAAGGAAATGCTCGCCGCCATCAAGGTGGGCGACCGCATTCGCACCATCGGCGGCATCTACGGCACCGTCAGCGCCATCAAGGACGACGTTATCACCGTTATGGTAGGCCCCGATAAGATTCGTCTCGTATTCACGCGCGGCGCGATCGCCAACGTGGAAAACGTAGCGGCGGAGAACACCATGTCCGAAGAGGTCAAGGAAATCAACGAGTAAAGCGCGGCACACGGCCTTTTGAGCGCGGCTTTTGCCGCGCTTTTTCTAATGCTCTGCTTGTGAAACGGTTGACATATATGGGATAAGAAGATAAACTAATATCGATACACGGGCATCATTATATAGAGAAAGAGGTTTGTTGCTATGGTTGAAATGACTGGGCGCGTTGTTTTGGTTACCGGCGGCGGTAAAGGCATCGGCTTTGGTATCGCAAAGGCGTTTGCGAAGGCGGGCGCTTCCCTTGTGATTACCGGACGCACAGCGGCGACGCTTGAAAAGGCGGCGGCGCAGCTGAAGGAAGACTACGGCACGGACGTGTTGGCTTTGACGGCGGACGGCGCCGACGAGCAGGGCGTAAAGGACGTGATCGCCAAGGCGATCGAGCGCTTTGGAAAGCTGGATGTGCTCGTCAACAACGCACAGGCTTCCAAGTCCGGCAAAATGCTGGTGGAACACAGCAAGGAAGACTTTGATCTGGCGATCTACTCCGGCTTGTACGGTGCGTTCTTCTATATGCGCGAGGCGTATCCCTATCTCAAGGAATCCGGCCATGGACGCGTTATCAACTTCGCCTCCGGCGCGGGTCTTTTCGGCAAGCCCGGCCAATCCTCCTATGCGGCTGCCAAGGAAGGTATTCGCGGTCTGTCCCGCGTCGCGGCGACCGAGTGGGCGGCTGACGGTATTACCGTTAACGTGATTTGCCCGCTTGCCATGACCGAGCAGCTTGTATCGTGGAAAGAAGCGTATCCGGAAGTATACGCGCAGACCATCAAGGGCATTCCCATGGGACGCTTTGCGGATCCCGAAAAGGATATCGGCGCGATGTGCGTGCTTGTCGCTTCCGACGAAGCCGCCTATATGACCGGCGAGACCATCACGCTGCAGGGCGGCAGCGGGTTAAGGCCGTAATAGGGTCAGAAACAGATTTTGTCGATCAGCGCAGGCCGCCGGTGAAAACCGACGGCCTGTTTTTGCATGATTTCTTCTTTGGGCGCATAGGTTGTAACATTCCGGCCAAGGAGGGAACGATCATGCAAATCGGCACAAAGGGGAATACGCTGCTCATGGTGCTGCTGAAGGCTTCCTTTCTGGGCGCCGCGGTAAGCTTTGCGCTTTTGCTTCTGTTTGCGCTGTCGCTGCAAAAAAATTGGCTGCAACTGAGCGCCTTGGGCGTCATGACGGTGACGATCAAGGTGGTGAGCGCCGCTGCCGCATCGATGCTTGCTGTGGGACTGTATAAGCGCCGCGCGTGGTTTGTGGGCGGCTTGGCGGGCTTGTGCTACGCGGGGCTTGCGTTTTTGCTGTTTTCCATCATGTCAAAAAACTTTTCGCTGTCGCTGGGGATTTTAAGCGATCTTGGTATCGGCGCGCTCGCGGGCGTCTTCACAGCGTTGCTCATCCGCATGTTTCGATAGGTTTTGCGGGGCTTTCATGATATAATAAACTCCTATGGAATTGTTTGTACAAAACGAAGCCTATGCTGGACAAGTTCCGCAGATACAGGGCGTTTCGCCCATGCTCGCGGCGCTGCTTGCAAAGCGCGGCGTTGCGGACGCGGCTTCCGTGCGCGCCTTTTTGGAGCCGAGCACGGACGACCTTTACGATCCCTTCCTCTTTTCCGGCATGGCGGACGCCGTTTCCCGTGTGCGGCAGGCCATCGATCAGCGGGAGCGCATTTGCGTTTACGGTGATTATGACGTGGACGGCGTATGCGCGACAAGCATGCTGCTTTTGTGCCTTCGCGATCTGGGGGCGGACGTTTGCTATCACATCCCCTCGCGCCACAGCGAGGGCTACGGCATGAACGTGGACGCCGTGGAGGCGCTGGCGAAACAGGGCGTCCGCCTGATCGTCACGGTGGATAACGGCGTGAAGGCGCATGCGGAAGCGGCGCGCTGCTATGAGCTTGGCATGGAGCTTGTGATCACGGATCATCACATCAGCGGAGAAACGCTGCCGCGCTGCGCCGCTGCCGTTTGCCACACGCTGCCCGGCGACGGGTATCCCAACAAGGATATTTGCGGCGCGGCGACAGCCTTGAAGCTGGTACAGGCGCTTACGAGCTTTGAAACGGCACGGCGGTATCTGCCGCTTGCGGGGCTGGCCACGGTCGCGGATCTTGTGCCGTTGTTGGGGGAAAACCGCGTGATCGTGACGGAAGCGCTGCGCATGCTCAATCGCGGCGAAGCGCCCGCGGGTCTGTTGGCGCTTGCGCGGGAGGTCGGCGGCGACGGCGCGTTTTCGTCGCGCCATTTGGCCTTTGGCTTTGCCCCGCGCATCAACGCGGCGGGAAGGCTGGGGGACGCGTCCCTTTGCGTGGAGCTTCTTTGCGGGGAGGACGCGGCGGAAACGGCGCGGCTTGCATCGGCGCTTAGCGCCCTGAACGCGCAGCGGCAAAGCGAGGAGCTTTCCATCTGCACCGAGGCGTACGCGCTGCTCGACGCGTCGGACTTGACAGAGCGCTGCACCATCGTACTGAAGGGGGACTGGAACAGCGGCGTGATCGGGATCGCCGCGACGCGCGTTGTGGAAAAATACAATCGCCCGGCCATCCTCTTTTCCGAGAAGGACGGCGTGCTCACAGGGAGCGCCCGCTCTATTGCGGGCGTGCATCTTTACGCCGCGCTTTTACAGTGTGCGGATCTGTTCGTGCGCTTCGGCGGGCATGCGGCGGCGGCGGGCGTCACGATGGACGCTTCGCATTACGATGCGTTTTGCGTCCGCTTTGAGGAGGCGGTGCGCTTTGTTGCGCCCGACGCGGAGGCTTTTATTCCGCGCCGGGCCTATGAGCTGGAGGCGCCGCTGGAGGATGTGAACATGGGGCTTGCCGAGGATATCGAACGCCTTGCGCCCTTTGGCGCGGGCAATCCACGGCCGCTTCTTCGCATTCGCCACGCCTATCTTCGGAATCTGAAGCGCATGGGCGACGGCAGCCATCTGCGCGGCACGCTCGCGGCGGGAACGGCGACGCGCCCCTGCACGCTTTTCAACATGGGCGGCGCGTGGGACGCGCTGCTCGCGATGGACCGGTGCGATCTTCTGTGCGCGCCCGCCGTAGATACTTGGAACGGCACGCGCAGCCTGCAAATTCAGCTTAAAGCGGTGCGCGCGTCCCTGCCCGGCGATACGGACGCGTATATCGACGCGCACCGGACGAAATTTATTGATGCATTTTCGCGCAACATCCTATATAATACTATCCGTGGTGATTTTGCCTTAACGCGGGTGGAGCCGGACGCGTGGCTCGCTTCGGCGCTGGATGAACACGCCGACGGAACGCTTGCGCTTTGCTTTACGATAGAGGGCGCGAAGCGTCTTCTCAAGAACACCGATGTGTATGCGCACATGGATGTGACCTTCTTTCGGGAACCACAGCAGGCCTGCGCCTACAACGCGGCGGTTTTGGCTCCTGTGCTCGACGACATGGATCCTTGGCGCTACAGGCGGATCCTTGTGTACGATACGCCGGTGCTGCCGGGCGTTTTGGAGCGTCTTGGGGAGCTTGCGCCCCACGCGCAGCTCGTGCTTGCCCAAACGCGGGCGTCGGACGCATCGGCGATTCGCGAGGCGCTTTGTTTGGATAGGGAAGGCATGGCGCTTCTGTACCGGACGCTGTATGGCGCGAAGCGGCGGTTTTATAACCGCGAGGAGCTTGCCGACTATCTGCACCGCGAAACGCGCCTGCCGCGCGCACGCTGCGCGCTGGGCGTGGATATCATGCTGGAGCTGGGCTTTGCCCATGCGCATAACGGTATCGAACTGGTCCCCGGCGCGCCAAAAAAGCCGTTGGAGGAAAGTGCGACCTATCGCGCCCTGCAAGCGTTGCGGGACGCACAATAAGGAGGAAATATGGATCTGAAAACCGCAGTCCGCAGCATTCCCGATTTTCCCAAGGAGGGCATCCTATTCTACGACGTTACGACGCTGATCCAGAATAAGGACGCGTACCATGAGATGATCGACCGCATCGTCGAGACCCTCAAGGGCAAACAGGTGGATATCGTGGTGGGGCCGGAAGCGCGCGGCTTCGTGATCGGCTCGGCGCTTGCCTACGCTTTACGCGCGGGCTTTGTGCTGGCGCGTAAGCCGGGCAAGCTTCCCTTCAAGACCATGGCGTATGAATACGATTTGGAATACGGCACGGATTCGCTGGAAATCCATGTGGACGCCATACCCAAGGGCGCGAAGGTCGTCGTGGTGGACGATCTGCTGGCGACGGGCGGCACGGCGCTTGCGGCGATACGACTTGTGGAGCAGGCGGGCGGCGAGGTCGTCGCGGCGCGCTTCGGCATAGAGCTGGAGGATTTAGGCGGTAGAGCGTTTCTCAAGGATTACGACGTGGAGTCGATCATTAAGTACGAAAGCTGAAAGGGGAGAAGCGGCGTGCTTTAGGCGTCGCTTTTTCCGTGCGGCGGAGAACGGGTGAAAAAGATGGACGAGACCGCGACCGCGCTGGCGGTACAATATGTGGACGATGCGCTGATGACGCATTGCAGCCCGCGCTTCGGTCCGGAGGACATGGAGCTTTTAGCGCGCGCCATCGATTTCGCGAAAAAAGCGCACGCGGGGCAGAAGCGCGAATCGGGCGAGCCCTATTATGTGCATCCCGAGGCCGTGGCGATGATGCTTTACGATATGGGCATGGACGCGCACACGGTCATAGCGGGTCTTTTGCATGACGTGGTGGAGGATTGCGCGATCAGCGTGGATGCGCTGCGCGATCGATTCGGCGAGGACATCTCCGAAATGGTGGACGGCGTTACCAAGCTTACCAAAACGAGCAACCGGGAGCTTTCGGCGAAGGAGGATCAGGAGGCGGACAACCTTCGAAAGATGTTTCTTGCTATCGCCAAGGACGTGCGCGTCGTCATCATCAAGCTTACGGACAGATTACACAATATGCGCACGCTGGGCTATTGCAGCGAAGCCAAGCGCGTCCGCAAGGCCAAGGAGACGCTGGACGTTTACGCGCCGCTTGCGCATCGCTTCGGCATGGGCGCCATGAAGTGTGAGCTGGAGGATCTTTGCTTTTCCTTCATCTGGCCGGACGAATATAAGAAATTGCAGGCGGAGCTTGAACCCTCCCAGTCCGCGCATATGGAAACGCTCAATAACGCCATGCAGGTCATCCGTGAAAACTTGGACAAGGCTCATATCAAGGCGCAGATCAACGGACGGCCCAAGCACCTTTACAGCATTTACAAAAAGGCTGTGCGGCAGAACAAAAGCCTGAACGAGATCTACGACCTGATCGCGGTGCGCGTGGTGGTGGAAACCATTAACGACTGCTATGCGGCGCTGGGCATCATCCACTCCCTTTGGAAGCCCATGCCGGGCCGGTTCAAGGACTACATCGCCATGCCGAAAACCAATATGTACCGTTCGCTTCACACCACGCTTTTCAGCAAGGAGGGCATGCCCTTCGAGGTGCAGATACGTACGTTTGAGATGCACCGTACGGCGGAATACGGCATCGCGGCGCATTGGATGTATAAGGAAGGCCGCTCGTCGCAGGACGAGATGGACAGCAAGATGGCGTGGCTGCGCGAGGCGCTGGAGCTTGAAAACTATTCCGAATCCACGCTGGAATTTGTGGACAGCGTGCGCAAGGATTTCTTTAGCGATTATGTGTATGTGCTTACCCCGCAAGGCAAGATCATCGACCTTGTCACAGGCAGCACGCCGCTGGATTTTGCGTATCGCATACACACGAACGTAGGCCATCATGCGCGCGCGGCGCGCGTTAACGGCGCGCTTGTGAAGCTTGATTATAAGCTCAAAACCAACGACGTTGTGGAGATACTGACCAATCCCCAAGCCGCGCCCAGACGCGACTGGCTCAAGCTTGTCAAGACCCAGCAGGCCAAGGCGAAGATTCGCCAATGGTTCAAAAAGGCCAATCGCGAGGAAAACATACAGCGCGGCAGAGAAATGCTCGCGGACGCGGCGAAGCGGCAGGGACGGAACCTGCCCGAGCTTACCAAGGACGAATATTTCGCCGATATTATCAAGCGCTTCAACATGAGCGAGATGGACGACGTTTACGCCTGCATAGGCTACGGCGGCATCACGACGGGGCAGGTGCTCCACAGGCTCATCGAGCAATACCGCAAGGAGGAGCGCACGGCGGCCTTGCAGGCGCGCCTTGCTGCGCAGGATCAGGCTGTTCATAACATCACCACCACGCACGACCGCGGCATCATCGTGCGCGGCGAACCCAACATGGTGGTGCGCTTTGCCCAATGCTGCACGCCGCTGCCGGGGGATCCCATCATAGGCTACATCACGCGCGGGCGCGGCGTTTCCGTGCACAGGGCGGACTGCCCCAACGTGAAGGATCTTCTCTTGGACGACGATCGCATCATCGAGGTGGAATGGGCGCAGAACATCCGCGCTTCCTATACGGTGTCCATCCAGATCACCGGCACGGAGCGCGCCGGCTTGCTTATGGATATTTCGCAGGTGCTAAGCTCCATGAACATTTCCATCAAGAACATGAACGCCAAAACGGACGCGGACGCGAACATCGTGACCGTACGCATGTCCTTTGACGTGAACAACGCCGAGCAGCTGGGCAGCATCGTCAAGAACCTGCGTAAGGTGAAGGGTATAGCGGATGTATTCCGCATCAACGTATAGACGGAGGAAAAGAATATGCGCGCGGTCGTGCAACGGGTAAAATCGGCTTCGGTAAGCGTAGGCGGGAGCGTCATAGGCGAGATCGCCAAGGGCTACATGGTGCTGCTTGGCGTGGAGGATGTGGATACGGAAGCGGATATGGAATATATCTGCGATAAGCTCTTGGGTCTTCGCGTATTCGAGGACGCCGAGGGCAAGATGAATTTGGACATTGCGGATGTGGGCGGCAGCATTTTGCTGATCTCGCAGTTCACGCTCTACGGGGACGCCCGCAAGGGTCGCCGTCCCAGCTTTATCAAGGCGGCGCGGCCGGAAACGGCGATCCCGCTCTACGAAGCGGCCATCGCGCGGCTCGGCGCAAGCGTGCGCGTGGAAACGGGCGAATTTGGCGCGGAAATGGACGTGGCGCTTATCAACGACGGCCCCGTTACCATTCTGCTGGACAGTAAAAAAACCTTTTAAGGAACGGATTATGGAAGTCAAACGTTTGGATACGGGGCATTGGGGTACGAACACCTATGTGCTCTACGGAAAAACGCCGGGAGAATGCGTCGTGATCGATCCCGCGGGCGATGCGCCCGTCACGGATTTTATGGCGCAAAACGGTCTGCGCTGTACGCATATCCTTTTGACGCACACGCATTTTGATCACATCATGGGCGTGGCGGCGCTAAAGGCCGCTACGGGCGCCTTGGTCTGCGCGCACGCCATAGATGCGCCGGGGCTTCACGATCCGGCGATGAGTCTTGCGAAAATGGCTTGGTGTACGATCGAGCCGTGCGAAGCGGACGTCGTTTTGCAGGATGGCGATACGCTTTCGGCGGCGGGCTTTTCGCTGCGCGTACTCCATACGCCGGGGCATACGGCGGGCGGTGTTTGCTATGTGCTGGAAGAACCGGAAAAGGTCATATTTTCCGGCGACACCCTGTTTTGCCGCAGCGTTGGCCGCAGCGATCTTGCCTACGGGGATGAAAAAGCGCTGTTGTCTTCTCTGAACGATACGCTCTTTGCGCTGCCGGGGGATTACGCGGTCTATCCCGGCCACGGCCCCGCGACCACGCTTGACGCGGAAAGACGAAACAATCCCTTTTCCAACCAAAGGAATCGCGATCGATGAGCATTGCACTTTACACCAACACCACCTTTTATAACGACATTGCCGAGGAGCTGCGTCTGTTTACGGACGCAGCCGTCGTCTGCGCCGAAACGCGGGAGCAGGCGGACGTTACGGTGCTCCTGGACGGCTGGATGGCGACGGCTTGCGCGCGCCTTGACGCGGGTGACGCGGCGTATACCTATACGCATCCGGCAGTCGAAGGTTCGGCGCTCGTCGTCAAGCGTTATCAAAAGCGCTGCGTCAAGATCGCGGCCTTCCGCATGATGCGCGAGCTTTACCCCACCGCGACCCCTTGGGGTTCTCTTACGGGCATTCGCCCGACGCGGTTGTACCGGGAACTTTTAGAGGCGGGAAAGGCCTCGGCGGACGACATGATGTTAAACGCGTTTGACGTAACGCCAGAGAAGCTCCGCCTTGCGCAGACCATCACGGCGGTGCAGCAGCCGATCATTGCCGCGCAGTCGCCCAAGGATGTGGATGTGTACATCGGTGTGCCGTATTGCCGTACGCGGTGCTTGTATTGTTCCTTCGGTTCCGTGGTGCGCGACGCGAAAACGGATATGCGCGCGTATCTTGACGCGCTCAAGCGGGATATTGCCTATGGCGCGGCGATTGTGCGCGACGCGGGCTATACGCTTCGCAGCGTCTATATGGGCGGCGGTACGCCTACCGTGCTCACGGCGGCGGAGCTGGAGGAGGTTTTGACCTTCGCGCTGGACGCTTACGGCGGCTGCGGGCGCGAATTTACGGTGGAAGCGGGACGGCCGGACACCATCGACGAGGAGAAGCTGCGGCTTCTAAAAGCCCTTGGCGTGGGGCGTATTTCCATCAATCCGCAAAGCATGAACGCGGATACGCTCGCGCGTATCGGGCGCAGTCATTCGCCCGAGAACATACCGGCGGTTTTCGGCATTTCCCGGGAAATCGGCTTTGACAATATCAACATGGATGTGATCGCGGGACTGCCCGGGGAGGACGCCGCCTATATGCGCCGCACGCTCTGTGCGATCCTTGCGCTGCGCCCGGACAGCCTGACCGTACACGCGTTGGCGATCAAGCGTTCCTCGCGGCTCAAGCAATGCTTGGAGCAGTATCCCCTGCCCGACGCCGCTACCGCCGAGGAAATGACGCGCATGGGCGCGCTTGCCGCTGCGGAAATGGGCATGCGGCCTTACTATATGTACCGGCAGAAATACATGCGCGGCAATCTTGAAAACGTGGGCTACGCGACACCGGGGAAGGAGTGCGTCTACAACGTGGATATGATGGAGGAGACGACCTCCATCATGGCGCACGGCGCGGGCGCGATGTCCAAGCGCATCTTCGGCGGAGAGCATCGCGTGGAGCGTATCCCCAACCCCAAGGACGTGCCCACCTATATCGCAAAGCTCGAATGGCTGGAGCGGGAAAAGCGGAAGCTGTTCACACAAATATAGGTACACATACAGAAGTCCCCGAAGCCGTAAGACTTCGGGGACTTACTTCGTTTGTTATACGATGCCGTTGCCCTTGAGATATCCCAGCAGCAGGAAGAAGAAGAACGCGGCCGCCAACACGATGAGCACGATATCCATGCCCCGTTTGGTGATGTGGAGCTTCTCGATGAGGTTTTCGTAGAAGAGCTCCTTTTGGTTGCGCGGCCCCGTGTATGTCTCCTCTTCTTCGGGGGAGGGGGCGGTCTGCTTGCGTTCGTCCATGGGTTACTTCTTGGCGACGTACTTGCGGATGTCGAGCGCCACGGCGAAGATGATAACGATACCCTGTACGATGTAGGTGTAGGAGGTTTCCAGCCCCATGAACTGCATGGCGATCTTCAAAAGCTCGAATACCAGCACGCCCACGAGGATGCCCGAGATGCGGCCTACGCCGCCGTTGGTGGAAACGCCGCCGATGGTGCAGCCCGCGATGGCTTCCAGCTCGTAGCCTTGGCCAAGATTGACGGACGCGCCGCCGGACTTCGCGCCGTAGAGGAAGCCCGCGATGCCGTAGAGCGCCGCCGCCGTGACGTAGATGATCAGCTTTGTTTTGGTGGTGTTGATACCGGAGACCTCCGCCGCGCTTTCATTGCCGCCGATGGCGTACATGTGCTTGCCGTGCGGGGTCTTGTTATATACGAACCACATGATAAGACCCAAGATCAAGGCGATCACGCCCAAATACGGTATCCAAGTAATGCCAAAGAGGGAGCCGGAGGAAATGTTGGTGTAATCCGCACGTAAGCCGCCGATGGGCTGCGCGCCGGTGTAGACGAGGCAGATGCCGTAAACCACGGTCTGCATGCCCAAGGTCGCAATAAAGGCGGGCACGTTCAAGAGGGATATGACCAAGCCGTTTGCAAGACCAAACACCATGCAGATGAGCACCACGCCCACGAAAACGCCGAGAATGGGAAGCTCCGGCATGTCCGGATATACCTTGCTGGTATAATCGAAGCGCTGCATGAAGGTGGCCGAGAGGCAGGCCGCAAGGCCCACCATGCGTCCGGCGGAAAGGTCGGTGCCCTTGGTGATCAGGCATCCCGACACGCCTAGCGCCACGATGAAGCGCGCGGCGGTGTTGGAGATGAGGTTCTTCGCGTTGTAGGCGGAGAAGAAGTTGTCTCTAAGACACCCTACCACCGCTACGGCGGCCAGCATGAGTATAATGACCGCGTTGTTGAGGATAAATTCCTTTACTTTCTTTGCGTTGCTTAATTCCATGATCTTTCTTCCCTCCGTTTAGGATGCGAAACGTGTAGCCAGTTCCATGATGGTTTCCTGGTTCATGTCCTCTTTTTCCACAAAGCCGGTCACGCGGCCGTCGCACATGACCATGATGCGATCCGCCATACCGATCAGCTCGGGCATTTCGGAGCTGATCATGATGATGCTCTTGCCCTCGCGCGCCAGCTGCTCGATGATGCAGTAGATCTCATACTTCGCGCCGACGTCGATGCCGCGGGTCGGCTCGTCCATGATGAACACGTCGGGGTCGTTGGCAAGCCACCGGCTGATGATGACCTTTTGCTGGTTGCCGCCGGAAAGCGACTTGATGAGCGTCTTGCCGCTGGGCGTTTTGATGCTGAGCTTCTGTATGTTTTCCTCCACGAGCTGGTCGATCTTTTTCTGATCCAGCATGATGTTTGCCTTCAGATATTGCGAAAGGGAGGCGACCGCTACGTTGTCCGCCACGGAAAGCACGCCGAAGATGCCCGTGGCGCGGCGATCCTCCGTCAAAAGCGCTACGCCGCTGTTGATGGCGTCCTTGGGACGGTGGATCTTCAATTCCTTGCCATGATAGGTGAGCGTCCCGGATACGGTATTGCGAAGGCCGAAGATGCCTTCCATAAATTCCGTGCGCTGTGCGCCTACCAAGCCGCTTACGCCGAGGATCTCGCCCTTGCGCAGCGTAAAGCCCGCGTTTTTAAAGGAGCGCGGGTTGATGGAGGTATAATCCTTGGCTTCAAGCACCACCTCGCCCGGCACGTTGTGCTTTTCGGGATAGAGGTTCGTAAGCTCCCGGCCGACCATACGGGTGATGATGAGGTCTGTGGTCAGCTCGCTGGCGGGCCATGTGCCGACGTATTTGCCGTCGCGCATGATGCTGACCTCATCGCTGATCTGCAGGATTTCTTCCATTTTATGAGAAATATAAATGATGGCGCAGCCCTGCTCCTTCAGCTTTCGGATGATGGTGAAAAGCTGATCGACCTCGTTTTGCGTTAACGAGGAGGTGGGTTCGTCCATGATGACGATCTTCGCGTTGGCGGAAACCGCCTTGGCGATCTCCATCAGCTGCATCTGGGAAACGGAAAGCGTGCCGAGCTTGGCGTTGGGATCAAAATCCATGCCAAGGCTTTCCAGCAGCGATTTACAACTGGCGTACATCACCTTTTGATCCACCGTGGTGATAAAGCCAAGAATTTTCTTCTTTGGGTAACGGCCGCAATAGATGTTTTCGCAGATCGGACGCTCCGGTATGGGCTGCAGCTCTTGATGCACCATGGCGATACCGCGCTGAAGCGCCTCAAAGGGATTGTTGATCTTGACAGGCTGACCGTTATAGAGGATCTGTCCTTCGTCCATGGAATAGACGCCGAACAGGCATTTCATAAGCGTGGATTTGCCCGCGCCGTTTTCGCCCATCAGGGCGTGAACGGTACCGGGACGAAGGTTCAGGGATACGTTGTCAAGCGCCTTCACGCCGGGGAAGGTCTTGGACACCCCTTGCATTTGCAGAATATACTCCGACATAGTGCCCCCTTATCGAATGATTTGCATGACGTAAGGAAATTGCGTGTGAGGGCTCACACGCAATTTCCGCATCGTTCAATCGGATCAGTTGACCTTCTGGTAATCGACCCAGTTGTAGGTCTCGACGGCGTCGCCGTTCATGTAGTTGATAGCAACGTCAACAGCCTTGTGGGACTGGCCGATGTGGTCGTTCAAAACCGTACCGGTCATCTCGCCGCTCTTAACCATCTCAACGCACTCGTCCAGAGCGTCAACGCCGAGGAGGTAGATGTTCTCGCCAACCTTGCGGCCGGCGGCAACGATGGCCTGATAGGCGCCAAGGGCCATACCGTCGTTGTTGCAGAAGATAACGTCGATCTTATCGCCGAACTGGGACAGAGCGTTCGCGGCCAATTCCTGACCCTTCGCCTGATCCCAATCGCCGCGCTGCTTGAAGAGCTCTTCAACCTTCACGCCGGCGTCGGTCAGGGCCTTGATGGAGAACTCGGTACGATACTGCGCATCCACGTTCTCGGGGTCGCCCATGATCATGACATAGCTGACGGTACCGTCGCCGTTGGCATCGCCCTTATCGGCAAGGCCAAGAACGATTTCGCCCTGGTAGGTGCCGCTCTGACGAGCATCGGCGCCAACGTAGCAGATCTTATCCCATGCCTTCATGTCGTCGGCGCTGGGCTCGCGGTTGATGTAAACAACGGGGACGCCGGCGGCCTTGCACTTGTCGGTGATGGTGGCGGCGGAAGAGGACTGTACGAGGTTGACGATCAGTACGTCAACGCCCTGGGCCAGGAAGGTATCAACCTGGTTGGTCTGCTCGGCCATGTCGCCCTTACCATCGACGATGGTGACTTCGTACTTCACAGCGTCGGTCTCGAGGGACTTGAAGTAGCTTTCGATTTCCTGACGATAGAGGGTCATGAAGTTATCGTCGAACTTGTAGATGCAGACGCCGACTTTCTTGGTTACGGGTTCTGCGGCGGCGGGCTCAGCGGCGGGCTCGGCGGCGGGAGCGGCAGGCTCGGCGGCGGGAGCGGCGGGCTCAGCGGCGGGGGCGGGAGCAGCGGGAGCTGCGCAGGCGACTACGAACAGCGCCATAACGAGAACCAGTGCCAGTGCCAACAGTTTCTTCATTCTAGTTTTCCTCCTAAAATATTAAAGAGTAGATGTGTTTGACGCATCTTTACGTCAACAATCACATTGTAGAGGAACCGGAAAAGCTTGACCATAGAATTTTCGCCACAGAACCATCAAAATTCTTTTGACTTATGTTAAGCATAAGCGCGGCTTATATGCGTAGATAACAATATGCATCAAGGATTTTCCTCGCCCGTGTATACATACTGCGTTACGCGCACGGAGCGATCCTCCCTTATCGTGTGCTTTTCGGCGGGATTGCCGCCGGTCGCCAGCGCGTACGCGAGATCGAAGATCGCCTGCGCCTGTCCCTCGTAGCCGATGGAGACCGTGCCCAGCATCTTGCCCGCGTCCACGGCGGCCATGCCCGCGGGGGTGGCGTCGATACCCGCGATGTTGTGGAAATCCAGCCCTAAGCGCTCCACCGTGTCCGCCACGCCCAGCGCCATGTCGTCGTTGTTGCAAAGCATCAGCTCGATCTGTTCGCCGTACTGGTTGAAGTATTTTTCCGCCAGCGCCGCGGCCTGGTTGCGGCTCCAGTTGGCGATGCCGCCGTCCAGCTTTTCAAGCTGCATGCCGCTGTCCTTGAGCGTCTGCACGGATACCTCCGTGCGGATCACCGTATCCTGGTGGCGGCTCTCCCCCTCGAGGATCACATATTGCACCACGCCGTCGTGATTTTTATCGATGCTGGCTGGGTCTTTTTGGTAGGCGTTGATGATGATGGAGGCTTCCAGCAGCGCCGATTCGCGCGCATCCGCGCCCACATAGTATAGCTTGTCCCATTTTCTCAGATCGCTCTGCACGGGCTCGCGGTTGAAGAATACCACGGGAACGTCGGCGTTCATGGCTTGGTCGATGATGCGTGCGGCGTCCGTCCGATCCACCAGATTCACGCAGAGCACGTCATAGTCAAGAGATAGGCAGCGCGTGACAAGATCGTTCTGCGTCGCTTGGCTCTCCTTGGAATCCAGTATGCTCAAATTGATGCGCATGCCCGTATCCTGCTCGTATTGCGCGGCGATGGCCTTGAGGGAATTCATCATGTTGCTGATGAAGGTATCGTCGCTGGTATAGATGAGCACGCCCAGCTTGACGGTATCGTCCGCGGGCTCGGGCTGTCCGTTGCAGGTGGAAAAAAGCACCGCGATCAAAGCGATCAGCAGCAGGGGAACGAGTATTTTCCAGAGATTTTTTTTCATAAGGGCACGACCTCTCACATCATTTGGATATGGGGAACAGGATCAGCTCCTGCGGCAGCGCGTACATGTTTTTTTCATCTACCAGCAGGGCGTTGAGCGTGATGCTCTGCTGCGGCGCGGTGGAGAGAATGGCGGCTTCGGCGGCCTTGAGGCTAAGATACCCTTCGTCGAAGGTGCTGTAGATGGCGAGCGCGCGGATGTAGCCGCTTTCAAGATAGGTGCGTATCTCGCCCGCGTAGCCTACGGCGTAGAGCTTGTCATAGGAGCGGCCGCCCTCGCAGAGTGCGGGAAGCAGCGTTTCGTCCAGCGTGACGACAGCCGTTTTGGGACGGCGCGCTAGCTGCATGGCGATGGAGGAGGCTTCGTTTTCGACGAAACGGCACTCCACCGTCTTGCCCGCTTCCGCAAACGCCGCGGTCATGCCGGCACAGCGCTCAAGCACATGCGGGGCGCTTTCCGCTTCGAGCAGGATGGTACAGGGCGCCGAGGGCTCCTCCGCAAGGATGCGCGCCGCCAGCATCCGTCCAAGCGCCGCGTTGTCCGGCGATACATGCGTGATCCTTCCGCTTGCGATCACGGGGTCGCCGATGGTGATGATGGGGATGGAAACGTGTGTTTCCTCCAGTTTTTCCGCGATGTAGACGGCGTCCGCCGGTTCCAGCACGATCGCGCTGACGCCGTTGGATATTTCGCGCTGGATCAGCGTCATCTGCTGCACGGGATCGTCGCCGAAATCGGATATGTAGTGCACGTCAAGGTTATAATCGAGCGCCGCCTTGTCCATGCCCAAGCGCGTGTATTCGCTTAGATCGTTCACCAGCACCGAAACGCTGTGGATACTCTCCGACGCATCGGGGGATACGCTTTGCAAAATCAGGATCGCGATGAGCGTCAAAAGGATGATGCCGATGATCGCGGCAACGGTTTTTTCTATGCGTCCCATCACTTATCCTCCATTTCTCCAAAGGGGATAGCCGGAAGGTGCAGCGTGACCGCCGTCCCCTCGTCCGGCTCGCTTTGGATGCTCAAGCCGTAAGCGCCGCCGAAATAGAGCTTAACGCGCTCGTTGACGTTCCAAAGCCCGATGCCGGAACCCTTGGTGTTGACGTGCGCCTTGGCGGGCTGCACAAGCAGCGCCTCCACCGTTTTAGGCGGCATACCAAGGCCGTTATCCCGCACGACGAGGTAGAGATCGCCGTTTTCCAAACGCGCCGTGATATGGATCTCGCCCTCCCCGTCCATAAACTCCATGCCGTGGTAGATGGAGTTTTCCACGATGGGCTGCAGCACGAGCTTGATGACGGAAAGCTGCAGCGTTTCGGGCGCCGCGTCGATACGGTAGGTGAATTTGTTCTTATAGCGCATCTCTTGGATCAGGAGGTAGTTGCGTACCTGCTCCAGTTCGTCCTGCACGGTAATGATGTTTTTGCTGCCCGAAAGGCTGAGGCGGAAGAATTTCGCGAGCGCCGATACGATGCGCACCGCTTCCTCGGGCTGCTTCTTTTCGATCATCCAAATGATGATGTCCAGCGTATTATATAGGAAATGCGGGTTGATCTGCGCTTGCAGGGCGTTGCGCTCGCTCTTTTGCTTTTGCTCGTGCTCCTCCACGATGTCGTCCGTGAGCCTTCGAAGCTGCCGTACCATACGGGAGATGGAGCGCCCAAGGTGCTCGATCTCGTAGGAGCCGCCCACATACACGTCGGAGCTTGTGCCCTGCTCCACCTCCTGCACCGAAAGCTCAAGCTTTTTGATGGGGTCGGTGAGCTTGCTGGAAAGATAACCGTTGATGATGATCACAAGCTCGAAGAACAGGCAGAAGATCATGATGACGAACAGCACGTTCTGCTGGCTGTCCAGCGTCAGCCCGCGCTGGGGTACCACGCCGATGATGCGCCAGCCCGTGTAGCCGACGGAGCGGACGATCACGGACTGGGTGGCGCCGTTGAAGGCCGTGGTGTGGCTGCCGTCGCGCAAATGCGCCGCAGTGGCGTTGTTTTCCTGCAGGATGCCGGAGGCGATAAGCTGGTGCTGCGGATGATAGATGATGTTCCCCTCCGCGTCGATGAGGTAGACATACCCCTCGTTGGGCAGGGTGATGTTATCAAAAAGCTCTGCGATGCTGCTGTATTTGATGTCCACCAGCAGCACGCCCTGCTGGGTGGATTTATCGCGTGTGATCTCCGCGGCGCAGGAGAGCGAAACGATCCAGGTGTACTTATTCTGGCTGTCCACAAACAGGTTTTGCACATGCGGCGTGGAAAAATGCAGGTTTTCCGCCTCGCCCAAGGCGCGCCGGAACCAATCGGCCGCCGTTACGTCCACATCCTTTTTGCGGGTGGCGGGGGGTGCTGTGGAGAGAAGCTCGCCCGCGTCGGAAAAAAGCACGATGCTCTCCGCGTAGTCGCTGTGCGTGTTGTAGAGAAGCTGCAGCTGGGAAGCGATGTCGCTTTGGCTTATATCCTGATTTTTGACGACGTTGTAGGTGACGGAGTTGGATAGGCGTATGGTGTTTCGAAGGTGCGCGGAGAGGGATTGGTTGACCT
The DNA here is from genome assembly GCA_964571055.1 of uncultured Oscillospiraceae bacterium. Lineage (GTDB taxonomy): Bacteria > Bacillota > Clostridia > Christensenellales > CAG-138 > JAQVRG01. The sequence goes on along the minus strand of CAZNAL010000004.1, from coordinate 7,172 downwards.
GCTCCACGAGCATTTGGCTTTCGTTGAGCAGCGTGCTGTCAAGCTGGGTAGAGAAGCGAAGGTAGAGTATGATGCCCGTCAGCGCCACGGCAAACACGGCGATAGCGGTGAAGGTGATGTAGACCGTATAGCGAATGCCGCTGCGGGTGATGAGCGAGGAGAGGCGGTTCGCCTTTGGAAAGGGTTTCTTTTCCATAGCTGCAAGGCCTAACCGCGGAATTTTCCGGGCGAAACGCCAAAGCGCCTCTTGAAGACATAGCTGAAATAGTTCGGCTCCTCGTAGCCTACCTTATTGGCGATGATGTAGGTCTTGTCGTCCGTGGCGTTCAAAAGCTGCGCCGCATGCTGCATGCGCGTTTCGGTCAGATACTGCACATAGCTCTGCCCGGTCTCCTGTTTGAAGATGGTGGAAAAGTAGCTCGCGCTTACATGCAGGTGCTCGCACAGCCTGTCCACGGAAAGGTGGGGGTTCGCATAGTTTTGCAGGATGAAGCTTTCCGCTTCGGATACCAGCCGCTTGGAGGCGGACTCCCGCTGCTCCACGATGTATTCGCCGATGCAAAGGTACGCGTCGGCGATCGCCTGCCGCGCTTCCTCTGCGGCAGCGTCGGCGCGCAGTTCCAGCAGCGCGTCCACGCGCGCCTTGACGGCGGGTTCTTTATAGAGATTGCAGCGGTTTACGATCTGGAGCACCACGTTGACGGCGTTTCGCAGCAGCACGAGAGATTCAAAGCTCTCCGGCTGCGCGGCGCTAAGCGTCGCTGTAAGGCCGCTTGCCATGCGCTTGATCTGCTCCTGATCCCCGAATTTCAGTACGCTTAGGATGCGGGGGATATCCGAAAGCTCCGCGAGCTCCTGCGACTGCCCCGCCTGCTCCATATCCTGAATGTAGATGGCGCGGCCGGAGCCTACGATCCTGCGGTATTCAAGCGCCGCGCGCGCCTCTAAATACGCGTTGTGGATATCCGAAAGCGATTCCGTGGCGCGGCTTACGCCCGCGCTTAGCTCCAGCTCGAAGATGCGCTTACCGCAGGCGCATACCTCGTTGACGATCTGGATCAGCCTGTCCACGCAGTCCTCCTCGTCCCACGAGGTCAGGATGGCGACGGTAGCCGAGCCTACGATGGTGGCGTAGCGGCAGGCGCCGTCAAGGTGCTCCTGCGCAAGCTGTTTGACGGAGACAGGGATAAATTCCCGCGCGATGGGAAGCGTCTGTTCGTTTTGCGGCGCTACGTCAAAGATCACGACGAGCTTGTGCGGCGAAGCGTCGATGTCCACGTCGTAGCGGCGCATCTGTTCCGCCGCGTCCGACGCGTGCACGGCGCCCCAAAGAAGCTCGTTCAAAAAGCGCTCGCGCATCAGCGGCAGACTCTTTTCATAGGCGCGGCGAAGCGTCTCGATGTTGCGGCGCTCCGCGATCTGCGTGTCCAGCGTCTGCTTGACGCGGCGCAGAATCTCGGTCAACTCCTCCACGTTCACGGGCTTGAGCACGTATTCGACCACGTTTAAACGGATAGCCTCCTTGGCGTATTCGAATTCGTCGAAGCCGGAAAAGAGGATGAGCTTGACCGCGGGATGCAGCCGCATGATCTGCGCGCTCATGGCAAGCCCGTCCATATAGGGCATTTTGATGTCCGTCAGCACCACGTCAAGCTCCAGGTTTTCCGCCTTGTCAAGCCCGTCCTGCCCGTTTTCGGCCTGCGCTACGACCTCAAAGCCCAGCGCGTCCCAGTCGATATGCGCGGCGATGCCCTCGCGCACCTCCGCCTCGTCGTCTACGATCATGATTTTATATTTGTCCATGTATTCGCTCCGAAACCAATATATTTCCAATATATCTCATAGAAAGATCAGCTAAACCTTATCATAGCATTATCCAAGGATGGGCGCAATAGCACGGATTTCATACTTTTTCTTGCCGTTGTATCGGTTTTGCAGTAAAATGTCATTCATAATGAAGTCAAAAGGAAGGCGACGCGGCTCGGGACGAACCGAAGGGCCTTTTCCGACCAACTATGTGATACGAGGTGGAGTATGGCGATACAAGCCCCCAAAGGAACCAAGGACGTAACGCCGCAGGAAAGCTACAAGTGGCATTATGTCGAGAACATGGCGCGCGACATTTGCGAAAGCTACGGCTTTAACGAGGTGCGTACGCCCGTGATCGAGCACACGGAGCTTTTTTTGCGCGGCATCGGCGATACGACGGACGTGGTGCAAAAGGAGATGTACACCTTTCTTGATAAAGGCGAGCGCTCCATTACGCTCAAGCCCGAGGGTACGGCGGGCGTAGGCCGCATGTTCGTGGAGCAGGGGCTTTTTAACGGCGCGCAGCCCACCAAGATGTATTATCTCTACTGTCCCGTGTTCCGTTATGAGAAACCGCAGGCGGGCAGGCTTCGCGAGCATCACCAGTTCGGGGTGGAAATCTACGGCGCGCCGCGCGCGAGCGCCGACGCGGAGTGCATCGCTCTTGCCTTTGATTTTCTTTCGCGCTTGGGCGTGGAGGGGCTTTCCGTCAACATCAACAGCATCGGCTGTCCCGCATGCCGCCCCAAGTATAACGAAGCGCTCAAAGAATACCTGCGCGGCCGCTACAACGAGCTGTGCGAAACCTGCAAAACGCGCTTTGAAAAGAATCCGCTGCGCATACTCGACTGCAAGGAGGAAAAGTGCAAGGCGATCTCTCAAGCGGCGCCCAAGGTGCTCGACTGCCTCTGCGACGAGTGCGCGGCGCATTTTGACGAGCTTAAGGGGTGCTTGGACGCGCTGGGCGTGCCCTACACGATCGACCCTATGATCGTGCGCGGCTTGGACTATTATACGAAAACCGTATTTGAGATCATCGCGGACGCGGAGAATTTCAAGGGCACCGTCTGCGGCGGAGGCCGCTATGACGGCCTTCTCGAGGAGATCGGCGGCGTAAGCATGCCGGGCGTGGGCTTTGGCATGGGTATGGAGCGCCTGCTCTTGGTGGCGGAAAGCTTCCGGCCTATCCCGGAGCCGTCGCCGGTGGAGGTATACGTCGCCCCCATGGGGGACGCGGCGCGGCGCATGGGCTTTAAGCTTGCGGAGGATCTTCGCAAGGAGGGCGTAAAAACCGAGTTCGACCATGTGGGGCGCAGCTTTAAGGCGCAGTTCAAGTTTGCCGATAAGCTGCACGCGCGAATGGTGGCGATACTGGGTGACGACGAGCTTGCAAAGAGCGTCGTGACCGTCAAGGACATGCGGGACGGCACGCAGGCGCAGGTGACGCTGGACGCGCTCGTACAATATGTAAAGGATAATTTGAAATAAAAAGAGGTAATGACGATGGCAGAATTCTTAGGAAGCTGGAAGCGCACGCAATACTGCGCGGAACCCGGCGAAAACGAGGTGGGCAAGGAGCTTACCCTGATGGGGTGGGCCGGCACATGGCGCAACTTGGGCGCGCTGATCTTCATAGGCCTTCGCGACCGCACGGGTGTGATGCAGGTGGTGTTCGACGCGTCAACGCTCTCCGCGGACGCGTTTGCAAAGGCGGAATCCATCCGCAGCGAGTATGTGATCGCCGTCAAGGGGACGCTTGCGCGCCGCACGCCCGAGATGGTGAATCCCAACATGCCGACCGGCGCGTTTGAGCTTCTCGCGAGCGAATTAAAGATACTCTCCGTCTCCCAAACGCCGCCCTTCTATATTCAGGACGATGTGGACACGCAGGAGCAGCTTAGGCTGAAGTACCGGTATCTCGATCTGCGCCGTCCCGTGATGCAGCAGCGGCTCCGCCTGCGCCACGAGGTGGCGAAGGTCACGCGGGACTATTTCGCGGAGCAGGGCTTTCTCGAGGTGGAAACGCCGATGCTCCAAAAGTCTACGCCGGAGGGTGCGCGCGACTATCTCGTGCCCAGCCGCGTCAAGCCCGGCACGTTTTACGCGCTCCCCCAAAGCCCGCAGATCTTTAAGCAGCTTTTGATGCTTTCCGGGTGTGACCGCTATATGCAGATCGCCCGGTGCTTCCGTGACGAGGACCTTCGCGCGGACAGGCAGCCCGAATTTACGCAGATCGATCTTGAGATGTCGTTCGTGGACGTGGACGACGTGATCGCCGTCAACGAGGGCTTCTTACAGCGCCTGTTTAAGGACATCCTCAACGTGGACGTCAAGCTTCCCATCCAGCGCATGAAGTGGATCGACGCCATGAACCGCTACGGTTCGGACAAGCCGGATACGCGCTTTGGCATGGAGCTTGTGGACGTGAGCGACGTTGTGAAGGACTCCGAATTCGGCGTGTTCACAAGCGCCGTGCAGAATGGCGGCAGCGTGCGCTGCATCAACGTCAAGGGCGGCGTAGAGCATTTCCCGCGCAAAAAGATAGACGAGCTGACGGAATTCGTCAAGACCTACAAAGCAAAGGGCTTGGCGTGGATGAGCATGAAACCGGAAGGCATGCAGTGCTCGTTTGCAAAATTCCTCACCGAGGAACAGGTCAAGACCATACAGCAAAAGGCGGGCGCGGAAACGGGCGATCTGCTCTTCTTCGTCGCGGATAAAAACGAGGTGGTGTGGGCGGCCTTGGGCGCGCTGCGACTTGAGATCGCCAAGCGCCTTGACCTGCTTGATCCCAAACAGTTCAATTTCCTCTGGGTCGTGGAGTTCCCGCAGTTTGAGTGGAGCGAGGAAGAAAACCGCTTCATGGCCATGCACCATCCCTTCACCAGCCCCATGGAGGAGGATGTGCAGTATCTCTTTTCCGATCCCGCGCGCGTGCGCGCCAAGGCTTACGACATCGTGCTCAACGGCAACGAGATCGGCGGCGGTTCCATCCGTATCCATTCCGCGGAGCTGCAGGAGAAGATGTTTGAGGCGCTCGGCTTTACGCAAGAGCAGGCGTGGGCGCGCTTTGGCTTTTTGATGGGCGCGTTCAAGTTCGGCCCCCCGCCGCACGGTGGCCTTGCTTACGGCTTGGACAGGCTCGTGATGCTCATGTGTTCCGCCGCGTCCATCCGCGACGTTATCGCCTTCCCCAAGGTACAGACGGCCTCCTGCCTCATGTCCGGCGCGCCGGACGTGGTGGACGAAAAGCAGCTCAATGAGCTGCATATCGCGCTCGACCTTGCGGAGGATAAGGAATAGGGCATAACGAAAACAAAACGCACAAATTTTGCGCGGCGGTTGAAAAAACGCCGCGCTTCTTCTATAATAAATAAAGTGTTACAATTCTGCTTACGATACAATCAAATCTATATTTGGAGGAACGAGCAGCATGATCCAATTTGACCTTATTCGTCAGGCCGATCCCGCCGTCGCGGACGCAATGGAGAAGGAGCTGGAGCGCCAGCGCACAAATATCGAACTGATCGCGTCCGAGAACTTCGTTTCCGAAGCGGTCATGGCGGCGATGGGCAGCCATCTTACCAATAAGTACGCCGAGGGGTATCCCGGCAAGCGCTACTACGGCGGCTGCGAGTGCGTGGATATTGTAGAGGATCTCGCGCGCGACCGCGCCTGCGAGCTCTTCGGCGCGGAATTCGCAAACGTACAGCCCCATTCCGGCGCGCAGGCGAATCTGGCCGTCTACTTTGCGCTTCTTGAGCCGGGCGACACCGTCATGGGCATGAACCTTTCCCACGGCGGGCATTTGACCCACGGCAGCCCGGTCAACATGTCCGGTAAATACTTCAATTTCGTTCCCTACGGCGTAAGCCCCGAGACCGAGATGATCGACTACGACGAGCTTCGGAAAACCGCGCTCTCCTGCAAGCCCAAGCTGATCGTCGCGGGCGCTTCGGCGTATCCGCGCGCCATCGATTTTGCGCGCTTCCGCGAGATCGCGGACGAGGTGGGCGCGCTCTTTATGGTGGATATGGCGCACATCGCGGGTCTGGTCGCGACGGGGCTCCACATGAACCCCGTGCCGTATGCCGACGTTGTGACGACCACCACGCATAAGACGCTGCGCGGCCCGCGCGGCGGCATGATCCTTTGCAAAGAGGAGTACGGCAAGGCCATCAACAAGGGCATTTTCCCCGGCACGCAGGGCGGCCCTCTCATGCACATCATCGCGGCCAAGGCCGTGTGCCTGCAGGAAGCCATGAAGCCCTCCTTCAAGGAATACCAGACGCAGGTGCGCAAAAATGCCGACACGCTCGCGTCCTGCCTTGTGAAAAACGGTATCAAGCTCGTTTCCGGCGGTACGGATAACCACCTGATGCTCGTGGATCTCGGCCCCGAAGGCCGCACCGGCAAGGAGGTCGAGGGCCTTCTCGATCAGGCCTGCATCACCGCCAACAAGAATACCGTCCCCAATGAGACGCGCTCTCCCTTCATCACCAGCGGCATCCGTCTTGGCACCCCCGCCGCTACCACGCGCGGCTTAGTGGAGGAGGATTTCGAAAAGATCGCCGACTTCTTCGCCGCCATCGTCGAAAAGGGCGAGGATGCCGTACCCGAGGTGCGTGAGGGCGTAGCCGCCATCACCAAGAAGTATCCCATGTATCCCAATTCCTGACGCTTTACGAATATATCCTACCAAACCGCTTGCCTTTATTGACAGGCGGTTTTTTTGATGTTACACTAATCCCAAGTAAAGAACTTGGAATTAGGAGGAGCGTATGAAGCTGTCCACGCGCGGGCGCTATGGGCTCAAGGCCATGGTCGATTTGGCCGTAGCCTACGGAAGCGGTACGGTAAGCACCGCGTCGCTTGCGGCGCAGCAGGGCATAAGCGACGCCTATTTGGAGCAGATTATCACCAGCCTTCGAAAGGCGGGGCTTGTGCGCGCGGTGCGCGGGGCGCAGGGCGGCAACACCCTGACCCGCTCGCCGGAGGAGATGAACGTGGGTGAGATCCTTCGGGCGCTGGAGGGCAGCACGGACTTGGTGGAATGCGTAAGCAGCGACCATGTGGATTGCGATAACGCCTGCACCTGCTCGGCGCGCCCCTTATGGCTCAAGCTTCAATCCAAGATCAACGCCGTGCTCAACGAGACGAGCCTTGCTGACATGGCGGCGGACTATAAAATACAGAAGAACAGGATGAAAGGCGAAGAGGATGCGAGTATATCTTGACAATGCGGCTACCACGGCGGTAGCGCCCAAGGTCGTGGAGGCTATGCTTCCGTATTACACCACGTTTTACGGCAACCCGTCGAGCGTGCACGCCTTCGGGCAGGAGGCCAAGGCGGGCGTGGATCG
>CAZNAL010000003.1:49133-50172 GCA_964571055.1 uncultured Oscillospiraceae bacterium | reverse complement strand
GTGATCCACCACATGGTAGCGTCGGGCAGATTCAGCACCTCGGTCAAAAACACCAATAGATACATGCTCACGACGCTGTAGAACATGTCCCGGCCGATGGTGCCTAGGCCGAAAAAGATGCGGTTTTTCCTGTCCAGTTTGCTTTCTTGAAAAGGTGCTTCCATGGTCTACTCCTTTGTGATGACGTATAGATTCGCCCCGTAGTCGCCCAAAAGCCGCGTTTGCAGGGTATAGTTCGTTCCCATAAAGGGGGTATTGAGGCGCACGCCCTGCATGAGCAGCCGCCCCGTGCCCGTGTAGCGCTCCACACAGTCGGGCAGGGTATAAAAGCTGTTGAGCGTGCGCAGCACAAAGCCGTTTGGATGCAGGCGCACGGGCAATATGTGATTGACGAGCGCCCCAAAGCCGCTGATGAACAGAGGCTGCGCTTTGGTTTCAACGCTGTAGCGCGCGTCCGCGTCCAAACCCGCAAGCGGCAGCACGTCGCCGTTTTGCGCGGCGCTCGTTCCCGATTGAAAAAAGCCCGCGATCATCTCCGCGCCGTCTTGTGCCGCAGCTTGCCAATGCCGCTGGTTGGGCTTTCGTCCCTCCAGCACGCGGAAGCGCCCGAATTGCAGCGTGGCGCGGTGGCGTTTATAAAAGGCGATCTGCTCTCTGATCTCCGCCTTTTCCGCACGGGTTAGGAAGCTGAAATCCAGCTCGTAACCGAGCACCCCAAAACAGCTTACGGCAAAGCGCGTGTTGAGCGGCGTTTGCCTGAGCGTCTGCTGGTGGGGACTTAGGGAAACGTGCGCGCCCATCGTCGATGACGGATAGAAATAGGAAAGCCCGCCTTGTATCGCCAAGCGTTCTACGGGGTCGGTGTCGTCGCTCGCCCAGATCTGCGGCGAAAAGCACAGCATGCCAAGGTCGAAGCGGTTGCCGCCGCTTGAGCAGCTCTCAAGAAGGATCTCCGGCTTGTCCGTAAAGATGCGGCGCAGAATATCGTAAAGACCCAGCGTGTAGCGGTGCAGGAACTCCCCTTGGTCGGAAAGCGTCC
>CAZNAL010000003.1:22273-49123 GCA_964571055.1 uncultured Oscillospiraceae bacterium | reverse complement strand
TCCGCCCGTACATATCGCTCATGTGGCGGTTCATGTCCCACTTGACGTACCTGACGTCGGCGCTTTCGAGCACGCCGCGCACGCTTTCTACGATGTAGTCGCGCACCTCGGCGTTGGTGAGGTCGAGCACGAGCTGGCTGCGCCCCATCGACGGCGCGCGGCCGGGAATTTGCACCGTGTATTCGGGGTGCGCGCGGTAAAGCTCGCTGTCGGGATTGCACATTTCCGGCTCGAACCACAACCCAAAGTCCATGCCGAGGCGTTTGACGCGCTTTGATAAGCCGCGCAGCCCGTGCGGCAGCTTTCGTTTGTTTACGGTATAATCGCCAAGGCCCGCCCGATCCGAATCGCGCGCGCCAAACCAGCCGTCGTCCAGCACGAAAAGCTCCGCACCCAGACGCTTGGCTTGTTTGGCAAGGCGCAGAAGGCGGCCTTGGCTAAATTGAAAAAAACAGGCTTCCCAGTTGTTATAGAGCACGGGACGCGGCTTGTTTTGCCACGCTTCGGGGATGACGTGCGCGTTAACAAAATCGTGGAAGCAGGCGCGCATGCCGTTGAAGCCCTCGTTGGAGAAGGTGAGCGCCATCTGCGGCGTTTCGTAGCTTTCGCCCTGCTTGAGCGTCCAAGAAAAGGCCGTGGGGTTAACGCCCTGCATCACGCGCACAAGTCCGCCTTCACCGCGCTCGATCCCGGCGTAATGATTGCCGCTGTAGAAAAGGTTGAAGCCGAACACGCGGCCGCGTTCCTCCGTGCAGCCCGGCGCGTACAGCGCGAACGCGGGATTTTTGCGGTTGGAGGACGCGCCGGTGACGGACTCGTTGACGATCAGCCCGTAGGGAAGCGCCGCATCGCGGCGGTGCGCCTCCTTGATCCAGCCGCCCGAAAGGGTCAGCAGGCTGTAGTTATCGTCCGGCAGATCCACCATGCCGCTCATCAGACTCCGGATGGTCAGCGGCGCGGCGTTGTCATTTTGCAGCTCGGCGCGGCGGCACAGCACGTCGCAGTCCGAAAAGACGGTGTAATAAAGGCGAAGCTCGATTTGCAGCAACGCGTCGCGAAGGGTCACGCAGAGCGTTTCCGCCGCGCCGTGCGCGCAGGGCAGCGCTTCCATCGCGCCTGCGTCCGCCGTTACGCTGTGCGTAACGTAGGTTAGATCGCATACGAAGCTGCCGTCCGGCATTTTGCACTCCATCGGCGCGTGGCGAAAATCGCCCGTGCCCATACCCGACCACTCAAGCGGCAGCACGTCGAGACAATACAGGTTATCCTTCGGGTCGTAGAGGACGCTTGATCCCACCTCCGCCGTGCGTTTCAAGAGCAGCGGCGCTATAGGGTCGTCGTCGTTTAGACGTTCGCCGTAATAGACATGCTCCAAATGACCGTAGGGGGTCGTGCGGAACCAATAGCTCGTGCGCGCGGTGGAAAGGCGGAATACGCCGTCCGCATACGAAATCATGCGCCGCCCTCCCCTCGAAGGATCACCGCCTCGTAGGGCAGAAGCACGCCGTCAAAAGCGTCCTTTCCGTAACTGTTTAGGCAGACTTCGCCGCGATACGGCACGCTTTGTGCCGTTTTACAAAAGCTGCACAGCACGATCCTTTGTTCCCCTTCGTAGCTTCGCGCAAACGCGAACAGCGCGTCCGTCGCCGCAAGGAGCTTAAAATCGCCGTATAAAAGCGCGGGCGACGCCGCGCGCAGCGCAAGCATCTTCCTATAATAATGCCATACCGAGTTTTCGTCCGCCATCTGCGCTTCCGCGTTGATGCGCGTGTGGTTGGCGTTGACGCCGAGCCACGGCTTGACGCCGGGCGGGGTAAAGCCCGCGTTGGGCGCCGCCGTCCACTGCATGGGCGTGCGCGCGTTGTCGCGGCTGGTGCGCCGCATCTTGCCAAAGCGCGCTCTTTCGGAAAAGCCCAAGCGCTTGAGCAGGCGGTCGATGTTCTTCGACTCCACGTCGTCAAGCTGCGCCATGCTCGTGTAATCGAAATTCGTCATGGCAAGCTCCTGCCCCTGATAGATATAAGGCGTGCCGCGCAGGCTTAAAAGCAGGGTGCAGAGCATCTTGGCGGATTCGTCGTGAAAGCGTCCGTCGTCGCCGAAGCGGGAGACGCTTCGCGGCTGGTCGTGATTTTCAAAATAGACGGCGCTCCATGTAAGCGCCGTTTGCCAGCGCGCGAGCGCTTCGCCCAAGCGCCGGGCGCTGAACTTGCGGTGGAACCATTTGACGAAATACTGATCCGTCTCCATATGCTCGAAGTTGAAGATCATGTCAAGCTCGCCGCGCGCCGGTTCGCAAAGGTCGCGCCCCTCCTTGGGCGTTACAAAGCAGGTCTCGCCCACGGTGAAGCAGTCGTAGCCGGCGAGCACGTCCCGGCGGAGCTCCTGCAGGATCGCGTGCGTGCCGGGGAGCGTGAGGTAGTGCTCGCGCCCCGTGAGGATGAGCCGCTTGCGGGAAGAAGCGAGGCTGTCCTTATACAAAACGTTGATCACGTCGCAGCGGAAGCCCGAAACGCCCTTATCAAGCCAAAAGCGCATAACGTTTTTGACCTCCTCGACGACGTTTGCGTTGTGGTAGTTGAGATCGGCCTGCGATTTTGCGAAGAGGTGCAGATAGTATTCGCCGCGCACCTCGTCGAACACCCAGCAGTCCTCGCCGAAAAAGCCCGTCCAGTTGTTGGGCTTTTTGCCGTTTTTGCCCGGCTGCCAAATGTAGTAATCCGTATAGGGCGGGATGCGGCGGCGGCTCTTTTGGAACCATTCGTGGCTGGTGGAGGTGTGGTTGACCACAAGATCCATCACGATCCGGATATCCCGCGCCTTGGCCTCCCGAAGCAGCGCGTCCATGTCCTCCATCGTGCCGAAACGCGGGTCGATGGCTTGGTAATCGCTGATGTCGTAGCCGTTGTCGTCCCCCGGCGACGCGTAGACGGGACTTAACCACAAGATGCCAACACCCAGTGCCTTTAGATAATCAAGGCGCGAAGTGACGCCGGGAAGATCCCCCATGCCGTCGCCGTTGCTGTCCTGAAAGCTGCGGGGGTAGACTTGGTATACAACGCGCTCTTTCCACCATTTTTCCATACGTTTACGCCTCGTTTCGATTGTATTCGACCTGACAATATGCCGCGTACATGTCTTCTGTAACGCCTTGGTTTTTTATGATCTCGCTATAAAAGCGGCCGCTTTTTTTGACCGTGCGTTCCTGCGTCGCGTAATCCGTGTGCACAAGGCCGAAGCGGGCGCTGCCGCCCTCGAGCCACTCGAAATTGTCGCAGAAGCACCAGTGATAATAGCGTTCCACGGGCAGACCGCTTTCACTCAGCGCCTTGAGATGCTCATAGATATAGCGCGCGCGAAACGCGTCCGCGTTGTCGCAGGTGCCGTTTTCCGTGATGTAGATGGGGCGGGGGAGAAGCGCGTAGGCATAGCGCGCGGCCTCCGCGATCCCCTGCGGATAGATTTCCCAGCCAAGGTCGTTGACGGGCACGCCCGTCGCGAAATCGCTGCTCAGGCGGTGGATCGTGGAACGGGAATAGTAATTGACGGCGATAAAATCGCACCATTCCCCCGGCAGTATGGCGGGGTCTTTACACAGGGGGAAGGTGACTTCCCCCTTGCACATGGCGCGTGTGGACGCGTCCTGAAAGGATTTCTCGCAAAACCATGTGCAGAAGCGGTGCCACGGATCGCGGGGATTTTTCGGCTGGAACACGCGGAGGTGGTTTGCAAAGCTCACCTTGGTATCGTTATACCCCATAGCTTTGCGAATGCTGTGGATGCGCGCGTAGCTTTGGATGTGCAGCGCCGCCATGCGCGTGAGCACCTTTCGGTACTGGCCGAAGGAGCGGACGCCCGGCGGCCATTCCCCCGTCATGTAGCCGCCCAGCGCGTAGACGTTGGGCTCGTTGACGGTGATGTATTCGCTGACGAGGTCGCCGAAGCTCTGCACGGCCTTTTCTACAAACGCAAGGAAGTATTTGTCGTTTTCGCGCTTGGTAAACGCGCCCATGCTTTCAAACCACAGGGGATTGGTAAAGTGGTGCAGCGTCAAAAGCGGCTTGATCCCGCGGGAGCGCATATCCTCGATCTCCGCGCGGTAATGCGCGATAGCCGCTTCGTCATATTGCCCCGGCGCGGGTTCGATGCGGCTCCACTCCACGCCGAAGCGGTAGGTTTGCAGGCCCATCTCCTCCATAAGCTGCGCGTCCTCGCGATAGCGCGCGTAATGCTCCGTCGCGATGGAGGGATCGCTGCCGTCGCGAATATGCCCCCGCTTGTACCAATCGTACCAACTGTTGTTTGTGTCGCCGCCCTCGATCTGCGTCGCGGCGGAGGCCGCGCCCAAGAGCATGCCGTGCCGTAAATGGAAACCCCGCATTGGATCCTCCCGCGTGTTTAATAACATGAAACAGATATGATGGATGATTTTCAGTATAGCATAAAATCGGGCGTTGTGCATAGGAACTTACACACGCCAAAGGAACGGCGTTTTTCGCGAGGTATGCGGCGGACGGGAATGAAGCTATAACCAAATCAGAAAATAATTTACAAGAAAAAAGTTTTCAGAATAACGGGGAAAAAAGAGGAAAAGACAAAGCGGCGCCGTTCTGAAAACAATTCAAAGAGGGCGGCGGCTCGGCATTGTGAAGAAATATATTGTTAAACAATTAACGGGATTGTCGATTCAACTACTTGTTCAAATTACGTTTTAAATTTTGTAAAACGCTTGAAAGATACATGAAAATGCGTATAATATTTTCGTAAGGCATTTGTTTTCTCAATTTGCTTATCGATAAAGCATCATCCATTTCAGGAGGCATTATGAGCTATATCATACCCATTGGCCCCTATCATCCGGCGCTTGAGGAACCCATCCACGCCAAGGTTTACGTGGAGGGCGAGGTGATCACCGGCGCGGACGTGTTTGTAGGCTATAACCATCGCGGCATCGAAAAGCTGGCGACGGAGCGCAATTACATCCAAACCCTGGTGCTGGTGGAGCGCGTATGCGGCATCTGCTCGCATTCGCACGCGCTGACCTACGCCATGGGCGTAGAGGGCGTCATGCAGGCGGAGGTTCCCAAGCGCGGGGCTTACATCCGCGTGATCGTGGAGGAGCTGGAGCGGCTGCATTCCCATTTCCTGTGGCTGGGGATCGCGGCGCACATCATAGGCCATGACAGCCTGTTTATGCACATCTTCAACGAGCGCGAGGCCGTGATGGATCTTCTCGAGGCGCTCACGGGCAACCGCGTCAACTACGCCATGGTGACCATCGGCGGCGCCCGCAGGGACGTCAGCGACGAGATGCGCGCTTCCGTCATGGAAGGCCTCCTCAAGATGGAGATCGCGCTGGATCGCATCAAGGAGATCTTTCTTACGGACAAAACCATCGCCATGCGCACGCAGGGCGTGGGCGTTATGACGACGGAGGACGCGATACGCCTGGGCGCGGTGGGGCCGCACGCGAGAGCGAGCAACGTGTCCATCGACGTGCGCAAGGACGCGCCGTACTCCTGCTACGACGAATTTGATTTCAACATACCCGTGTGGCCCTCCTGCGACGTGTTCGCCCGCGCAGTGGTGCGTGTGCTGGAGTGCTACGAGAGCATGAAGATCATCCGGCAGGCGCTTGACACGCTGCCGGAAGGCCCCATCAACCTCGGCAACAAGATGCCCAAGGTGCCCGCCGGCGAATATGTGGTGCGGCACGAAGCGCCGCGCGGCCAGCTCACCTACAAGGTAGTATCCGACGGGGGACAGACCAACGCGCGCGTGTCCATCCATGTGCCTACCTTTAGAAACGCGCCCACGGTACCCGTGATGCTAAAGGAGAACACCGTGGCGGACGCGGGGCTGATCGTGGCGAGCATCGACCCGTGCTTTAGCTGTTTGGACAGATAGCCATGCACGAGATGGCGATCACCCAAAGCATCCTGCGGATCGCTTTGGACGCGGCGGAAAAGAACGGCGCCAAGCGGATACTTGCCATTCATTTGCGGCTGGGCGATTTTTCGGACGTATTGCCGTCCTATGTGCGCGCGTACTTCGACATTGCAAGCGAGGGCACGATCGCACGCGGCGCGCGGATCACGGAAACGAGAACGCCCGCGACGGTGCGCTGCCGGGACTGCGGAACAAAAAGCGTCATCGAAAAACGCAATATCCAATGCCCGCGCTGTAAAAGCGCGAATCTCGAGCTGCTCTCCGGCACGGAATTCACGGTGGAGAGCGTGGAAATCGAATAGCGAATACCGGATTACAGGTCTGATTCGGAATCAAAAAGGGGGGTGTACCTTTGGAAAGCAAAACAAAAAGCCTGAAAGGACACAGAATCGCGGCGATTGTGGGTACATCGGCGATGTGCTTCGCGGCGTGGATCCTGCTCACTTGGTCTACAGACCCCAAGGAGCTGATCACGGGCGCGGTGGTGGCGATCGTCGTGGGGTGCTTTACGGGAAGGATGCTCGTCAAGGACAACGCGTTTTACTTTTTCAATCCCATTCACTTTTTCGTATTGATCTATTATTGGTTCGTCGTGCTCTTCAGCGAGATCGTCAAGGCGAATTGGGATGTGGCAAAGCGCGTGTTCAAGCGCGATATGGGCGTGAACCCGGGCGTTATCCGGGTGCCCACCAAACGCAACACCTATTACGGCCTCGCGTTTTTGGCAAACGCCATCACGCTTACGCCCGGTACCATCACCATGGCGACGGCGGAGAGCAAGGGCGAAAACGGCGAGGAAGAGGTGTGGATCTATATCCACTGGATCGACGTACAGACCACGGATCGTGAAGCGGCCGGCGAAATGATCAAAGGCCGGCTGGAAAAATGGATCGGGAGGATATAGCCATGATGACAGAGCTGTTGATCTTTGCTATCTTCTTTGTGTTTCTTGCGCTGCTGCTGTTTTTGCGCATCATCAAAGGTCCCAACGCGGTCGATCGCGCGCTGACCGCTGACGCCATCGAAATTCTCCTCACCACGGCGCTGATGCTCTACGCCGTATACAGCGGACGCAGCGGGTATTTGGACATCGCGCTTGTGGTAGCGCTCTTGGGCTTCATCGGCACCGTGCTGATCGCCCGCTATATAGGAGGTCGCCTATGAGCCTTGCTTTACGAATCATCATTGACGTTTGCATTTTTGTGGGCGCGTTCTTTGCGCTTGCGGGAACGATCGGCGTCATCCGGATGCCTGACACCTACTGCCGCATGCAGGCGAGCACCTGCATCGCCACGATGGGCGTGATCGGCGTGGCGGTCGGTACGCTTCTCTACGCGATCTTTGTGGAGAAAAACGCCGCCATGGCCGTAAAGCTCGGCGTGGTGATGGCGTTCGTGCTCTTTACCAATCCCATCAGCGGCCATGCGCTCTGCAAGGGCGCGTACCGGCGTGGGCTTCGACCCAAGCGCCCGATGGTCATAGACGATTTTAAGGAGGACGATCCGTATGACGAGTAACATCATCTTCGTACTCAATACGCTGGTCATTATCGGCATCGTGGTGTCGGCTGTGCTGGCTGTGCAGTTTGAAAAGTCCCTTTCGTCCATTATCGCCTTGGGCACGGCGGGCGCTTTCACGGCGCTGGAGTTCATATTGCTCCAAGCGCCGGACGTGGCGATCGCGGAGGCGGCGGTGGGGGCGGTGCTCACCACTGTGATCTTTGTGATCACGCTGCGAAAGACAAAGGAGGGCGGTAAAAAATGAGTAAGATCAAGAAAACCGTCGCCGTGATCTCCCTCGCGGTGCTGCTGCTCGCGGGCTTCTACGCGGGGCGGGGCATGTCCGATATGCTCTCCACCAACACGGCGGCCTCCATCGATGTGTCGGAGCTTTACGAAAACCCCGAAAGCTACGACCTTTCCGACGCGGACGGCGCGGCCTCCGTTATCATCATGGAGGATCTGTCCAAGACCAACACAACAAACGCCGTTACGGCCGTCGTGTTCGATTTTAGAGGGTACGATACGCTGGGCGAATCCTTCGTGCTCTTTACGGCGATCACGGGCGCGATGGTGATTTTGCGCCACAGCAACTGTGAAAACAAACGCAGGAAGGAGGCGCGCGAGGCATGAGCGAGGAAATCAAGGACAGAGAAGGCGTGCGCGAGGGCGCGGCGCTGGCCGAGGAGCGCAGGGGCGGCAAGAAATTCTATAAGGAACGGCATGTGATCGCCCGCACGGGCGCGGACATCTTTTCGCCCATCGCGCTGGTCATGGGCCTTTGCGTGATCCTGCACGGCAATATCAGCCCCGGCGGCGGCTTTCAGGGCGGCGTGCTGGTGGCGTCGGTGGTCGTGATGATCTACTTGGCCTACGGCTACAGGATGGCCATGCGTACCTTCAATCTGGAGATACTGCACAACTGCGAATCCGTCGCGGCGATCATCTATATCGTGATCGCGCTCATCGGCATCCTCTCGGGCGGTTCGTTCGCGCAGAACGTATTCTATACCATCGGCAATCGCGGCGAGCTCTTCAGCGGCGGCACGATCTCCTATATGAACTTTGCCGTAGGATTTAAGGTGCTTACGGGCATCGCGTTTTTGATCCTGATGATGCTTAGCATCCTTTCGCCGGATGCGGATATAGAAGGCGAGGTAAGCGAGGTGTTGGACGAATGATTCTTGTGAATTACATCGCGGCGATCTTTCTGATCGTGCTGGGGTTCTACACCCTGATCTTCAAAACGGATCTTATCAAGATCGTCATCGGCTTGAGCATCGTGGATTACGGCGTGAATCTGCTCATCGTAAGCGTCGGCTTCAACCCCGGCGGCACGGCGCCCATCTTCACGGTGAACGAGCTTGATCCGGGCATGTTCTTTGTAGATCCCATCCCGCAGGCGCTCACGCTTACGAGCATCGTTATCGGCGCGTGCGTGACGGCGCTTGCGCTTTCCTTGGTGGTGCGCATGCGCGAGGAGTATAACACGCTCGACGCGCGCGAGATAAGGAGGCTGAGAGGATGATGCAGCATTTTCCGGTTCTTGCGATTTTCGCGTTGTTCTTAGGTTCCTTTATCAGTTCCCTCATCCGTAACCGCGTTGTGCACAATTGCGTCGTAACGCTCTCCGTCGTGACGTCTTTTACGCTGCTGTGCTGCCTCATCAAGCCCGTCATGTTCGACGGCGAGATCATCTCCTACTGGCTGGGCGGATGGAAGCCCGTGGCGGATTACGCCATCGGCATCGCCCTTGAGGTGGACGCGCTGAGCCTGTTTTTCGGCCTTGTCGTCAGCCTCGCGGTGTTGGTGAGCGCGCTGTATTCCTTCAAATATTTGGAGTATGACGACGCGCGCAGCAAGTACTATACGCTTTATCTGGTACTGGGCGGCGGCGTGCTGGGTCTTGTGTTGTCGGGCGACCTGTTCAACATCTACGTGATGGTGGAGATCATGACGTTCGCGGCCGTGGCGCTCACGGCCTACCGCAACTTCATGCCGGGGGCGCTTGAGGCCGCCTTCAAATACCTCGTGATCGGCTCCATCGGTTCTACCTGCATCCTTTCCGGTACAGCGATGCTGTATTTGCAGTACCACACGCTGAACCTGGCGCAGCTTTCCGCGCTCATCAGCGGCACGGCCATGCCAAGCTCCATCCTGGCATTCGGCCTTCTGATCGTGGGCTTTGCCTGCAAGGCGTTTTTGGTCCCCTATCACCCGATCGCGGCGGACGCGCACGGCACGGCGCCCAGCTCCATCTCGGTCATCATCTCCGGCGTGTTGACGAAAACCGGCGTGTACGGCATCATCCGCGTCTGCTACTGCGTGTTCCGCGCCATGGATCAAAGCGCCGTGCAGGTGTTCTTAGTGCTGCTTGGCACGATCAGCATGTTCGTCTGCGTCACGATGGCGCTTGCGCAGCATGATTTCAAGCGCCTGCTCGCGTTCCACAGCATCAGCCAGATCGGCTACGTTATTACGGCGGTGGGGCTTTCGAGCGCTTTCGGCTTGGCGGCGGGGTTATACCACGCCATGAACCATACCATATTCAAGGGTCTTCTGTTCCTCTGCGCGGGCTGCGTGCTGCACCAAACGGGCACGACCAAGCTCGACGAGCTGGGCGGGCTTTCAAAGCGCATGCCCAAGACCTGCGCCCTGTTTTTGATCGGCGCCGCGTCCATCAGCGGTATACCGCCCTTTAACGGGTTCGCGTCCAAGTGGCTGATTTATCAGTCTGTGTACCAGCGCGCGGCGGAAACGGGCAATCTGTTCTACATCGTTGTCGTGCTCGTGGCGCTTGTGACGAGCGTGCTGACGCTCGCGTCCTTTGTTAAGGTCGCGCAGTCCGTGTTCTTCGGCCAGCTGCCCGACGCGCTCAAGGATACGCAGGAAGCGCCGGCGGCCATGCGCGCGCCTATGTGGATCTTCGGCGGCTTGTGCATACTCACGGGCGTTTTCCCGAGCGTTGTGGTCAATTACCTCTCAGGCCCCGCCGCGGCGGCGGCGCTGCACGCGGGCGACTATATCGACGCCATGATGGGCGCGGGCTACGCGCAGCGCATCGCGACCATACCCGTTACCGCCCCTGTCGCGCAGTTTAACACCCTTGGCTATTACGAGCCCATCACATGGATCATCCTGCTTTTGATCTTGCTGCTTGCGTTCACCATCGTATCCGTTACGGGCGGCAAGGCGCGTGGAAAGCGCGTGCAGGGCGAAGCGGTGGAACCCAAGTACGACACCTTCTTCGGCGGCGAAGCAAGCGAATATTCGCAGGTGGGCGGCGCGGATCTCTTCTGGGGCTTCAAACACAACATGCGGCATTATTTCAGCTTCATGCATGACGCGCACAGCGGCGTGGTCAACGATTACGCCCTATGGGGCGTCGTGGCGGTGGCTGTTACCGTGGCGTATATGTTCCTGTTTCTGTAAGGGGGTGCGCAGATGACGACGATTCTGACGATTCTGTTCTACATACTCATATTCCCCGGGCTTCTGTTTTGCGTGACGGCGGGGCTTTTGCTCTCCGGTATCGACCGCAAGCTGGTCGCGCGCATGCAGGGCAGGGTGGGGCCGCCCGTCCTGCAGCCCGTTTACGATTTCTTTAAGCTCGTCGGCAAGGAGACCATCATTCCGGCGGCGGCGAACAAAAAGGCGTTCTTGGCGGCGCCCGTCGTGGGCTTTTTAAGCCTTATCACCATCGCGCTTTTTATCCCCATCAAGCTGTTCATGCCCATGAACGGCGTGGCGGACGTTGTGGTGATTTTATACCTGCTGTGCATTCCCTCGCTTGCGCTGATCGTAGGCGGCGCCGCGTCCGGCTCCCCGTATGCGGGCGTGGGCATTTCGCGTGAGATGGTGGCGATCATCGCGTATGAGCTGCCGCTTGCGCTGATCCTGCTGACGGTCGGCAAGCTTTCGGGCGTGGGCGGCGTGACCTTCTCCTTTGCCGAGATCGAGCTGTATCAGGCCTATTTCGGCCCCAACATCGCGCATTGGAGCATGCTGCCGGCGGCTGTCGCCATGCTGCTGGTGATCCCCTGCGAGGTGGGTTCGCATCCCTTCGATATCGCGGAGGCGGAGACGGAGATCTGCGAGGGGCCGCTTTGCGAGTACAGCGGAAGGCCGCTCGCGGTGTTCAAGCTCAACGCGGCGCTCAAGACCTTCGTGATGCCAGCACTCTTTACGGCGCTGTTTTTGGGCGGCCGGGGAACGGGCATGTTCCTCTTGGATGTTGTGATCTTTTTAGCGGAATGCTTGGCCGTCATGTTCGTGTCCATCACGCTTCCGCACGCGATCTGCGCGCGCCTTAAGGTGGAGCAGACGTTCAAATTCTACTGGACTACCGTGACCGGGCTCGCCATTTGCAGCTTTGCGCTGGTATGGCTTGGCGTCTAGGGGGTGTAGGTTATGTTTAAAAAGCTCATCAAAAAAAGCGCGGGTAAATCGCCGTGGCTCTTCCATGTCAACGCCGGCTCCTGTAACGGGTGCGATATCGAGATCGTCGCCTGCCTTACGCCGCGTTACGACGCGGAGCGCTTCGGCTTTAAGCTGGCGGGAACGCCCCGGCACGCGGACATCATCGTGGTGTCAGGCCCCGTGACGAGCCAAACCAAGGAACGCGTGCTGCGCGTGCTCGCGCAGGCGCCGGACCCCAAAGTCGTGGTGGCTATTGGTTCCTGCCCGCAGTCCTGCAACGTTTTTAAGGGCAGCTATTCCGTCGAGGGGCCGTTGAAGAACCTCACGCATGTGGACGTGGAGGTATGCGGCTGCGCGCCCAAGCCCGAGGCCATCATGGCGGGGCTTGTGGAAGCAACGCGCATACTGAAGGAGAAAAGGGGGGAAAACTGATATGGTGCTGCCGTATTTGGAAGAAGCGATCAAAAACCTTTTTAAGAAGCCGGCGACCCGCGTTTCCTTCCCGAAGGAAATACCGCCCGCCGCGCCGGAGTACCGCGGACGCATCAGCTACGATCCGACGCTGTGCGTCAACTGCGGCATGTGCATGCGCGTCTGCGCGCCCGCCGCGATCACGAAGACCGTCGTCAAGAACGAGGACGGCGACGACGTGATCACCCTCTCCTTCGATTTGGGTTCCTGCACCTATTGCCGCACCTGCGCCGATTTCTGCGTAAAGAAGGCTATCAAGCTCACGGAGGATTACGTTATGGTATCGACGGATCCCGCCGATCTGATCGTCAGCGGCACCTTCGTCAAGAAAAAGCCCGTGATACCGCCCAAGCCGCCCGTACAGGCCGTTCCCAAGGCGGAGGCGTAACGGGCGTTGGGCGATACGCTGACCTATAAGATCGAAATACGCGGCATTGTGCAGGGCGTGGGCTTTCGCCCCTTCCTGCACATGTTGGTTTCAGCCTACGGGCTGTGCGGGCGGGCGCGCAACACGTCGGACGGCGTGGAGCTGCTGCTCACAGGCGACAGGGAACGCGTGGACGTGTTCCTTTCGGCGCTCAAGGAAAATCCGCCGCCGCTTGCGCATATCGAGTCCGTGACGGTAACGATGGCGGACGTGCCGCCCTTTACGGATTTTCGCATCGAACAAAGCCAAGCGCTCGCGCATAAGCACGCGCTGGTTTCCCCGGACGTCGGCATTTGCGCGGACTGTTTGCGGGAGCTTCTCGACCCCGCCGACAGGCGGTACCGCTATCCCTTCATCAACTGCACCAACTGCGGCCCGCGCTTTACCATCGTCAGGGACGTGCCGTATGACCGGTGCAACACCACCATGAGCGCGTTTTCCATGTGCGCTTCCTGCGCCGCGGAGTACGGGGATATCCAAAACCGCCGGTATCACGCGCAGCCGGACTGCTGCCCCGCCTGCGGCCCCCGCGCCTTTTTCCTGAACGCGGACGGCACGGTTGTCAACGGCGACGCCATTGAAAACGCGCAGGCGTATCTTGCTTCGGGGAAGCTTGTTGCCGTGAAGGGCTTGGGCGGCATACACCTTGCCTGCGACGCGCGCAATGAGGATGCGGTACATGCGCTTCGCAAGCGCAAGCAGCGGGACGAGCGCCCCTTTGCGCTGATGTGCCGCGATATGGACGCGGTAACGGCGCTGTGCGAGGTGTCTGCCGAAGCGAAAAAGCTGCTTGTAAGCCCGGCGCGCCCCATCGTGCTGCTCAAAAAGCGCGACGCGTCGAACCTGCTCTATGTAAGCGAGAACGAATACCTTGGCGTGATGCTCCCTTATACGCCGCTGCATGTGCTGCTGTTGGACGGGGCGCTGCACGCGCTCGTCATGACCAGCGCGAACCTCTTTGACCAGCCCATCCTCTATAAAAACGAGGACGCGCTGCGAGCGCTTTCGGGCATTGCGGACGGGTTTTTGCTGCACGACAGGGAGATTCACGTTTGCTGTGACGATTCACTCTACGCGCTCTTTGACGGGAAACCCTACCCCATCCGGCGTTCGCGGGGCTGCGCGCCCGCGCCCGAGACGCTGCCGTTTGCAGCGGACGGCATCCTCGCCTGCGGCGCGGAGCAAAAGGCTTCCTTCGCGCTCTCGCGGGGACGGGACGCCTTCTTGAGCCAGCATATAGGCGATCTGAAGAATTATGAGACGCTCGAGCATTACACGCGCCAGATCGCGCACTTTGAAAAATTGTTCGATATAACGCCCCAAGCCTTGGCTTGCGATATGCACCCGGACTATCTTTCCACCGCCTACGCCACGGCGCGCGCCAAAGAAAAGGGGCTGCCGCTGTACCCGGTGCAGCACCACCACGCGCATATGGCCGCCTGCATGGCGGACAACGGCTTGGAAAAGCCCTGCATCGGCGTGATTTGGGACGGCACGGGCTACGGTACGGATGGGACGATATGGGGCGGTGAATTCTTGACGGGCGATTACACAGGCTTTACCCGCGCGGGCAGCCTGCGCCCGATACCGCTTGCGGGCGGCGACAAGGCCGTGAAGGAGATTTACCGCGTCGGTGCGGCGCTGCTTTTCGACGCGGGGGAAAACGTGCCCGCGTGCTGCGACGCAGAAAAGTACGCGGCGATACGGAGGCTGCTGCAAGCGGACGTGAACTGCCCGCGCTCCTCCGGCATGGGAAGGCTGTTCGACGGCGTGTACGCGCTGCTGACGGGGCGCGAGGGCGTCTCCTACGAGGGACAGGCGGCGGTGCTGCTGGAAACCATGGCGCAAAAGGCGGATCGGGCGTATCCCATCCGCGTGGAAACTGAAAACGGCATGTATTTGTTCGATACGCGCCCCATGCTTTCCGCCTTGTGCGAAGAACAGCACGCGGGCGTGGACGCGGGGCAAATCGCCGGACGCTTCATTAAAACGCTTGCGGATATGGCGGTGAAAATGTGCCTTATGATCCGCGAGGACACGGGATATGGCGACGTTGTGCTCTCCGGCGGCGTGTTTTTAAATCAGAAGCTGCTTCCGCAGGTGATCGAAGGGCTTGCGCGCGCGGGCTTTACGGTTTATCATCACCAAAGGGTGTCCACCAACGACGAGGGCGTCGCGTTCGGGCAGACGGTGATCGCCGATGCGCAAAGGGCGCAAGCGGCGCGGGAGAAGGAAGAAAAGAGGCAACAGGATGTGCTTGGCAATACCGCTGAAACTATTAAGCGTTGACGGCGCGCAGGCTGTGGGCGAAGCCGCTGGGCTGACACGCGTCGTGCGGGTCGATTTTATCAAGGAACCCAAGGTCGGGGATTATGTGATCGTGCACGCGGGCTTTGCCATCGAACGCTTGCGCGCGGAGGAGGCGGAAAAGAACCTCGCGGCGTGGCGGGAGGTAGAAAATGCCGGAACTTGAGGCGCTGCTGCGGGCGATACGGGAAGTGGACGCGCCGAACGCGACGCTGATGGAGGTGTGCGGCACACACACCATGGCGATCGCCAAAGCGGGGCTGAAGCCGCTGCTTGCGCCCAAGGTCACGCTGCTCTCCGGTCCCGGCTGCCCCGTTTGCGTAACGCCCGCGAGGGATATCGACGCGTGCCTGACGCTTAGCGCGCGGCGGGACGTGATCCTCACAAGCTATGGCGATATGCTGCGCGTGCCGGGCTCGGCGCGCGGGGACAGCCTATTAAAGCGAAGGGCGCTGGGCGCAGACGTGCGGATGGTGTATTCGCCCATGGACGCCGTGGAGCTTGCGCGGCAAAACCCGGACAAAAGCGTGGTTTTCTTGGGCGTGGGGTTTGAAACGACAGCGCCGGGGACGGCCATCGCCGTGCGTGCGGCGAAGGAGACCGGCGTTAGAAACTTCTATCTGCTTTCCATGCTCAAGCGCTTAAAGCCCGCGCTTTACGCGCTGGCGGCAAGCCCGGATTTCGCCGTGGACGGGCTTTTATGCCCGGGGCATGTGGCGAGCGTTCTGGGCGAGGACGGATTTCAGTATGTCGCGCGCACGCTCCGATTGCCCGCCGTGATCGCGGGTTTTGAAACGGAGGATATCCTTCTTGCCGTCTACCGCTTACTGTTGCAGATCAAGGACGGCGCGCCGCGCTTGGAAAACGCGTATCCCCGCGCCGTGCAAAGAGAGGGGAATCCGCTTGCCATGGCGGCGATGGACGCGGTGTTTGTACCCTGCGACAGCCTTTGGCGCGGCATGGGCATGATACCGCAGAGCGGGCTTGCGCTTAGCGAAGACTATGCGGCGTTTGACGCGGTCAAGGCGCTGGATATGCGCTTTGAAGAAGAGAAACCGACGGCCTGCCGTTGCGGGGACGTGATACGGGGCGCGCTGACGCCCGAAAAATGCCCGCTGTTCGGCGTATGCACGCCGGAAGACCCCATAGGGCCCTGCATGGTGTCCGGCGAGGGCGCTTGCGCGGCGAGATACAAGTACGGGGGAAGCGTATGAACGATGTGATCACGATGGATCATGGCAGCGGCGGCAGAAAAAGCGCGTCGCTGATTCGGGAGATTTTTCTGCCCGCCTTTGCAAACGACGCCTTGAACGCCTTGGGCGACGGTGCGGTACTTGCGGGCGGCGCGCAGCTTGTGATGAGCACGGACAGTTTTGTGATCGCGCCCCGTTTTTTTCCCGGCGGCGATATAGGCAAGCTTTGCGTCTGCGGCACGGTCAACGACGTGTGCATGGCGGGCGGCGCGCCCAAGTATCTTTCGCTTGGCATGATCTTAGAGGAAGGCTTGCCGCTTACCGAGCTGCGGCATGTCGCGGCGTCCATCGCGAAGGCCGCCAAAGAAGCGAACGTGCAGATCGTTACGGGCGACACCAAGGTGGTGGAGCGCGGCAAGGGGGACGGCGTTTACATCAACACGGCGGGCATAGGCGTGCTCCGGCATCCGGGGCTTTCGCCGTCGCGCATGTGTGAAGGCGACGCGGTGATCGTTTCGGGCTTCGTGGGGGATCACGGCGCGGCTGTGATGCTTGCCCGCGAGGAGCTGGGGATCAAAAGCAGCCTGTGTTCGGACTGCGCGCCGCTTACGGCGATGTGCGCGTCTCTTGCGGACTTGGGGGAAGCTGTGCGCGTGCTGCGCGACCCCACGCGGGGCGGCGTCGCGACGGCGCTCAACGAGTTCGTGGAGGATACGCCGCTTTGCATCGAGCTTACGGAGGACGCGATTCCCATACGGGAGGAAACGCGCGCGGGGTGCGAGCTTTTGGGGCTTGACCCGCTGTATTGTGCCAACGAGGGAAAGCTCGTGGCGGTGGTCGATTCTAAGCGCGCGGAGGAGGCGCTTGCCTTGATCCGGCGCGCGCCCTACGGCGAAAACGCCGCCGTGATCGGAAACGTGAGCGCGCGAAGCCCGGGCCATGTGCTGCTTATAACGCGCGCAAGGGGTACGCGGATGCTCGCTAAGCTTACCGGCGCGGAGCTGCCCAGGATATGTTAAACCAAGTATTTTGCAGAACAGGAGAGTGAAACCATGCAGCCTTACAAGAAGTTTGACGTCACCAAAGAGGAGATACTGCCTACGGCCGAACGCATGCGCAAAGCGGGCGTTCCGCTCGTCATGATCCACGGCCTTGTCAACGCCGAGGGAGCGAACGTCGTCTCCTACGAATACGGCGTAGATACGGGCGTGGAAAGCTACCAAGTCACGTTTACGGACGATACGCTGCCCTCCGTGTCCGCTGTTTACGACGCGGCGGCCGCCTGGCCGGAGAAGGAGCTCGAAGAGCTTATGGGCGTGCGGTTCGAGGGCTTAGACATGCCCGGACGCCTGTTCCTGCCCGAAAACCTGATCGACGATCGCGGGCATATCATCGTAATGCCGCTTTCGGAGCTTCGCGAGCACCGGCATTTTGAGGATGCGCAGGAGGAGACAGCGCCCCAGGCGTGAACGGGTAAAGCGCGCTAAAGGCCCTTGCCGAGCGGCTGTTTTGCGCGATTTTTATGGTGAAATTGTGAAATAATGAAGCATCGATTGACATCGGTGCTTTTTTCGCCGTATCATAGGAAGGATGTATGATTAAGGAAGTAAGGAAACAAAGCAGTTTATGATTAAAAAGCTCCTGACCTGTGTGCGGGAATACAAGATACCCACCCTGCTAACGCCGCTGTGCATGGTGCTGGAGGTGACCATGGAAGTCATCATCCCCTTTATCATGGCGCGGCTGATCGACTTTGGCATCGACGCGGGCGATATGAACGCGATCCTTCGCTACGGCGGCATACTCATCGGCGTGTGCGCCGTGTCGCTCTTTGGCGGCGCGATGGCGGGCCGTTTCGCGGCGACAGCCTCCTGCGGGTTCGCTAAAAACCTGCGGCATGATATGTATCATGCGGTGCAGGGCTATTCCTTCAAGAGCATCGATAAGTTTTCCACCGCCAGCATCGTGACGCGCTTGACTACAGACATTTCGCGCTTACAGATGGCGTACCAGATGAGCATCCGCATCGCGGTGCGCGCGCCCGTGACGCTCACGCTTGCCATGATCATGGCCTTTCAGGTGAACGAGAGAATATCGCTTATTTTTGTAGGCATCATCCCCGTGCTCGCCTTGGGCATGGTCTATATCATGACGCACGCGAAGCCGGTGTTCGAGCGCGTATTCAAGATGTACGATACGCTCAACAACGTCGTGCAGGAGAACGTGCGCGGCATTCGCGTGGTCAAGGCGTTCGTGCGCGAGGCGTATGAAACGGCGAAGTTCGGCAAGGTGTCGCAGGATATCTACCGCGACTTCTCCAAGGCGGAAAAGACGACGGCGCTGGGCGGGCCGCTCATGCAGCTTTGCATGTATTCCTGCATGCTCCTTGCCGCTTGGTTCGGCGCGCGGCTCATCGTCGCGGGCGATATGACGACGGGCGAGCTGATGAGCATCATTTACTATTCCATGCAGATTTTGATGTCGCTGATGATGCTTTCCATGGTCTTTATCATGCTCATCATGTCGCGCGCAAGCGGCGAGCGCGTGGTGGAAATACTCGAGGAGGAAAGCGATATCGCGAACCCCGACGCGCCCGTGCGGCAAAAGCCGTCCGGCGACATCGAGTTCGACGACGTTGATTTTAGCTATGCCGGCGATGTAAATAAGCTTTGCCTTCGCGATGTGACGCTGAGGATCCGCGCGGGCGAAACCATAGGCGTGATCGGCGGGACGGGCGCCGGCAAATCTTCGCTCGTGCAGCTCATCCCGCGCCTGTACGACGCGACGCAGGGCACAGTCAAGGTCGGCGGCCGGGACGTGCGCGCATACGATTTGGAAACGCTGCGCGAGGCCGTGTCCATGGTGCTTCAGAAAAACGAGCTGTTTTCGGGCACCGTGGCGGAAAACCTCCGCTGGGGCGACCCCAACGCCACGGACGAGGAGCTTGTGGCGGCGTGCAGGATCGCCGAGGCCGACGACTTCATCCGCAAGATGCCGGACGGATATGAAACGCACATCGAGCAGGGCGGCACGAACGTGTCGGGCGGGCAGAAGCAAAGGCTCTGCATCGCGCGCGCGCTTTTGAAAAAGCCCGCCGTGCTGATATTGGACGATTCTACGAGCGCCGTGGATACGGCGACCGACGCGCGCATCAAGGCGGCGTTGAAGACCACGATGCCCGATACCACCAAGATCGTGATCGCCCAGCGCATCAGCGGCGTGCAGGACGCGGACAGGATCATCGTCATGGATAACGGCCGCATTGACGCCGTGGGCACGCACGACGAGCTGCTGCGCTCCAACACCATCTACCAAGAGGTCTATGAATCCCAAGTGAAGGGAGGCGATTTTGATGAGTAACGCAGCGCCCGGACCCGGCCGCAGGGGCATGGGACCCAAAGCGAATCTCAAGGATATGGATACGGCTACCTTCAAACGCCTGCTGCTTTGCATTTGGAAGCCGTATAAATGGCAGATGCTGCTGGTGCTTGGCTGCATCGTGGTGAGCGCGCTGACGAGCGTTGCGCAGTCCCTGTTTTTACAAAAGCTGATCGACGACTATATAGCCCCCCTGCTCTTGGAGGCCGCGCCCGTGTTTGCAGGGCTTCTTCGCGCGCTTGGCGTGATGGCGTGCATCTATCTGGCGGGTATTACCGCCACGTTTTTCACCAACCGCGTCATGGTGACGATCTCGCAGGGGGTTTTGAAAACCGTGCGCGACGACATGTTCGCGCGCATGCAGACGCTGCCCGTCCGCTATTTTGACACGCACACCCACGGCGACGTGATGAGCTGCTACACCAACGATACCGACGCCATGCAGCAGATGATCTCGCAGTCCATACCGCAGCTGATCTCCTCCGTCGTGACCATCGTCTCGGTGCTCGCCGCCATGATCGTGCTCAGCCCCGCGCTTACGGCGCTGGTGCTGGCGTTCGTATCCTTCATGGTGTGGATCGCGCAGAAGCTTGCGGGCAAGAGCGGCGCGTACTTCGTCAAGCGTCAGAAGTCGCTGGGCGACGTCAACGGCTACATCGAGGAGATGATCCACGGGCAGAAGGTCGTCAAGGTGTTCTGCCACGAGCAGGCCGCCGAGGATGAGTTCAACCGCCGCAACGACGCGCTTTGTGAAAACGAAACGGGCGCGAACAAATTTGCCAACATCCTCATGCCCATCATGGGGAACCTTGGCAACTTCCTCTATGTGCTTTCCGCCATCGTCGGCGGCGCGCTCGCGATCTTCGCGGGGCATTTGACGCTGGGCGCGATCGCTTCCTTCCTGCAGCTGACCAAAAGCTTCGTGATGCCCGTCAATCAGGTATCGCAGCAGCTGAATTCCGTCGTGATGGCGCTTGCGGGCGCGGGGCGTATCTTCAAGCTCTTGGATGAAAAGCCCGAAAGCGATACGGGTACGGTGACATTGACGCGCGTAGCGCGAAATGATGACGGCACGCTTTCGGAAACGGAGGACGGCGCCGGCGCATGGGCGTGGAAATGCCCCAAGGTCAACGGTGAGAACAACTACGTCGAGGTGCGTGGCGACGTGCGCTTTGCGGACGTGGATTTTGCGTATGTGCCGGGCAAAACCGTGCTTCACGATATCACGCTGTACGCAAAGCCGGGTCAAAAGATCGCGTTCGTGGGCGCTACGGGCGCGGGTAAAACCACGATCACGAATCTGATCAACCGCTTCTACGATTTGCAGGACGGTGCTATCACCTACGACGGCATTGACATCAACCGCATCCGCAAAGCGGATCTTCGCGCGTCGCAGGGCTATGTTTTGCAAGACGTCAACCTCTTTACGGGTACGGTGATGGAGAACATCCGCTTTGGAAAGCCCGAAGCCACCGACGAGGAGGTCGTGCGCGCAGCCAAGCTTGCAAACGCACACGATTTCATCATGCGCCTGCCCAACGATTACAACACCGTTTTGCAGGGCGACGGCAGCGGCTTGTCCCAAGGGCAAAGGCAGCTTGTCTCCATCGCGCGCGCGGCGGTGCTCGACCCGCCTGTCATGATACTGGACGAAGCCACAAGCTCCATCGACACGCGTACCGAGGCGCTGGTACAAAAGGGCATGGATTCTCTGATGGAGGGGCGCACGGTGTTCGTGATCGCCCATAGGCTCTCCACCGTCAAGGACGCGGAGGCCATCATGGTGCTGGAACAGGGGCGCATCATCGAGCGCGGCAATCACGAGCAGCTCATGGCGATGAAGGGGAAATACTATCAGCTCTACACCGGACTTTTGGCGTAGGGACGCTGAAAAAACGGTTGCAAAGTACACGGCCGTACCGTATACTGATAGTTGGATAAAATTCCAAGGGTATGTGTTTTCAATTTCGGGCAACCGAAATCAAAATACGGCCTGTCGTCACTCCACCCCCATGGCGGCGGGTACGAAAAGAAAGAGAGGGTTTTTACCGCAGCGGCTTGCGGTGCGGCAGTGTGGAGACCTGTCGCAATGCTTCACCGATTTTTTTCGGGAAGCGAGGCGTTCTACGCGGAGGCGTGTTCGCCAGAGCCGGGAACTATGGCAAGTCTGAAACTACGCAACATCAAGAAGATCTACCCCGCGACGACGGAAGACAAAAAAGCGCGCAAGAAGAACAAGGGCGAAGAATCGGAAAAGAAGAACAATTTGCAGATCACCGACGAAGGCGTCGTGGCGGTGCAGGCGTTTGACCTTGACATTGCGGACAAGGAATTCGTCGTGCTGGTCGGCCCCTCCGGCTGCGGAAAATCCACCACGCTGCGCATGATCGCCGGCTTGGAGGAAATCACAGAGGGCGAATTGTACATCGGCGACCGTTTGGTCAACGACGTTGCGCCCAAGGATCGCGATATTGCCATGGTTTTCCAAAACTACGCGCTGTATCCGCACATGACCGTATATGAGAACATGGCGTTCTCCTTAAAGCTTAAGAAAGCCCCCAAGGATGAGATCGACCGCAAGGTGAAGGAAGCGGCGGAAATTCTTGGTATTACCGAATACCTCAACCGCCGTCCCAAGGCGTTGTCCGGCGGCCAGCGCCAGCGTGTCGCCATCGGCCGCGCCATCGTTCGTGAGCCGCAGGTCTTTTTGATGGATGAGCCGCTTTCCAACCTGGACGCGAAGCTGAGGAACCAGATGCGCGCCGAGCTTATCAAGCTGCGCCAGCGCATCGATACCACCTTCGTCTATGTTACGCACGACCAGACCGAAGCTATGACGCTGGGCGACCGTATCGTCATCATGCGCGACGGCTTCATCCAGCAGATCGGCACCCCGCAGGAGGTGTTCAACCATCCCGCGAATCTGTTCGTTGCCGGCTTCATCGGCACCCCGCAGATGAACTTCTTTAACGACGCGCAGCTGGTGCGCGACGGCGATACATACTTTGTGGAGATCAACAAGTGCCGCGTGGCGCTGCCCGAAGACAGGTGCGCGACCCTTAAGGCAAACGGCGTGGAGACCCGCGGCGTCACCTTGGGCGTGCGTCCCGAGCATATCGCGCTTTGCAAGGCGGGCGAGGGCTTGCATGCCACCGTTGACGTTTCCGAAATGATGGGTTCGCAGATCCATCTGCACGTCAACATGGACGGCAAGGACGTCGTGATGGTGCTCAACACCGTCGATCTTCCCGAGGAGTATAAGCAGGGCTTCCGCTTCGGCGGCAGCATCAACTTTATCTTCGGCGGCAACGAAGCGCACGTCTTCGACCCGGAGACAGGCGACAACCTGATCTAAAACGAACCGAAACAGGAGGACGTCCACGCGGCGTCCTCTTTTTTTGCGCCGGGATTGTACCAACGCGCAAAAACATATATAATGGAGCATATTCTGCAAAACGGAGGACATGATGATGCGCATCGTACGCTTTTTGGTTGAAGACCGGACGTGCTACGCCGAGCTTCGGGGGGATACGGTCTATCCTATCGAGGGCGCGCCCTTTGACGGTCTCGTCTTTACGGGCGAGAAACTGCCCCTTTCGCAGGTGCGTCTGCTCGCGCCCTGCACGCCGTCCAAGGTGGTGTGCGTGGGCAAAAACTACCGCGACCATGTGGCTGAGATGGCGGATGGCACAGCCGACGTGCCGGAAGCGCCGCTGCTTTTTATCAAACCCAATACCTGCGTGATAGGCCCCGGGGACGAGATCGCGTATCCCGCGTGCAGCGAGCGCGTGGATTACGAGGCGGAGCTGGGCGTTGTGATAGGCTCGACCGCGCACAACATAGCGCCCGGTACGGCAGCGTCCTATATCTTTGGCTATACCTGCCTAAACGACGTGACGGCGCGCGATATTCAAAAGCGCGAGGGACAATGGACGCGCGGCAAAGCGTTTGACACCTTCTGTCCCATAGGGCCGTGGATCGAAACGGCGCTCGACGCGCAGCACACGGGGCTTCGCTCCCGCCTTAACGGGAAGGTGCGGCAGGATTCCGATACGGAGAACATGATCCATTCCATCGATAAGCTGCTTTGCGTGATGAGCGAATGCATGACGCTGCTGCCCGGCGACGTGGTGGCGACCGGTACGCCCGCGGGCATTGGCCCCATGCAAAGGGACGATGTGATCGAGGTGGAGGTAGACGGGATCGGCACGCTTGTCAACACGCTCCGATGAAGATTGACAAGGCGAGCATCGCGCTCTATTCTAAGAGAAATTGATTTTTACATTCCACGGGGAGGAATTTATGCTTACACTTCACAATGCGGGCGTTTACCTTGTAAACGGCGTGCCGCGGGCAACGGCGGACGCAGCGCCGCAGGTGGCGCGGGAAAACACCATGGCATACCGGATACTGCGCGCGCACGACGTTGGCGGGGAAAGTGACAGCCTGCGCCTGCGCTTCGACGCGCTCATATCCCACGACATCACCTATGTGGGCATCATCCAAACGGCGCGCTGCTCCGGCATGCGCAGTTTCCCTCTGCCCTACGCCATGACCAACTGCCATAACAGCCTTTGCGCCGTGGGCGGCACCATCAACGAGGACGACCATGTATTCGGCCTTTCGGCCGCCAAGAAATACGGCGGCGTCTATGTGCCCGCCAACCAAAGCGTGATCCATTCCTACGCGCGTGAGGCGCTCGCCTTCTGCGGCGGTATGATACTCGGTTCGGACAGCCATACGCGCTACGGCGCTTTGGGCACCATGGCGGTGGGCGAGGGCGGGCCGGAGCTTGTCAAACAGCTTTTGAAAAACACCTACGATGTGCCCGCGCCCGAGGTCGTGCTTTGCTATGTTACGGGCAAGCCCAAGCGCGGCGTGGGGCCGCACGACGTGGCGCTCGCGCTTGTGCAGGCCACGTTTGCAAGCGGCTTTGTCAAAAACAAGGTGATCGAGTTTGCAGGGCCGGGGATCGCGAACCTGACGGCTGATTTCCGCAACGGCATCGACGTGATGACCACCGAGACCACCTGCCTAAGCTCGATTTGGGAAACGGACGAGGAAACGAGGAAGTTCTATACCGTGCACGGGCGGCCTGAAGCGTACAAAAAACTCGCGCCCGCCGAAAACGCGTATTACGACGGCATGATCGAGCTTCCTCTCGACCAGATCGAATGCATGATCGCCCTTCCCTTCCATCCGAGCAACGCCTATACGATCCATACCTTCAACGAGAACGCGGCGGACATCTTGGCGGCGGCGGAGAAGGAGGCGGCGCGGAAATTCGGCAATGCGCGCCTTGACTTGCGAAGCAAGATCAAGGTGGGCGGCGTGCAGGCGGATCAAGGCATCATCGCGGGCTGCGCGGGCGGCCTGTACGAAAACATCGCGGAGGCGGCCGGCATACTTGCCGGCGGCAGCACAGGCTGCGACGCGTTCTCGCTTTCCGTGTATCCTACAAGCGTGCCCGTGCGCCTGGCGCTTCTGCGCGCGGGGCTTACGGAAACGCTGCTGTCCGCGGGCGCGATCCTAAAGCCCAGCTTTTGCGGCCCTTGCTTTGGCGCGGGCGACGTGCCCGCAAACAACGCCCTTTCGCTGCGGCATACCACGCGCAACTTCCCCAACCGCGAGGGCAGCAAGCCCGGCGAGGGGCAGCTTGCGGCGGTGGCGCTGATGGACGCGCGCTCCATCGCGGCGACGGCTGCAAACGGCGGCGTAGTTACCGCCGCGTCGGATGTGGACTATGCGGCGGCGTATCCCGACTATGTGTTTGACGCGGGTGTTTACGCGCGGCGCGTTTATAACGGGTACAAAAACCCGCAGCCGGATACGCAGCTCATCCTTGGCCCCAACATCACGGATTGGCCCAAGATGCAGCCGCTGTTTGAACATATGTTGCTTTTCCTTTGCGCTGTGATCCGCGACCCCGTCACCACCACGGACGAGCTGATCCCCTCGGGCGAAACGAGCTCGTACCGCTCCAACCCGCTGCGTTTGGCGGAATTTACGCTTTCCCGGCGGGAGCCTAAGTATGTGGAACGCGCGAAGGCTGTGCGGGAGATGGAGCAGGCGCGCCTTGCGGGCGAAAGCCCCGAAGAACTCCTTCGGGCGCTTCGGCGCTGCGGCGACGCGGGCGCGCTTATAAACAATACGCAGTTTGGTTCCTGCGTGTTTGCCAACAAGCCCGGCGACGGTTCCGCGCGCGAACAAGCGGCTTCCTGCCAGCGGGTGCTGGGGGGCACCGCCAACATCTGCTACGCGTATGCGACCAAGCGCTATCGCTCCAACTGCATCAACTGGGGCATGCTGCCCTTTACGCTGGACGAGGGGACCGATTTTCCCGGCGAAGTAGGCGATCTCGTATTCGTGCCGCATATTCGCGCCGCCATAGAGGAAGGGCGCGAGGATATACCCGCGAAGCTTCTGAAGAAGGACGGCGAAACGGATCTGCTGCTGCATGTGCGC
The DNA here is from genome assembly GCA_964571055.1 of uncultured Oscillospiraceae bacterium. Classification (GTDB taxonomy): domain Bacteria; phylum Bacillota; class Clostridia; order Christensenellales; family CAG-138; genus JAQVRG01. The sequence goes on along the minus strand of CAZNAL010000003.1, from coordinate 23,018 downwards.
GGCCTTACGGCGGACGAGCGGGAGATCATCCTGCGCGGCTGCCTGATGAATTACTACGCGGCGCAAAGCGAACGCGCGCCGAAAGACCGGAAAGAATAAAGGAGAGAGCTATGCAAAAGATCGCCATGAAGACCCCGCTTGTGGAAATGGACGGCGACGAAATGACCCGCGTGATCTGGAAGATGTTAAAGGAGGAGCTGATACTGCCCTTTGTGGAATTGCAAACGGCGTATTACGACCTTGGCTTGAAGGTGCGGGACGCGACGGACGATCAAATCACGATCGACGCGGGCAACGCCATCAAGCAATACGGCGTGGGCGTCAAATGCGCCACCATCACGCCCAACGCCGCGCGCGTCAAGGAATACGACCTCAAGCGGATGTGGAAAAGCCCCAACGCAACCATCCGCGGCATTTTGGACGGCACGGTGTTTCGCGCGCCCATCATGATCGACGCTGTCAAGCCTTCGGTGCGCACATGGAAAAAGCCCATCACCATCGCGCGCCACGCCTACGGCGACATCTATAAGGCGGTGGAGTATCGCGTGGAGGAGCCGGGCAAGGCGGAGCTGGTGTTTACATCGGCTGACGGCAGGGAGCTTTCCCGGCAGTGCATCCATACGTTCGACGGCCCCGGCGTCGTGCAGGGCATGCACAACCACGACGCGTCCATACGCTCCTTTGCGCACGCCTGCTTTCAATACGCGCTTTCCGTCAGGCAGGATCTTTGGTTTTCCACCAAGGA
>CAZNAL010000003.1:0-22263 GCA_964571055.1 uncultured Oscillospiraceae bacterium | reverse complement strand
GTTTGAGCATGCCGGTATTACTTATTTCTATACGCTCATCGACGACGCGGTGGCGCGCGTCATCCGCTCGGAGGGCGGCTTTGTGTGGGCGTGCAAGAACTACGACGGCGACGTGATGAGCGACATGGTGTCAACGGCGTTTGGTTCGCTTGCCATGATGACCTCCGTGCTCGTGAGCCCGGAGGGAAAGTATGAGTATGAGGCGGCGCACGGCACCGTGACCCGCCATTATTACAAGTATCTTAAAGGCGAGGAGACCTCCACCAACCCCGTGGCGACCCTGTTTGCGTGGAGCGGTGCGCTCCGCAAGCGCGGGGAGCTGGACGGACTTCATGACCTTTGCGCCTTTGGCGAAAAAATGGAAAAAGCCGCCCTGCAAACGCTTGCGGACGGCGTGATGACAAAGGATCTTGCGGGGCTTGCGGAGGGGGAAGCGAAACAAGCTGTCAGCACGGCGGCGTTTCTTAAAGCCGTGCGGACGCGTTTGGAAAAGATGCTATAGGCTCTTATCCCCGAAGTATTCTTCAAACAGGCCTTCGGCGGCCGTCTTACAGGCCGTTTCGAAAGCCGTATAGCGGGCGAGCAGCTTTTTTCCCTCCTCCGTGAGGGCGGAAGCGCCGCCCGCTTTGCCGCCGCGCTTTCGTAAAACGGCGGGCGCGCCGTAGTTGCGTTCTATATCGTCGAGCAGCATCCACGCCTTGCTGTAGGAGATGCTCATGCGCTCGCACGCGGTGCGCACGGAATGCGTTTCCTCGATCAAGGAAAGAAAGCGCGCCGTATCCGCGCCGAAGAAGTCCGCTTCCCGAAAAAGGCGCACGTCGAGCACGGGGCGTAAAAGCTGGCTGTTGTGATAGGCGAGCATCTGCGCGTAATCGGTGGGCGTGTCCATGTCGTACAGGGTACCCGCGTCCTCCACCTCCACATAGACGGGCGTGATGGCGGCGTCCCGTACGGCGCCGCGCAGCCCCTCGTTTCCCGTATAGGCAAGAAGCCGATGGATGGCGGCAGCGGAGAATACCACCGGATGCCCGCTTGTCCCCTCGCACATCGGCACGATCATGTCCCCCTTGGCTTTCAGAAGACGCTTTACAGTATCCGCCGTATACAGCGGCACGTCTACGGGCGTAAAGAGCACGCGGCTGCATTTATCCGAAAGATAGGCAAGCCCCAACCGCGCCGAAGCGAACATATCCGTATGCTCGTACGCTTCGTTTCGCAAAAAGATCGCGCCGGTTTTGGCAAGATGATGCTCCAGCGTCTCAGCTTGGTTCCCCGTGACGACCACGACGGGCTCCGCGCCCGCTTGTTGCAGTGTGGACACCACGCGCTGCGCCGCGCTGATCGCGCCCAAGAGAAGCATGGGCTTAAATTCGCCCATGCGGGAGGACATGCCCGCCGCCGTAACGACCGCGCCGATCTTCATAGGCTTCTTCGTTCCTTTGCTTCTTTTCTATTATAGTAAGGTCGTGGCGGCGAAGCTGTCAACAGCGAATTATGTGAAAAAGCAATTCGCGTTGTTTTGAAAATATGCGTATGCTATAATTAAAATAGAAAACTTTTGCGGGAGGGCACGCCAAATGACGCAGCAGGATATATTGATTGAACAGCTCAAAGCCGGAAAGAGCAAAAAGAACTATGCCGTGGCGACCATCGTGCGTGCGGAGGGCTCGACGCCCCGGGAAAGCGGCAAGATGCTCGTGTTTGCAGACGGCAAGACCGTGGGCACGGTGGGCGGCGGACGCGTGGAGCGCATGGCCGCGGCGGACGCCGTCGCGTGCATCGCCTCGGGCGCGAACGCCTGCAAGGAGTATACGCTGCTGGAGGAGGGCAAGGGCGAGGGCATCGGCATGTCCTGCGGCGGCAACGTCACGGTGTTTATCGAGGTATACCGCGTAAAGCCCCAGCTTATCATGTGCGGCGCGGGACATGTGGGCGGCGCGCTCATCAAGCTTGCGCAGTTTTGCGGCTATGACGTCACCTTGGTGGATACGCGCCCGAACGAATACATACAGGATAAGATCGAGCTTGCCGATACCTTTGTGCATGTGGAGGATTTCTACCAAGGCGTGAAGGATCTGGATGTGCCTGCCGGATGCTGCTTTGTGATCGCGACCTTCGGCCACGCGCACGACGGGGAGACGCTGGAGGCGGCGCTTTCCAAAAACGCGTCCTATGTGGGGATGGTAGGCAGCAAGCGCAAGGTGGAAACGCTGTTTGCGTCGCTTCGTGAAAAGGGCTTTACCCAAGCGCAGCTCGATAACGTCTATACCCCTATCGGGCTTGACATCGGCAGCGAAACGCCGGAGGAGATCGCGCTTGCCGTCATGGCGGAGATCATGAAGCTAAGAAAGGGAGGCACCGCCAAGCATCTGCGCGATTGCGACCATAAATAGGAAAAATTTCCCGGGAAATGGCGCGCGGCGCACGAGGCGCGCTTTGAAAAGTCCGCAAGAAAGCAAAGGGGTAATAGACCATCGACAAAGGTCGAATGACCTTTGTCGATAAGCTGAGGTATAAAAGCGTTTCACATCGGGGCATACTACGGGAAAACCCATAGGAGGCAAACGATGAGAAAAAGCTTTATTATCATGGCGGCGGTTCTGCTTGTGTGCCTGTGTGCAGGCTGCACGCGGACAGCGGAACCCGCGCCCACCCCGCTTATGCCCGCCGCTACGGCGGATGTGATCGAGTCCATGCCCAGCGCCTCGCCCGACGCTTCCGCGGCCATGCCGGATGTGCCGTCGGATTTGGCGGGCGGCATGACGACAGGCGGCGTGATCGCGGGCTTTGAGGAGGGCAAGAATGTGGAGCAGACGGACGCGCCGGACGTGGTGACCGCCGTCAAGGCGAAGTATCCCGACGCTACGATCAAGTCCATCACCTACGCGACGCACGCGGGGCAGCAGGTCTATCACGTGATGCTTGACGGCGTGGCGGACACCACCGAAATCTATGTGGACGCCACCGGCCAGATCACACCCTATGTGGCGGGCACGGAAACCACGGAGACGCCGGCCGCCGCGATGACCGTATCCTAAAACCGCAAACAAAACAGACCGTATTACGGGAGAAGGCGCGCAAGCGCCTTTTTTATGGTATAATGAAAGCAATCCATGAGAGGAGAAATACCTATGCGCCTCTTTATCGCGATTCCCCTGCCGCGCTCCTTCAAAAAGGAGGCCGCTTCTATCCAGCAGGCGCTGCGCAGAGTCAGCACGGGCGGGCGGTTCGTTCCGACGGACAATTTTCATATTACGCTGCACTTTATCGGCGAGAGCAAAGATCTGCCCGGCGCCGTGACCGCCATGCAGGAGGCGGTGCGGGGAATTCGCCCCTTGAATCTGCACCTTGCGGGGCTTGACGCCTTTGACAGGGAGGACGGGCATACGACGCTTTTGAAGGTGGACGGCGATCTGGACGAACTCAACGCCCTGCACGAGTCGCTGGAATCGGCGTTGTACGATCAGGGCTTTTCGCGCGATCACAAGCGGTATGTACCGCATATTACGCTGGGCCGCGGCGTAACGTGCGATGCGGCCGCCATGGAGGAAATCAACAAAACGCCCATGCTGTCTTCGCTTCGGGCGGAGAGCATCGTTCTTTTTGAAAGCGCGCGGGAGCAGGGGCGTATGGTCTATACGCCCGTGCATACCCAGCGGTTTTAGAACAGGGGCAAGCCATGGCCGCAGACGTTACCTTTGTGCTGGGCCGCGCGGGCTCCGGCAAAAGCAGATACCTGCGCCACCGCATCGCGGAACTCCGTGACGCGGGGCAGGTGTGCGCCTTGATCGTACCCGAGCAATTCACCTTTGAGGCCGAACGGGAGCTTGCCGAAAAGCTGCCCTTCGGCCTTTTGAACGTGGACGTGTATTCCTTCACCTCGCTTTCGCAGCGGATACTTGCGCAGGCGGGGGAGCGCGCGGCGTTTCTTTGCGCCCAAGGCAGGCGCATGATCGTGAAAAGGGCGGTGGACGCGTGCCGCGATAAACTGCTGGCCTTCGGCGGCGTATGCGACAGCCCCGGCTTTTGCGAGCAATGCGACCAGATGTTTACGCTGTATAAGCGCTGCGATCTGACGCCTATGGATGTGCAGTCCGTAGCGCAAAAGCTGCCGGACGATCCTTTGGGGCGGAAACTTCGGGATATGGCGCTGCTTTATGAACAGAGCGAAGCGCTGCTTGCGGGCAAGTTCGTGCACCCCGAGGACGCGCTGGGCGCGGCCGCGCGCTATCTTCCCTCCTCCTTTTTGCGGGGCCAGGCGGTGCTTGTAGATAACTGCGATATTTGGGCGGAGCAGATCAACGCCTTAGCGGAGGGCATGATGGATTGCGCGGCGTTGCTGACCTTCTGCGTGCGCGCCGACCCGAACCCGAATTGTCGGGATAGACGCGTGTTCGAAAACGAGGTTCACGCATATGAAAGGCTCACGGCGATGGCGCGTGCGCACGGGTGCCAAACGCATATCGTTACGCTGCCGCAAAGCGGCGCGCCGTGGGGGGAGACGCGGTATCGCTCCGCCGCGCTTTCGCATCTTGAGCACGAGGCGTTCGCAACCCCCTTTGCCGCGTTTGCGGGCGAGACGGAGGACGTTACGATATATGCGGCTGTCGATCAAAACGCGGAGGCCGCCGCCGCGGCGGACGCCGTGCAGCGCTTTGCCGCCGCGGGCTACCGCTATCGCGACATGGCGCTCGTCGCCTGCGATCTGCCCGCCTACGCGGAGACGGTGCAAAGAGCGCTACGGCAAAGGAAAATACCCTACTTTACGGACGCGAAGCACCCGCTGGGAGGCTACGGTTTACCCAAGCTTTTGACGGCCGCGCTCCACTGCGTCGCCAACGGCTTTTTACAAAAGGATGTGCTGGAGCTTGCAAAAACCATGCTTACCGGCGTAAGCCGGGAGGATGTGGAGGTGCTGGAGAACTACGCGCGGCGCTACGGCGTGCGCGGCACGGCGTTTTTGAAGCCCTTTTCACGCGAGGGAACGCCGGAGACCGCCGAAATCGCGCGTCAGACGCTCGTTACGCCGCTTCTTGCGTTGCGGGAAGCGCTTCACGGCGCGAAAACGGCGGCGGAAAAGACGGAGGCGCTTTACGCCTATATGGACGCGCTCGGCGTGCGGCAGAGGATCGAAACGCTCTGCGAAGCGCTGCTCGACGCGGGCAGGCTGGGGCTTCGGGATGAAAACCGGCAGGTGTACGCGCTTGTGATGGAGCTGTTTTCGCAAATGCACGCCATCATGGGGGACGCGCCGATGTCCACAAAGGCGTTTGTTTCTCTGTTTGAAGAGGGCGTTGCGGCCTATGAGGCGGGCGTTGTTCCCTCCACCGCGGATCAGCTTTTATTTGGAAGCATCGACCGCACACGCGCGCGCAACGTCAAGGTGCTCTTTCTCTTGGGGGCGCGGGAGGGAACGCTGCCGCAGAGCGTGCGGGACGACGGCCTTATCGACGACGAGGAGCTGCGCCGCCTTGCACAGGCGGGTCTACGAACGTGGGACGATTCCGCCACGCACGCGACGGCGGCGCGGATGGACGCGTATCTTGCGCTCACCAAGCCCAGCGAGAAGCTGTACCTATCCTATTGCAGCGCCGAGGAGGCCGCGCCGTCGCCGCTCATCGACCGCATACGCTTGCTGTTTCCTTCGCTTAGGGTGCAAACCTCGCTGGGGCAAAGCGAGCCCGTGGATGCGGAGGGCGGCTTTTTGCGCCTTGCAGCGTCCCTGCGCGCCCTTGCGGACGAGGGCGCGCAGCCGGACGCGAGCCTTTACGCCTATTTCGCGCGCGACGCGCGCTATGCTTCGCGCCTTTCAGCGCTGGAGGAGGCGCTTTACCATGAAAACGGACGGGCGCGCGTCAGCGCGGCGCTTGCAAAGCGTTTGTACGGCTTTGCGGGCAGCGCTTCGAGGCTCGAAGCCTTCAACGCGTGTCCCTTCAAGCATTTTGCGCGCTTTGGCCTGCGCGCGCAGACGCGGCGGGAATACGGTGAGCAGCCCGTGGACGAGGGCGCTTTCTGCCATGAGGCGCTGGCTGGCTTCATGAACGCGCTACTCGACAGCGGCAAGGATCCAAAGTCGGTGACAAGCGCCGAGCTTGACGCGCTGCTGGACGCGATACTGCCCCCGATCCTCGAGGGGCATAACGGCGGCGCGCTTACGGAGAGCGCGCACGGACGCGCGCGGGCGCGGCGGCTCGTGCAGCGGATACGCATGACTGCGTGGGCGCTGACGCGCCAGCTTGCGGCGGGGACGTTTCGCATCACGGGCACGGAGGTAAGCTTTGGGCGCGGCGGCACGCTGCCCGCGATCACGCTGCGTTTGCCCGATGGGGACTACGCGCTCAGCGGCCGCATCGACAGGCTGGATTGCTTTGCGGAGGACGGCGCGCGCTATTATCGCGTGATCGATTATAAAACGGGCGCTTCCGATTTTGACTTTGCGGACGTTTACTACGGCTTGAAGCTGCAGTTGCCGCTCTACATCGCGGCGGCGGTAGCTGTCGATCAGGCGGTGGCGGCGGGGATGTACTACATGCCCGTGCAGAAGGCCTTCGCGGACGAGGGCGAGCCGCTGGAGGAAACGCTGATGAAGGCGCTTCGCCTGCGCGGGATCACGCTGCAAGAGCCCAGCGTGGAGGAGGCGACGGACGCGGAGGGGCTTGGCGTTTTACCGCCGCGAAGCGGCCGGGTGGACGGGGACGTGATGCGCCGCGTGCTTTCGCATGCAGACGCTGTCAGCCGCGCGGCTGCCGCACGCATGCTATCGGGCGAAGCGGAGGCGCTGCCCGCTTATCGGCGCAGCGGCGGGCGCACCGCGTGCGGGTATTGCGATTACGCGAGCGTGTGCGGGTTTGACCCCAAGCTCCCCAACAGCCGCTGTAGAAACACAGAGAGCATGAACGACGTGGATTTTATGGAGAAGACGGATGCCTAACTGGACGACGCAGCAGCTTGCAGCCATTCAAAGGGAGGGGAACCTGCTCGTCGCGGCGGCGGCGGGCGCGGGGAAGACCGCCGTGCTGACAGAGCGCATCGTAGAGCGCGTAAGGCGCGGCGCGGATGTGCGAAGCATGCTCGTGGTCACCTTCACCAAGGCTGCGGCAAGCGAGATGAAAAAGCGCGTGATCGCGGCGCTTCTTGATGCGGCGCAGGCGGCGCCGGAGGAAGCCGAAAGGCTTCGGGAGGCGGCGGAGCGCGTACAGGATGCCAGCATTTGCACGCTGCACGCCTTTTGTTTACAGGTATTGCGCAGACATTTTTACGAGGCCGCGCTGGACCCGGCGTTTCGCGTGGCGGACGACGCGCAGTCTACGGTGCTCTTGGAGGACGCGCTGGATGAGCTGATGGAGGCGCGCGTGGAGGAAAACGAGGTGCGCGCGCTTTGCGACGCCTTGGGCGGCGAAGAGAAGCTTGCGGCGGCCTTGCTGTCGCTGCACGCGTTTTTGCAGGCGCAGCCTGTGCCTGCGCAATGGATGGAGAACGCGCTTTCGCTCTACGCTATGGACGCGGCGGCCTTTGACGCTTCCCCGCTCATGCGGGATTTTGTTGCGCGCGCGAAGCGGGCGCTTTCCGCAGCACTTTCGCTCTATCAGGATGCGCGCGACGATGTCGCATCGGCATTCCCGGCGGCCGCCGCCTTTGCAGACGCCGAGCTTTTGCGCTTGCGCCCGGCGCTTCTTGCAGAGGGCTATACGGCGTATCGTGAAAGCATGGACGGCTTTGCTTTTGCGCGCCTTTCCGGTTTCCCGCGCGGGACGGCGGAGGAGGACAAAGCGGCGTTCAAGGAAGCGCGCGACGCGCTCAAGGACTGTATCAGCGTGCAGCGCAAGGCTTTTTCGCGCACGCTTGCGGAGGAAGCGGCGCGCATGCGTATCCTGCACCCGCATGTGGAGACGCTGTTTGCGTGCCTGCGCGCGCTGGAAGCGCGCTACGGGGAAAAGAAGCGCGCGGCGGGGCTGATCGATTACGGCGACATGGAGCATATGACGCTGCGCATTTTAAGCCAAGCGGATATTCGCAGCGAATACCGCCAGAAATTCCGCTATGTGCTGGTGGACGAATACCAGGATTCCAACCGCGTGCAGGAAGCGATCCTCGACGCGGTGAAGGGCGAGGACAATCTCTTCTTGGTCGGCGACGTCAAACAGTCCATCTATCGATTCCGGCAGGCGGCGCCGGCGCTCTTTACGGAAAAATATCATACGCCCGCGTGCTTCAACGGGGACGTTATCGACCTCAACCGCAATTTTAGAAGCGCGGACGCGGTGATCGACACTGTGAACGCGCTGTTTTCCCGCACCATGACGCGCGATTTCGGCGGCGTTGATTATGACGCGCGCGCGGCGCTCGTCAAGGGCAGAACGGACGCGTCGATAGGCGGCGTGGAGCTGTATATGCTCCAATGCGACGAGGAGGACGCGTGGGAAAGCGCGGAGGCGGAGGCGATCTTTGCCGCGCGCCGCATCCAAGCGCTCATGCGCGACGAACGCTACACGGACCCTAAAACGGGCGAGACGCGCCCGTATACCTACGGGGATTTTGCCGTGCTGCACCGCTCTCCGCGCGCCGTAGCCGAGCGCATGACGCAGTTGTTGGCGCTGCAAGGCGTGCCCGCGTACGCGGAGCTGACGGGCGGGTATTTTGACGCCGTGGAGGTGCAGGTCTTCATGAACCTCCTGCGCGTGATCGATAACCGCAGGCAGGATATTCCAATGTTAAGCGTGCTGCGCTCCGTGATGGGCGGCTTTACGGATGAGGAGCTGGGCGAGCTGCGTCTGTTGGACGCGGAAGCGCCGTGGGTAGAGCTGTTGGAAAGGGCCGCCGCGGGCGGCGGCGCGCTGGGAAAAAAAACGCGGCAATTTTTAGACAAACTGGACGATTGGAACATGGAATCCCGCTTGGTGCGGGTGGCGGCGCTGTGCGCGGCGCTGTTGGACGAAACGGGGTATAGCGCGTACTGCGCTGCCCTTCCCGGCGGACGCGTCCGCAAGGCCAATCTTGACGCGCTGATCGATCGCGCGGCGGCGTATGAGGAAAACGAAGCGCGGTCCCTCTCCGCCTTTATCGCCTTTATGGATCGCGTCAAGAGCACGGATCGCATAGGCGCGTCCGCCGTGCCGGGCGCGGATGTGGTGCGGCTTTTGTCCACGCATAAGAGCAAGGGGCTTGAATTTCCCGTGGTGATCCTAACGGGGCTTTCGCGAAAATTTAACGCGCAGGAGCGCAAGCAGGACGTGGCGCTGCACGAGACGCTGGGCTTGGGCATGCGCTTTTTCGACGAAAACGTGCGGCGCGATACCTTGGCGCGAAACGCCATTCTGGACGCGAACGGCTTTTCGGCGCTGGAGGAGGAGCTTCGCATACTCTATGTGGCGATGACCCGTGCGCGCGAAAGGCTGATCCTGCTCGTCTCCGAAAAGGATATCGAAAACTCCGTGAAGCGCCATTGCAAGCGCGTCACGCCCTATCTTTGCGCGAACGCGTGCCGCGAAAGCGACTGGCTTTTGTGGGCGCTCTTGGATACGCCGGACGGCGACCCCCTGCGCGCTTACGCGGGGCTGCCGGTCTTGGGCGGACAACAGAGCGCGCGTGTTGAAGCGCAAGTGGGCATACGCGCGTGCGCGCGCCCCACGCGGGAATCCTTTGAGGCGTTTGCGGAGAGCGCGCGAGGCGCGGACGCGTCCCGCTGGGAAACGCGCTTTGCGTGGCGGTATCCCTATTTAACGGATACCCAGATACCCGGCAAGATCAGCGTGAGCGAGCTTATTGGCAACATGCCCTCCATGCGCGCGTATCCCGACTTCATCGCGGCGAAAAAGCCGCTGGACGCGGCGGATCGCGGTACGGCGGCGCATCTTTTGATGGAGCTCATCCCGCTCAAGGCGCATACGGCGCAGAGCGTAAGAGAATGCATCGAAACGCTGGTGGAACGCGGGCATATGACGCGGGCGCAGGCGGAGGCCGTGCGCGTGGAGCCGGTCGTACGCTTCTTCGCGTCGCCGCTGGGAAAGCGCCTGTGCGCGTCGCCGCTGGTGGAGCGGGAGCGCGGATTCAACTATCGCGTATCCGCGCGCAAAGCCATCAGCGCGGACACGGACGAGCCCATGCTTTTACAGGGCGTGATCGATTGCTGCTTCCGGGAGGACGGCGCGTGGGTAATCATCGACTATAAAACGGACCGTGTGCCGGAGGGCAAGGCGCGTGAAACGGCGGCAAAGCACCAAAGGCAGCTTGACGTCTATGCTGACGCTTTGGCTGCCTTGACGGGAGAACCGGTGAAGGAAAAGTACGTCCATCTTCTTTTGACGGGCGAGAGCGTGGCGCTTTAATCGCTAAGCAGGCAGTAGTCCGCCGGATCGACGGGCTTGTCCTTCTTCCAAACCTCAAAGTGAAGGTGGCTGGGCGCTTCGCATTCGCTGCGCGCGGTGTTGCCAACGACGCCAACAACATCTCCGGCGTTGAGGAGCGAGCCTGCTTTGACGGGCGGGTCGGCCTGCAGGTTTGCGTAGACCGTGCGAAGATCGTCCTTGTGCACGACGGAAACGGTGACGCCCAACGCGTCGTCGGTGAACACATCCTCCACCGTGCCCGCATAGATCGCGTGCACCTCGCTGTCCTTGGGCGCGCCTATATCAACGCCGTGGTGCGTCATCCACTGGTCGAGCGTGGAGGAATAGATCAGCTCATCCGATGCGAACTGCCATATGATACTGCCCTTGACGGGGGACGCCGCCTTGCGCCCTCCCTTGGGTGCGGCGCTCTTTTTAGGCTTTGGCGTAAAGTCCGGCACCGGCGTGGGCGAGGGCGTGGGGGAGGGCACGGGCGTAATAACGGGCGCGAAGCTTGGGGGCGTTTGCGCCGTAAGCTGCGAAAGCCGTTCGTCCGTGCTTTGGGATACGGGCGCGGCGCTTGGCTGCGCGGGCACGGGCTCCTTTTTCATGGGCTCGGCGGAAAACCAAGCCGCGGCGCCAATGGCGGCAAGGCTAAGGCATACGACCACATAGACGCCCTTTTCCCGTAAAAAGAGCTTGGAAGAAGCTATGAAGCAAGTGAGTTTTTCCCGCATGGAAAGCCTCCTTTTTTGATTGTCTTGCTTTTAGCTTTCCAAAATCGGGCGCTTTCCATACCCTCACAGGAATTTTACATTGTAGGATGCGCCTTTTATGGTATAATAGCCAATGGAAAGCGAGGATTTGTGTCTTTGGCTAGAGTATGTATGGTCGGCGGACAAGCCGTTATGGAAGGCGTTATGATGAAATCCCCCAAGGGGATCGCGCTTTCGGTGCGCAATACGGACGGGGAGATCGTTACGGAATATAAGCCGTTTGAAACCAAGGCGAAGAAGGGGACTTTTTTAGGTCTGCCCATCGTGCGGGGCGTGGTGACGTTTGTGGAATCCTTGGTGACGGGCATGCAGACCATCACGCGCTCGGCGGAGCTGATCGGCGACGAGGAGTTACAGGAGGAGCCCACGAAGTTTGAGCTGTGGCTCAGCCGCGTCATGGGAAAGTCCGTTGAAAAGATTGTCATGGGCGTGGCGGTGGTGCTCGCGGTGGTGCTGGCAGTCGGCCTGTTCTTCGTACTGCCGCTCTTGGGCGGGTCGCTGATCTTTAGACTCTTTCCCGGCATTCCACAGGGCTGGAAGGCGCTGATCGAGGGCTTGCTGCGTCTCTTGATCTTTTTAGGCTATATCGTGGCGATATCCAATTTGAAGGATATCCGCCGTGTCTTTATGTATCACGGCGCGGAGCATAAAACCATCGCCTGCTACGAGGCGGAAGCGGAGGTCACGCCGGAAAACGCCATGCGTTATTCCCGCCTGCATCCGCGTTGCGGCACCAACTATCTGTTCCTTGTGATGGCCGTATCCATCGTGTTTTTTGCGCTTGTGGGCTGGAACGACAACTTCCTGATGCGCCTTGGCTCGCGCTTGCTGTTTTTACCCGTGGTGGCGGGCATTTCCTATGAGGTGCTGCGCTTTGCCGCCAAGTATGACAATCCCCTGACCCGCGTGATCCGCGCGCCGGGCATGGGGCTGCAGATGCTCACGACCAAGGACCCCACGCCGGACATGATCGAGGTGGCGATCGCCTCCTTCAACCGCGCGATGCAGGACGTGACGGAAGGTACGGAAGAAACGACGGAGGGAGATCGGGCGGCGGATGCCGAATGACGTTACCATAGCGCAAGCCATAGAGGAGACCACGCAAACGCTGCTGCCCGTCGCGGGGGACCGCGGGGAAGCGGCGTATCAGGCGCGCGCTATACTCTGCGAGGCGCTGCATACGGATCTTTTGGGACTGCTGCTCAGAAAGGACGAGCCCTTCCCGGATCGGTGCCGCGCGGCGACGGCGCAGATGGTGCTCAAGCGCTTGGACAGCGAGCCGCTGCAATATATATTTGGCGAATGGGACTTTATGGGTCTTACCTTCAAGCTGGGGCACGGCGTGCTCATACCGCGGCAGGATACGGAGACGCTGTGCGAGCACGCGCTGATCTTGGCAGGGCAGCGCGGCTATAAAACCGGGCTGGACGTTTGCTGCGGCAGCGGCTGCATCGGGATCGCGCTTGCGTACCGCGGGGGGCTCAAGGTGGCGCTTGCCGATATTGCGCCCGACGCGCTGCGCTACGCCACGGAAAACGCGCACTTGAACAAGGTGAACGTGCAGGTCATGCAAAGCGACATGTTCAAGCGCGTAAACGGCACGTTCGACATGATTTTCTGCAATCCGCCCTACATCGCTTCGGGCGACCTTGCAAGCCTGCAGCGCGAGGTCAAAAAGGAGCCCCTGATCGCTTTGGACGGCGGCGAGGACGGCATGGATTTCTACCGGCGCATCGCGGCGGAATACAAGGCGTATCTGAACCCCGGCGGCGTGATGCTGCTGGAGGTCGGCAAGGGACAGGCGCGGGATGTGCTGTCCATGTTTGAAAAGGGCTATACGGTAACGGATCTTTGCGGCATAGAGCGCGTGGTGGTCGTGGAAAACGGGTACGCGGCGCAGGAAGACAAACGATAGAGGAAAAACGGCATGCTGAACAAACTCAAATCCCTGAAAAAGCGTTACGAGGAGCTTACCGAGGCGCTTTCAAAGCCGGACGCCATGGCGGATCAGGACGCGTGGCGGCAGATGACGAAGGAACACGTGCAGCTTGAGCAGATCGTCGCGGTATACGACGAATATGTGCAGGCTGTGGACGGCGAAGCCGATTGCAGGGCGATGCTCGAGGAGCATTTGGACGCCGAAATGAAGGAAATGGTGCACGCGGAGATCAACGCCCTGCAGGAAAAGCAGACGGCGCTTGCGGAGAAGCTCAAGATCATGCTGCTCCCCAAAGATCCCAACGACGAAAAAAACGTCATCATCGAGATCCGCGCGGGCACGGGCGGGGACGAAGCCGCGCTCTTTGGCACGGACCTTTTGCGCATGTATACGCGCTATGCCGAGCGTCACGGTTTCAAAACGGAGTTTTTAACGCAGAACATGACCGAGATGGGCGGCGTCAAAGAAGTGGCACTTTCCCTTTCTGGCAAGATGGCGTATTCGCGCATGAAGTTTGAAAGCGGCGTGCACAGGGTGCAGCGCGTGCCCGAAACGGAATCGCAGGGGCGCATCCACACAAGCGCCGCCACCGTGGCGGTGATGCCCGAGGCGGAGGATGTGGACGTGCAGATCGAGCAGAAGGATTTGAAGATCGATACCTACTGCTCCAGCGGCGCGGGCGGGCAGCACGTCAATAAAACAAGCTCCGCTATCCGCATCACACATCTGCCTACGGGCGTGGTGGTGCAGTGCCAGGATGAGCGCAGCCAGCTAAAGAACAAGGAAAAGGCCATGCGCGTGTTAAAAAGCAGGCTCTACGAGCTTGCGCGCGCCGCGCATGACGACGCCGAAGCCTCCAAGCGCAAGAGCATGGTGGGGAGCGGAGACCGCAGCGAGCGTATCCGTACCTATAATTTTCCGCAGAACCGCGTGTCGGATCACCGCATCAACCTGACGCTTTATAAGCTGGAAGCCTTTATGGACGGCGATATGGACGAGATGATCGACGCGCTGATCTTAGCGGAGCGCACGGCGCAGCTTTCCGGCGAGGCGCAGGCATGACGCAGATATTCAACGCCATCACGCAAAAGGAAAACGGCGCGCGCCTCTCAGGCGGCGTGATACGAAACGGCGGGCTCGTGGCATTTCCGACCGAAACGGTCTACGGCTTGGGCGCCAACGGCTTGGACGGCGCGGCCGTGCAGCGCATTTTTGAGGTAAAAGGGCGCCCCAACGACAATCCCCTGATCCTGCATGTAGCAAAAAAGAGCGATGTAAAGGCGCTTTGGCACGACGTACCGGAAAAGGCGCGTATCCTCATGGATACCTTTTGGCCGGGGCCGCTGACGATCGTGTATAATAAGAGCAGCGTCGTCCCCGACGAGGTGACGGCGGGGCTTTCAACGGTAGCCGTACGCATGCCGGATCACAAGTGCGCGCTTGCGCTCATCCGCGAGGCGGGCGTGCCGATCGCAGCGCCCAGCGCCAACCTTTCGGGTAAGCCCAGCCCCACCACGGCGGAGCACGTCAAGGATGACCTTTGGGGCAAGATCGACGTGATATTGGACGGCGGACCGTGCAGGGTGGGCTTGGAGTCCACAGTGCTGTCCCTTGTGGGAACGCCCGCCATCCTGCGTCCCGGCGGCGTGACAAAGGAGATGCTGGAAGCTGTGATCGGCGAGGTGGCGGTCTCAAACGCCGTGCTGCATCCTTTGGGCGCAAACGAGCAGGCCGCGTCCCCCGGCATGAAGTACAAGCACTACGCGCCGGACGCGCAGGTGATCATCGGCATGCATCCCAACCCCCGCGCAGCGGCGGGGCTTATCGCGCGCGAATACGACGTGCGCGAGGGGCGGGGCGAACGCTGCGTAATATTTGCGAGTAAACAAACGGAACCCTTTTATCGGGGACGAACCTGTGTTATAATAGGCGACAGAAAAGACCCCTCCACCATGTGCGCGGCGCTTTTTTCCAGTCTGCGCGCCTATTCGGATAAAGCGGACGTGATCCTCACGGAATCGCTTCCCGAAACGGATATGGGTCTTGCCTATATGAACCGGCTGCTGCGCGCCGCCGGATTTACAACCATCGAGGAATAAGCATATGAAAATCGTTATCGCATCGGATCACGGCGGATACGCCCTGAAAAAAAAGCTGATACCCTATATCGAATCCATGGGTTTTTCTGTGGACGACATCGGATGTGAAAGTGAAGCGTCCGTCGATTATCCCGACTTTGGCCTTCGTGCGGCCGAGGCTGTCGCGCGGGGCGATTACGAGCGCGGCATCGTGATATGCAGCACGGGCATCGGCATCTCCATCGCCGCCAACAAGGTGCGCGGCATTCGTTGCGCGCTCTGCACGGACGCTACCATGGCGTCCCTTACGCGTGAGCACAACGACGCCAATATGCTTTCTCTCGGCGCGCTGATCGTGGGTGAGGCGCTCGCGAAGGATATCGTGCATACGTGGCTTACCACGGAATTTTCTCAAGTGGCGCGTCATAAGGCGCGTATCGAAAAAATCACCGCATATGAACAAACGAGGGAAGGGAAATAATTCTTTCCCTTTTATTTTGTTAAAAACAGTAAGCGCTTTGGAAAGGAGCACGGAACAAATGGGAAAAGTGGTTGTGATCGATCATCCGCTGGTGCAGCACAAGCTTACGCATCTGCGGGATGAAAAAACAGGCACAAAGCAATTCAGGGAGCTGGTGGAGGAGCTTGCCACCTTGCTGGCGTATGAGGCGACGCGGGATCTGCCGCTAACGGAGACCACGGTGCAAACGCCTGTGGGACTTGCCAAAACCAAGACGCTTGCGGGCAAAAAGCTGGGCATCGTACCCATACTTCGCGCGGGTCTTGGGATGGTGGACGGCATGATGAACCTCATTCCCGCCGCCAAGGTCGGGCATATCGGCTTGTATCGCGACCCGCAAACGCTCAAGCCCGTGGATTATTACTGCAAGCTGCCGCCGGACGTGCAGGAACGCGAGATCATCATCGTCGATCCGATGCTGGCGACGGGCGGGAGCGCCGTGGAGGCGATCAATATCATCAAAAAGGCGGGTTGCACCAACATCAAGCTCGTCAACCTGATCGCCGCGCCCGAGGGCATCGAGGCGGTGCAGAAGGCGCACCCGGACGTGGATATCTTCGTTGCGGCGGTGGACGAATATCTCAACGATCACGGCTATATCGTACCGGGTCTGGGCGACGCGGGCGACAGGCTGTTCGGGACAAAATAACGTTTCGCGTATCGGCAAAGGGCATTCGCCCTTTGCCGATGTTTACACTTTGCAACTGTTCACTACTACGTTCACGGTCGTCGCGCTGTGCTTATCCCCCCGATTTGATTGGGGGGATATTTATTTTCAGCGTCCGTTTCGATAAATCTTTCACATCATAAGACGCATTTATCGTGATGTATTATATATAAGTCGTGATTATACCGCTAAAAGGTAAATTTTATGTTGAACTTGCCTTGGACAGGGGTTAAAATGAAAATACCGGGTTGTAAAAGTACAACCGCATACCTTTCTTTGGGCGCCGGTCGGCGTCCGCGCATTTCTATATTTTTCAAGGAGGTAATTCATTTGCCGTCCATCATCGACAAGATCACAGATGTGGAGTCGCAGGCGACCGCGCTCAAGCGTGAATCTGCGGCGAAGGCACGCGAGGCGATCGCAAACGCCGGCGCGGAAGCGCTGAAGGTGGTCGCCGCTGCTCGCGATCAGGGCCGCGAGGAGTTGGCCGCAGTACAGGCGCGTGCCGAAGAAGAAGGACAGGGAGTCGCAAAGAGCATACGCGAAGAGAAAGCAAAAGAAGCGGATGCGGTCTGCGCGGCTGCCAAGGAACACATGACCGAGGCGGTATCCTACATTTTGGAGAGGGTTAAGCAAGTATGATCGTCCCAATGAAACGACTGACCCTTATCGCCATGCAGTCGGACAAGGCGGCCATATTGGAAGCGCTGCAAGCGGCGGGCGCCGTGCAGATCATCAGCGCTGCGGAGCCAACGGGGGAGGAAGCGGATCTGGCGAAGCTTGAAAACCGCGTGCAGCGATTAACGAGCGCGCAGCTTCTGCTAAAGCCCTTGGCGCCCAAGGCCAAGATGGGGCCTAAGCCGGAAAAGAAGCTCGCGGAGCTGCGCGCGGACATGCCCGCGGCACTGGAGTTTTGCGAGGAGGTCGAAGGGATCGACCGAGACCTCGCGGCGGTCCGAAACGACATGGATAAGCGTCAGGCGTTGTCCGAATCGCTGCAGCCCTGGAGCGAGCTGGACACAAACATCGAAAGCATCAAATCTACCAACACCACCAAATACCTAACAGGCACGCTCACCGACGAAGCGGTCACAAAGTTAAAGGAAGAAAATTTGGATATCGCGCTTGAGGTTTACGGCGGCACGGAAAAAGCCCGCGCCGTGTTGATCGCATGCAACGCGGCGGATTATGCCGACGTGCAGGCGGCCGTCAAGGCGCTGGATTTTTCTGATTTTAACTTTGGCGCGCTCACCGGCACGCCCAAAGCGAACATCGAGCGCATGCAGGCGGAGACCGAAGCGGACAAAAAGCGCGAGGAGGAACTGACGGCCAAGCTTACCAAGGCCGCTGAGAACCGCCCCTTGCTTTGCAGCGCGCAGGACGAGGCTGTGATCGACAGGGATCGCGAAGCCGCCAAGCAGGAGCTGGGCGCAACCGGCACCACCTTTATACTGGAGGGCTGGGTGCGCGCGGACGAGACGGGCAAGGTGGAAGCGGCGGCGAAATCCGTCACGGACGCCTGCTACTGCGAATTCCGCGAGGCCGCGGAGGAGGAAAACGAGCCTGTGGTGCTGAAAAACAGCAAGCTCGTGGAGCCTTATCAGGCGGTCACCAACCTTTACGCGCTGCCCGATTATAACAGCATCGACGCCACGCCGCTGTTTGCGGTGTTCTATTTCATCTTCTTTGGCATGATGCTCTCCGACACGGGCTATGGCTTTGTGCTGGCGGTTGGCTGCTATCTGTTCCTGAAGCTTCTTAAGCCCCAGGGCATGATGCGGCAGCTTGCGGGGGTTCTCTGTATGGGCGGTATCTCCACCATCGTGATGGGCTTATTCTTTGGCTGCCTGTTCGGCGTATCGTGGCCGGTGATCTTCAAGGGGCTGCCCTTTGAAAACACCTTCCCGCTCATCGATTCCTCCACGCAGCCCATTCAAATGCTGGCGCTATGCGCGGGCATGGGCATCGTGCATATGTATTTCGGCGTGCTCATCGCCACTTGGGAGTGCGTCAAAAAGGGCGACTGGATCGGCGCCATCGGCGATCACTTCGCTTGGCTCACGGCGGTCACCGGCCTTTTGATGCTGGCGGCGCCTATGCTGGGGTTGAACCCGCTCATCGGAACGATCGGCAAGTGGATCGCCATCGTTTCGGGCGTGATCCTCTTCCTTGCGGGCGGTCGCGAGAGCAAGAGCATCGGCGGCAAGATCGCGTCCGGCGCGTTCAACTGCTACAACATCACAGGGTGGCTGGGCGACGTGCTCTCCTATGCGCGCGTGTTCGCGCTGGGTTTGTCCACCGGCGTTATCGGCTTGGTGCTCAACACCTTGGGCGGCATGCTCTACAGCGCCTTCCAGCACGGCGCGATCCTGCAGGGAATCGGCTTCCTGCTCACCGGCGCGCTGCTCGTTTTCCTGCACGCCTTCATGATGGCGATCAATACGTTGGGCACCTTTGTGCACACGGCGAGATTGCAGTATGTGGAGTTCTTCGGGAAATTCTATGAGGCGGGCGGCAAGCCCTTTAAGCCGCTCAAGTACAATCCCAAATTCGTCCAGGTGGACGAGTGACCATCGTATCAAAGCGGAACGCCGCTTTGCCATACATAGCATAATAATTCAGAACAAAAACTGGAGGGTTAAAAACAATGACATTCTTCGATTTCATCGGCTCTAACGGTCAGCTTCTCGCAGCGTGCGGCGCGGCGTTTGCCGCCATGTTCGCCGGCATCGGTTCCGCCATCGGCGTCGGCATCGCCGGCCAAGCGGGCGCGGGCGTCGTCGCGGAGGACCCGGACAAGTTTGGTTCCGTCCTGGTCTTGCAGCTGCTCCCCGGTACGCAGGGCATCTACGGCCTGCTCATCGGCTTCGTTATCGCCACCAAAGCAAGCCTTCTGGGTGCGGGCAATCCCATTTCCACCGCCGCAGGCTTGCAGCTCTTCTTTGCGGCGCTCCCCATCGCGTTCGGCGGTCTGCTTTCCGCTATCGCGCAGGGCAAAACGGCGGCCTCCGGCATCATGATGGTCGGCAAGCGTCCCGAGGAATCCGGTAAAGCCATCATCTTCGCGGTCATGGTCGAAACCTACGCGGTTCTGTCCCTGCTCTTCTCCTTCCTGCTGGTCAACGGCGTGCAGGTCTGATGGCCTGTTTGCAAATGATCTCACGCATTAAGGAAGGAGTTTAAGCATGGCAAACGATTTGAACAACGGCGCCGATAAGCTGTTGGCGCGTATATTGGCCGATGCGCAGACGGTCGCCCAGCAACAGGAGACTGCGGCAAAGGCTGAGATTTTTAAGATCAAAGAGCTTGCCCAGCACGACGTTCAGGCGGTCAAGGAAGAATTCGAATTCCGCTGCAAAAAAGCGGAAGCGGACATTCTCGAACGCAGCCGCACCAACGCGGAGCTCGACTCCCGCAAGTATGCGCTTAAAGCTAAGCGCGACGTTGTGGAAAGCGCGTTCACGGCGGCCTATGAAGGCCTTTGCGCCTTGCAGGGCCAGGCGCGGGACGAGCTTCTTAAAACCATGGCGGTGCGCGAAGCGCTGGGCGGCGAGGTGATCGCCGCCGCGAAAGCGGATGTGGACGCGATGCAGCGTCTGCTTGACGGGATCAACGCCGAATTGGCGAAAGCCGGCAAGGCAAAGCTCACGATGGGCGACGCCGCCCCAAGCATCGGCGGCGGCTTCCTGCTCCAAGGCGAGGGGTTTGAAAAGAATTGCTCGTTTGAGGCGATGCTCCGCGACGCGCGCGAGGCAGAGGAAAGCAAAGTTGCCCAAATACTTTTCGGATAAAGCGAGGTAGTTGGAATGCCACAAACAAGCCCCCACTACGGCGTGGCACGCATACGCTGCCATGAAAAGGGACTCATAGGCCGTGACCGCATGGCGCGCCTGATTGACGGAAACGCCAACGACGCGGTGCGCCAGCTTGTGGACGCGGGCTACGGTTCCATGCCGGACGCTACGATTGAGGACGCCGACCGCCTGATCGAATCCGAGCTCAAGGACACCTACGCGCTTGTTCGCGAGGTATCCTTTCAGCCCGCACTCACGGATGTTTTTCTGATGAAGGCGGACGTGCACAATCTCAAGATGCTCCTAAAGCTTCGGCTTACGGGGAGCAAGGACGCGCCCGCGCTCATGCAGGGCGGGCTCTACACGACGGCGCAGTTGCAAACGATGGTGCAGAACGCGGATTACCGTGAGCTGCCGCAGGAATTCAAGGCGGCGCTTGAAAAGCTTGAGCAGAGCTTTCAGTCCCGCGTGGATCCTGTGGCCGTGTCCGTGGCGCTGGACAGCGCGTATACGGATTACGCGCTGCGCGTAGGCGACGCGTTCGTCAAGGAATACTTCAAGGTACAAGCGGACTTTAACAACGTCCTGGCGCTGCTTCGGCTTCGCGCCATGGGCGCGGGCCCCGAAAAGCTCAAGTCCGTGCTTCTTAGCGAAGGCTACATCTCCCATTCCAAGCTGCTTGGCAACATGGAAGCCCCGATGGATTCGCTGGGCAAAACGGTGGGAACGGGGCCGGCGCGGGAGGGCGTCATCCGCGGCATCGACGCCTACATCAAAACGGGCAACATCAGCGCCGTGGAGAAGGAGCGGGACGACGCCCTCATGGCGATGGCGAGCGACGGGAAGCTCCAAAGCGACACCATCGCGCCCGTCATCGGCTATCTGCTCGCCCGTGAGCAGGAGGCCAAATGCATCCGTCTGATCCTGACCGCAAAGCGGAACGGCTTGGACGACGCTATCATAACGGAAAGGTTGCGTGCGCTATATGGCTGATATTTCCATCATTGGCGATCGGGATTCCGTGCTGCTTGCAAAAGCTGTGGGCTTGCAGGTCTTTGACGAGACAGAGCCCGAGAAGGCGGATCGCCTGATCCATAAGCTTGCGCGCGAAGGCTGCAAGATCATTTATATCACGGAGCCGCTTTACGCCGCCTGCGGCGAGGCGATCTCCAAATACAAGTCCGAAACGTTCCCCGCCATCATCCCCATCCCCGATTCGCACGGCAGCACGGGCGTGGCGATGGCGCAGATCAAAGCCAACGTCGAAAAGGCGATTGGCGCGGACATTCTATTTGCGGAGGAGAAGTAGATGGCAACACAAGGAACAATCATTAAGGTCTCGGGCCCGTTGATCGTTGCTTCCGGCATGGCAGACGTGCAGATGTTCGACGTTGTGCGCGTGTCGGAAAAGAAGCTGATCGGCGAGGTCATCGAGCTGCGCGGCGACCGCGCATCCATACAGGTTTACGAAGAGACCGGCGGCATAGGCCCCGGCGAGCCTGTGGTATCTACCGGCGCGCCCCTTTCGGTGGAGCTTGCGCCGGGATTGATCGAATCCATATACGACGGCATCCAGCGCCCCTTGAACAAGATCAGGGAGCAGGCGGGCGACCGCATCACGCGCGGTATCGAGGTGGATTCCATCGATCACGAGAAGCTTTGGCACTTCACCCCCGTCGCGAAGATGGGCGATGCGGTGCAGGGCGGCGACATCTTGGGTACGGTGCGCGAAACAGAGGCAGTGCTTCATAAGATCATGGTGCCCCCGAATGTCAAGGGCGAGATCACATGGATCCATGAGGGCGAAGCGAACGTCGTAACGCCCATTGCCAAGGTCAAGACAGACGCCGGCGAGGTGGAGATCCCCATGCTGCAAAAGTGGCCTGTCCGCGTGGGACGGCCGTATGCGCAAAAGCTCCCGCCGACGGAACCCATGATCACCGGCCAGCGCGTTATCGATACGCTGTTCCCCGTCGCCAAGGGCGGCGTGGCCGCCGTTCCCGGCCCCTTCGGTTCGGGCAAGACGGTCGTGCAGCATCAGCTTGCGAAATGGGCGGACGCGGACATCATCGTATACGTTGGCTGCGGCGAGCGCGGCAACGAGATGACGGACGTTCTGATGGAGTTCCCGGAACTCAAAGACCCCCGCACCGGCTTGTCTCTG
>CAZNAL010000002.1:67615-73292 GCA_964571055.1 uncultured Oscillospiraceae bacterium | reverse complement strand
AAATCAATACCCAAAAAGCTGCACATAGTAGTTCCAACCATTAGAGGAGTAGAAGCCTATGCCAATGGTATTATAAGAGGGATTTACCATATTTTTGAAATGGCCGGGCGAGTTGATCCAGCCGTCCATGATGTTTGTGTGCGCGATGTTCATGCCGGACGCGATGTTCTCCGCATACGCCGCGGAGCTTACCGTGCTCCAGCTGCTGCCATCCAGTCTCGTATGGGCGATCGAACCGTTTCGCTCTTGCAGCGCCGCGATTTCTTTGGCGCGCGTGGCGGCGGCTTTGCGCAGCGTCGAGCTCTCCGAAAGTGTGTTGAGGCCGTTTTGCTTACGCACCTGATTGGTAAGCTTAAAGATCGTCGAGATCGCCGTATCCGCGCTGTTATCGATCTGCGGCATCACTGTGGCGTTCTCATCCGGCACAAAGGAAGCGTCTTCGCTCTTTTTCGGCTTGGCCGTTTTTTTGACCTCGGGCTTCTTCGTCGGCTTGGCTGTCGCTTTGGGCTTTTCCGTCGGCTTTTGCGTAGGCACGGGCGTGGGCGTAGGCGGCAACGTGGGCGACGGCGTGGGCGTGGGTGGGGGCGTAACGCGCGTGGCGATCTTTCTTTCCGGCGCGTCCAGCTCGACTACGCCTTCTTCCTCGATCGTTGTTACGTCCATATCGGCCGCCGCTTCCGCCGCGTGGCATCCCGCACAAAGCAGCAGCGCGGCCGTCAAAAGGAAAAATAAGGGCTTTTTCATGAATACAATCAACCTCTGTAAATAGGGTAGTATATCGCGCGGAACCGTTCTTCTCCGTTTTAACTATTCGCAAAAGACAAGTTTTGCGAATAGTTAAGGCCGGAAAAGAGCGGATTTACGTTTTCAAGCGCTGAATGGCATTTCTGGCCAAGGCGTCGCAGCGATTGTTGTTCAAATTGTCGCTGTGTCCCTTGACCTTGTTCCATGTGACCTCGTGCGTTTGCGTATGCATAAGCAGCTTTTTCCAAAGGTCTTGGTTTTCGACCTCGGCTTTGTTGCTTGTGCGCCAGCCGTTCTGCTGCCATCTTGCAAGCCAGCCCTTGCAGAATGCGTTGCACAAATACGCGCTGTCCGTATATAACGCGACTTGACACGGCTCGTTGAGCGCATCCAAGGCGCTGATCGCCGCCTGCAGCTCCATGCGGTTGTTGGTCGTGCTGCGCTCCGCGCCCGAAAGCTCCTTTCGCATTTCCTTAT
Organism: uncultured Oscillospiraceae bacterium; assembly: GCA_964571055.1. GTDB lineage: Bacteria > Bacillota > Clostridia > Christensenellales > CAG-138 > JAQVRG01. The sequence goes on along the minus strand of CAZNAL010000002.1, from coordinate 72,071 downwards.
AGAGCAGTATGGCGCCCCAGCCGCCGGGGCCCGGATTACCGGAGCACGCCCCGTCCGTATAGATCGTTACTTTTTTCACATTCAAGCCTCGCAACAAATATACAGTATTATAGCACGAATGGTGCGCTTGTCCTAGAACGAAATGCGCAAAACGCAAAAAACAGCCCATAGGACTGTTTTTGCGTTGGCAGATTGGTACTACCATATTTGCCACGCGTCCGCTTTTTCTGATTGACACGATACGGTTGATTTGTTATAATACGTCCGTTGCCAAAATGATAGGGGCATGATGTAATGGTAACATAGCGGTCTCCAAAACCGTTCTTGAGAGTTCGAGTCTTTCTGCCCCTGCCACACAGAGAAAAGCCCAAAGCGTTATGCTTTAGGGCTTTTATTTCGTTAAGAAGCCTACGATAATACGCAATCGTGTCAATCAGAAAAAGCAAACGCTGTAGAAACGCGATTTTTAGCAAAACTGCACGATATAATCCCGCAGATTGCCGTATGCGATGCGCTCCACATCCTCTTGCGAGTACCCAAGACGCAGCAGTTTTTCCCAAAGCACGGGGATGTCGCCGCTGCTGCGAAGATCCTTCGGCGCGCAGTTCATGCCGTCGAAATCGGAGCCGATGCCCACATGCGAAGCGCCCACAAGCCCCGCGATATGGTCGATGTGGCAAATCACATCGTCCGTTGTCGCGTCGCCCTTGCTAAGATGCCGCGGGTAAAAGTTCACGCATACGACGCCGCCCATCTGCGCGATTTCCCGAATATGCCGATCGCATAAGGAGCGCTTGTTGTCAAAAACGGCGCGCGCGTTGGAATGCGATGCAAAAACCGGCCTCGTCGCGCGCGAGAGCGCGTCGTCGATCCCCGCGTCGCTTAGGTGCGCCACGTCAAGCGCGACGCCCAAGGCGGCCATCCTTTCTACGGCAGCCTTTCCCAGCCGCGTCAAGCCCTTGTTGCGAATGCCCGTCGCCGGGTAAGCCAATTCGTTTCGGTAGTTCCATGTAAGCGTCATGGCGCGCATGCCGCGCGCATACAGCCGATCCAGCTCGTCTAGATTGCCCTCTATCGCCTCTCCCCCTTCCACGGTGAGCACACATGCGATCCGTTCGTCATCCGAAGGATCATAGGCGCTTGAAAAGGGCACGAGTGCGTCCGGATGCTTGTCGAGCATCCTGTCATATGCGTCTAGCATATCGCTGCATTGCCGGTCATACGGCTTTTTTTGATCGGCGTCCATCCACACGGCAAAAAATTGCAGCTTCACGCCGCCCGAGCGCAGCGCCGGAAGGCAGATGGTCTGCCTATCCCGTTTCGAGCCGATCTCCCAGCGCTTGTTGACCATGTAGTATAAAAAATCGCAATGCGCGTCCGCCGCGGGTATCATCATTAACGTATCCTCCCAAAATCAAGCAAAAAATAGGGACACGCCGGAAGCATATCCCTATTCTCTTGTATGCCCAAGGCGTTACTTGGCGAATTCTACCGCGCGCATCTCGCGGATCACGTTGACCTTGATCTGACCCGGGTATTCAAGCTCAGACTCGATGCGCTTGACGATGTCGCGCGCCATGATGATCGTGTCCGCGTCGTTGACGTTTTCGGGCTTGACCATAATGCGCACTTCACGGCCGGCTTGGATAGCAAAGGACTTATCGACGCCCTCGAAGGAGTTGGCGATCTCCTCCAGCTTCTCCAACCGCCGGATGTAATTCTCCAGCGTCTCGCGCCGCGCGCCGGGGCGTGCAGCCGAAATCGCGTCCGCCGCCTGTACGAGCACGGCTTCCATCGTCGCGGGTTCCACGTCGCCGTGATGCGCCATGATCGCGTTGATGACCTGGTTGTTTTCCCGGTATTTCTTCGCTAGATCCGCGCCGATCTGCACATGCGGTCCCTCGACCTCATGATCCACGGCCTTGCCTATATCATGCAGCAGACCCGCGCGCTTAGCAAGCGCCACGTTCGCGCCCAATTCCGCCGCCATCATGCCCGCGATATGGGAAACCTCGATGGAATGCTTGAGCACGTTCTGCCCATAGCTTGTGCGATACCGCATTCTGCCCAAGAGCTTGACAAGCTCATGGTGCAAGCCGTGAATGCCCGTTTGGAAGATCGCCTGCTCGCCCGCCTCGCGTATCTGCGTATCGACCTCTTTACGGGCCTTTTCGACCATTTCCTCGATCCTCGCGGGATGAATGCGCCCGTCAAGAATCAGCTTCTCCAGCGCGATTCTCGCGATCTCACGCCGCACCGGATCAAAACCGGAGAGTATGACCGCCTCGGGCGTATCGTCGATGATCAGATCCACGCCCGTCGCCGTTTCCAGCGTGCGGATGTTGCGACCCTCGCGGCCGATGATGCGGCCCTTCATTTCATCGTTGGGAAGCGGCACAACGGAAACCGTCGTCTCCGCCACATGATCCGCGGCGCAACGCTGCACGGCCAGCGTGATGATGTTGCGCGCCTTTTTGTCGGCTTCCTCCTTGGTCTTTGCTTCGATGTCCCGCAGCATAACCGCAGCGTCATGCCGCGCCTCGCGCTCTACGTTGCTTAGCAATATCTCCTTTGCCTCGTCCATCGACAATCCGGATATGGCTTCAAGCTCCTTGAGCTGCTTGTCATGCACTTCCTGTACGGAAGCTTCCATCGCTTCCGTTTGCTTCTGCCGCTGTACCAACGCTTCTTCGCGCTGCTCAATGCTGTCCATCTTCTTGTCCAGCATTTCCTCGCGCTGGAGCAGCCTTCTTTCGGTTCTCTGCTGCTCCGTCCTGCGGTCGCGAAGCTCCTTCTCATTATCGCTCTTGATCCGGTACGCTTCTTCCTTGGCTTCCAGCAGCGTCTCTTTCTTCAATGTCTCCGCGCGCTTTTGCGCGTCGTCGATCATCTTGCGTACGGCGTCCTCCGCCTTTGCTACCTTCGCCTCTGCGATGTTCCTTCTGTAGTAGTAGCCGGCAAACGAACCGATTGCTAATGCCAAAACCCCTACGATCAGGGGAATTATGAGATTACCCACAGGTTAACTAACACCTCCACCTATTCTATATCAATGCCGTGTATGACAGTATGTATGGACAAACTTCATAAAAATATATGAAATTACACACCTACATAATCACTCGAATTTTATTATAAACATTTCCAATCAAATGTCAAGGACGCGGGATTTCTCCTGTATCCGTTTATTCCTGTGGAATTTCCTCCTCCGGCTTCGCGTCCTTCTCCGCAGCCGCCTTGCGCGCCGCTTCTAGATTCTCGCGCAGCTTTCCCTCGATCTCCTCGCAAAGCTCTTTGTTATCCCGTAAAAACAGCCGCGCGTTATCGCGTCCCTGCGCCATGCGCATATCGCCGTAGGAATACCACGCGCCGGACTTTTCGATCACCTTCTGGTCGATCGCCATGTCAAGGATAGAGCCTTCCTTAGATATGCCCTCGCCATAAATGATGTCAAATTCCGCCGTTTTGAAGGGAGGCGCTACCTTGTTTTTCACGACCTTTACGCGCGTGCGGTTTCCTACCACATCGGCGCCGTTTTTGATCGAATCGATCTTGCGCACATCCATGCGGATAGAGGCGTAAAATTTCAGCGCCTTGCCGCCCGTCGTCGTCTCGGGATTGCCGAACATCACGCCGATCTTCTCGCGCAGCTGGTTAATGAAGATCACGATGGTGTTGGATTTGCTCGTAACGCCCGCGAGCTTGCGCAGCGCCTGTGACATAAGCCTTGCCTGCAAGCCCATGTGCGAGTCGCCCATCTCGCCTTCGATTTCCGCCTTGGGCACCAACGCGGCCACGGAGTCGATGACGATCACATCGATCGCGCCGCTTCGCACGAGCGATTCCGTAATTTCCAGCGCCTGTTCGCCCGTGTCCGGCTGCGAAACGTAAAGATCGTCCACCATGACGCCCAGATTCTTCGCGTAAACGGGGTCAAGCGCGTGCTCCGCGTCCACAAAAGCCGCTGTGCCGCCAAGCTTCTGCGCTTCCGCGATCACATGCAGGGCAAGCGTGGTTTTACCGGAGGATTCGGGGCCGTATATCTCGATGATCCTGCCCCGCGGGATGCCGCCGACGCCCAGCGCGTAATCAAGCGCCACGCAGCCGGATGGAATGGTGGATACGGCGATCTTCCCCGCCGCGTCGCCCAGTTTCATGACCGCTCCCTTGCCGAATTGCTTTTCGATTTGGCTTAACGCCATCTCCAACGCCTTTTGTTTTTCCATAGCCATGCAGTTATTCCGTCCTTTTTCCTTTATTCTTTATCGCTTATCGCTGTAATGTCATGCGTCGCTGATGATAAGGTGCTAGCTAAGCAGCGCCCGCCGCAGCTGATCCAGTGCGTTTAGACAGGCGATGTGCCGTATCCGCTCTCGCGCGCCCGAAAGCGAAAGCTTCACGACCTGCGTTCCGTCCGGCGTTGCAAGGGCGACATAGACTAACCCCACCGGCTTCT
>CAZNAL010000002.1:66275-67605 GCA_964571055.1 uncultured Oscillospiraceae bacterium | reverse complement strand
CGACGCCGGTGGTGGAAAGCGCGTAATCCGCGCCGCTCGTTTTACGAAGCCCCTCCGCCATCGCGCGCGCCGTCTCCTCGCTTACGGCGCCGAAGCTGTCGAGCGTTTCTTTCGCTATGCCTAAGCGCGTTTGCTTCGCTTGGTTGGAATAGGTCACGGCCCCTTCGACAAAGCAGGCAGAACAACCCGGCACGGAAACCAGCATGGAAGCAAGCATGCCGCCCGTGCAGCTTTCCGCCACAGCCACGGTCTTTTGCGCTTTGATAAGCAGCTTTACGCATACCTCACAGAGCTCCTCGTCGTATGTTGAATACACAACGTCGCCCACGATCTCTTGAATCTGTGCAAGCACAGGTTCCACAAGCGCTTCACCTTCCGCCGTATCCTTGCATTGCGCCGTAACGCGCAGCGTCACCTCGCCGGTTTTTGCGTAAGGCGCTATCGTGGGATTGCTCTGCTGCGCCATCAAATCCCTGATCGCGTACTCTACCTGCGATTCGCCCTTGCCGAATATCCGCATGACGCGGGAATACAAAATATGACCGCTGCGCTTTTGCAGGTACGGCATCAGATGGTTTTCAAACATGGGGACCATTTCCTTGGGCGGCCCCGGCAGCAATGCCACGGCCTTGCCGTCGCGCTCCATAATGCAGCCCGGCGCCGTGCCGTTGGGATTCGCCATGATGATGCAATCCTTTGGAAACATGGCTTGCTTGAGATTGTTCGGCGTCATATCCCGGTGCATGGCGGTAAAGCGCACCTTCAGCGTGTGCAGCGACGCCTCGTCAAACTCCAGCTTCATCCCCATAACGTCCGCCGCCGTTTCCTTGGTCAGATCGTCCGCCGTGGGACCCAGCCCGCCCGTCAGGATCACGATGTCCGCGCGCTCCAAGCCGTCTTTTATGCAATGCGCCAGCCTGTCGTGGTTGTCGCCGATGGTCGTTTGCACATAGATGTCCACGCCCAGCTCCGCCAGCTTCTGCGATATATACTGCGCGTTCGTGTTGAGGATCTGGCCCATCAGAATTTCCGTGCCTACTGAAATCAATTCCGCTTTCATGCTTTTCTCCAAACGCTTATTGATTGTTTTTCTGAATATAATCGAGCATAGACCATACCGCCAAAATGACCGAGATCCATAACACGATCATATCCAGCGGGAAGCCGATGGCTTCAATGAGCGGATCGTGCAAAAGAAGCAGCGCAATCGCGATAAACTGCGTGACCGTTTTCATTTTGCCTATCCAGTTCGCCGCGACGACGTTTCCCTTGCCCGCCCAAACAAGGCGGCAGCCGCTGATAACGAACTCCCGCAGGATGATGATCAAAG
>CAZNAL010000002.1:0-66265 GCA_964571055.1 uncultured Oscillospiraceae bacterium | reverse complement strand
ACGGGTGAAAGCATGCCCTTAAATACCAGCATGACCAAGGCGCTGGTCGTAAGCATCTTATCGGCCATGGGATCCATAAGCTTTCCGAAGTCGGTCACGAGGTTATACTTTCGCGCATAGTAACCATCGAAGGTATCCGTTGCATACGCGGCGATAAAGATGACCGCCGCCACGATGTTCCACCATGATACGGGCAGATAAAAGCAAAGGATAAAAACCGGTATCATCGCCATCCTGATGATCGTAAGCTTGTTGGGCAGGTTCATTTCTCTCCAAAATTTCAGATTCAAATCTCTTCTCCTTCCAAATCATAGGGCTTTGCGCCCGTGATCTTCACCATGGTAAAATCGCCCGGATGCAGCATAGTGCCCTTGCGAACAAAGCGTATCAGTCCGTCCACCTCCGGCGCTTCCGCGTAGGATCGGCCGTACGACTCCTTCTCCAGCACACGCTCCGTCAACACTTCGCAGGTCTCGCCGATACGCAGCCTGTTTCGCTGCAATGCTATGTCGCTCTGCATGCGCATAACGGCGTCCAAGCGCGCCGCTTTGACGTCTTCAGGAATCTGTCCCTCCATCTGCGCCGCCGCAGTTCCGTCCTCCGGCGAAAACGCGAACGCGCCCACGCGGTCGATACCCTGCTTTTTTAAGAAATCGGTCAGTCGGCCGAATTGTTCCCCCGTCTCTCCCGGAAAGCCCACCATAACGGTCGTGCGCAGGATAAAGCCCGCGTTTCGCTCCCGTATGCTCTGCATAACGGCTTGGATATGCGCGCTGCTGCCATGCCGGTTCATGGCGCGAAGCATATCATCGTCAATATGCTGTATGGGCATATCGATATAGTTTGCGATTTTGGGTTCGTTTTGGATCGTATCCAGCAATTCCACATCCACGGTGTTGGGATAGGTATAAAGCACGCGTATCCAGTGCAGCGCCTCGATCTTCGCAAGCGCCTTGAGAAGATCAGAAAGCGCTGGCTTTCCATACAGATCCAACCCGTATGCGGACGTATCCTGCGCGATAAGCGTAAGCTCTTTTACACCGCGGGCAGCTAACGCCTCCGCTTCCGCAACAAGCTTTTCCATGGGCACGCTCACGCGCCCGCCGCGTATCAAGGGTATCGCGCAATAAGCGCAGCGGTTGTCACAGCCGTCCGCTATGCGCAAATAGGCGCGGTACGGCGGCGTTGTCAGCACGCGAACCGCCTCGTCCTCCACGTCCGCGCCATGGCTGACGCGCGCGGCAATGCGCGCCGCCAATCCCTTTTGATCCTTCACGCCCCAAAGAAGATCGACCTCCGGCATTTCTTCCTCGAGCTCCTTCCGGTAGCGCTCGCTCAAACAACCGCAAACGACCAAAAGACAGCAGGCTCCTTCTGTTTTAAAGCGCGCCATTTCCAGTATCGTATTGATGGATTCCTGCTTGGCCGGCTCGATGAAGCCGCAGGTATTGATCACGATCACGTCCGCTTCCGCCGCATCCGGCGTGACGGTAAAGCCGCGCGCGCAAAGCTCGCCAAGCAAAACCTCCGAATCGACAAGGTTCTTTGAGCATCCCAACGATACGACGCCTACCTTCATTCGCCCCGTTCCCCTCCTTTATGCATGCGCGTATATTCGTCATAGCTTGTTATCAAAAGTTTTCTTGGTTTACTGCCGTCAAACCCGCTTACGATCTTGTGCTGCTCCATAATATCGATCAGCCGCGCGGCGCGGGCATAGCCTACGCGCAGCCGCCTCTGTATCATGGATATGGAAGCCTGTCCGCTTTCCAGCACGATCTTTACTGCCTCGTCAAGCAGCTCATCCTCCTGCTTGCCGTTTCCCTGCGCTATGCCGGCTATGGTTGCCGAAACCGCTTCCAAATAGTCATCCTCTTTGAACTTCGGCGCCGTATCCCTTCTTTGGAAGAAGTCCATGATCCGCTCTACCTCCTCGTCCGATACGAAAGCGCCCTGCACGCGGATCGGTTTGCTGGCGCCGTTTGCGTGGAAGAGCATATCGCCTTTGCCAAGCAGCTTTTCAGCGCCGTTGCAATCCATAATAACACGCGAATCCACGGCGGAGGATACCATAAAGGCGATTCGCGAAGGGATGTTCGCCTTGATAAGTCCGGTAATGATATCCGAGGACGGACGCTGTGTGGCGACGATCAGGTGGATACCGCAGGCGCGGCCAAGCTGCGCTATGCGGCAGATGGATTCCTCCACATCCTTCGCTGCGACCATCATCAGATCGGCCAGCTCGTCGATCACGATCACCAAAAGGGGCATCCTTTCCACGGGATCGCTCTGCGACGCGTTGTAGCGCGCCAAATCGCGCGCGTTGCATTCTGACATCTTCCTATAGCGCTGTTCCATTTCCATAACAGCCCATTTCAGTGCGCTCGCCGCCTTCTTAGGCTCCGTCACCACCGGAAGATACAGATGCGGCAAGGAGGCGAACACCTTTAATTCGACCACCTTGGGATCGATCAGTATCATGCGCACATCCTCCGGCGCCGATTTATAAAGTAGGCTTGTGATGATGCCGTTGATGCAAACGCTCTTGCCGGAACCGGTAGAGCCCGCGATCAAAAGATGCGGCATCCTGCCAAGATCCGTCGTAATGATATTGCCCGCTATATCCTTACCCAAACCGATGGTGATTTTGGATTTGGCGCTCTTGAATTCCGGCGCTTCCAAAACATCGCGCAAGAATACGCCGGACACATCCCTGTTCGGTATCTCGATACCCACGGCGGCTTTGCCCGGAATCGGCGCTTCGATGCGGACGCGCGGCGCGGCAAGCGCCAAAGCAATATCGTTAGAAAGCGTGGTGATGCGGCTCACGCGAATACCCTGCGCGGGCTGGAGTTCAAATCGCGTAATCACGGGACCTACGCTGATGTTGAGAATCCGCGCGCTGATGTTGAAGCTTTCCAGCGTTTCGATCAACAGCTTACCCATCACCTCCGGCGAATCCTTGCCGCTTCCACGCTTCACCGTTGGCTTATTCAATAACGTAATGGGAGGAAACTGATACGCTTCGGGCGCTTTTTCCATCTGCATGGGCAGCATGGGCGGCACGTCGGCCGTTTCGACGCGCTTGGGCGCTATCGCGGGCTTTATCTTGGGCGCAACCGGCTTTTCGCCTATAACAAGCTCGTCCAATGCGGCAGCCTCCGGCGCGTTCTCGGAAATACGCGTTTTACGCTCCTTTGGCGGCATGATCCGATTCGCGTCCGGCGCGTCAAAGGCCGCGATCATATCGTCTATATCCTGTTCGATCTGTGACTTTTTCCGCTTCGTCAGTTCGCCGGAAACAGGAAGAAAATCGATATCCGCGTCGTTGTATTTGACCTTGCTCAAGTCCTGTATGCCGATATCCGCTTCCGGTACGACGGGCTCCAATCGAAGGTCGAGATCGAATTCGCTCTGCTTTGGCTTCCTTCGCGCCGCGTTCGTTCCCTTGCGTATACTTCGCCTTTGGGAAGGCGCATTCTCCAACAGATCCTGCATCAGATCCTCGGAAAACATATCGTCATCCTCCAGCACGGAAGGCTTTGACGGATGATTCGCCCTATATTCTTTTGCCGTGCTCACCGCGGTCTCCACACCGGATTTGATGGTCTTCCCAACCTTCTGTCCCGCGCTTCGTATGGAGATGCGCGTAACCAACAGCACGATCACGATCAAAATCGAAAAATACGCGATGTAAAGCCCTACCTCGCCAAGCAGCAGTAACGATGGATACGCAAGGATCGCGCCCAGTACGCCGCCGCCCTTTCGCGCTTCAAGTCCAAGCTGAAAGGCTTCCTTCAAATAGGCAAGAAATTTGACCTGCGCCGTCTCCGGCTTCACATACGCGTGCAACACTGCCATCATGCAGAGTATCCCCGCCGTCGTCAGGATAAAGAGTGATTTTTTAGACGCGCGGGCGGAAAAGATGATCACGAGCAAACCGCAGAGGAAAAACAACACCGGCACTGCATATCCAAGAATGCCGAAGAGTGCAAAAAACGCGCGGCTGATGGTGCTTCCCAAAACGCCTACCGCGTCCGAATACAGGCTGACAGCCAAAAAAAGGCCGACAGCAATCAAGCAGACGCCCCAGATTTCGCGTCTGTTTTGCAGCCGCTGCTGTTCTTCAAGCTGTTTCTGTTTCTTTGTTGCCATCCTTTCCCTCCTATAATACCAAGTCTATTATACAATATCTTGTGTTTCTTGGGAAGTACAATCACAAAAAAGAGGCCGCAAATCATGCGACCTCTTTCATTGGATATATGCTTTTACTTTTCTTCCTCTTCGCTGGAGAAACCGGAGAAGAGGGACGCCAACGAGGTGGTGGACTGCTGCACGGGCGGCAGCTCGTAATCGCTGTCCTCACGGCGGGGACGACGCTCGCCACGTTCGGGACGGTCGCCCATATTGCGCGGCGCGGACTCGCGGTCTCTGCGAACCTCCGGCCTGGGCGCGGGGGCTTCTGACTGCTGTGCGCGCTGTTCGGCACGCTCTGCGGCAATGCGTTCACGCTCCGCCTTTTCGGCTGCAAGCTGCTCCGCGATTTCGGGGTTCTCCTCAAGGATAACCTCGCGGCGGCTCAAGCTGATGCGCTTGGCTTCGGGATTGACGTCCAAAACCTTGCAGCGAACCATATCGCCTACGTTGATCTCATCCTCGACCTTGGCAATGCGGCGCACGCCGACCTGCGAAATGTGGATCAAACCGTCGATCGTGGGCTCCAGCGCTACAAACGCGCCGAAGGGAACGATGCGAACGACCTTGCCCTCCACGATGCTGCCCACGGGGTATTTTTCATCCGCCATCGTCCAAGGCTTAGGCTGCAGCTGCTTATAGCCAAGGGATACGCGCTGTTTTTCCACATCCACGTCACGGATGAGAACTTCGATCTCCTGCCCGATGCTCAACACGTCGGAGGGATGCTTGACACGGCCCCAAGCCACATCCGTCACATGCACCAAACCGTCGATGCCGCCGATGTCTACAAACGCGCCGAAATCGGTAAGCCGACGGACGACGCCCTTGACCTTCTCGCCCACGACCAGCTCATCCCAAAGCTTTTTCTTGGCCTCTTCCGCTTCCATCAGCATCACGGCCTTGTGGGAAGCCACGATGCGTTTGCGGGACTTGTCAACCTCGATAACCTTCAGGCTCAAAGGCTGACCTACGTATTCGCCGATGTTTTCCACATACTTGGTGGAAAGCTGAGAGGCGGGGATAAATGCGCGCACGCCGTCGATATTGGCGATCAAACCGCCCTTAACGACTTCCTTGCCAACGCCCTCAAAGACCTTATCCTGCACGTTTTCGTCCTGCATAAGGTCATCCCACATTTTCTTGCTCTCGACGTTCTTACGAGACAACAGCACGTTGCCCTCGCCGTCGTTCACCTTCAAAACCTCGACCTCGATGGGATCGCCGACCTTCACGACCGAAGCGGGATCTACATCGTTATCAGCAGAGAATTCGCTGCGAGGAATAAACCCGTCAGACTTGTACCCAATGTTGACGCACACTTCGCCGTCAACGATCTGCACGACAGATCCGGTTATGATCTGTCCGTTGCGAATCCGAACCAACGTCTTTTCAAACGCTTCGGCAAACGAAGGATCGCTGGATTCAGCAGCGGGTTCCACAGCAGGGGCAACAGTCGTTTCTGCGGCCTCGGCCACAGCAGGTTCTTTGACGGTAGCAGCCGCTTCCGTTTCGACCTCACAAACTTCTACTTCGGGGCTTTCAGCCATCGTCTTTTCCAGTTCGCTCATTCTAGTTACAACCTCCATAATTATCCAATCCGGCGTCGATGCGCCTGCAACAACTCCTATTATATCATCGGTAAATAATTTTTCAAGAAAAAGTTCATCGACTTTTGCTATAGTTTGGGTATGTTCACAGTTTTTTCGGCATATAGCATACAGTTTTTGTGTATTGGAGCTGTTTTTCCCGCCGATCACGATCATTTGACCGCATTTTTTGCTCAATTCTTGCGCCTCCGCCTGCCGTATGGCCGTGGTATGGCAGATAGTGTCGTCAAAATGAACATTTTTTACTTTTTCCCGCAAGCGCTGCAGCATCACTTTACAGCGTGCCGCCGAGAAGGTCGTCTGTACGAGAACGCGTGCATTCTCCATGGGCGGAAGCTTCTCAATATCCTCTTCGTTTTCCGCCACGTACGCGCGATCGCACCATCCGCATATGCCGACCACCTCCGGATGCTGCGTTTTCCCAAAGAGAACGATGGTTTCGCCCGCCGCGGAATACGCCTTCACCAACGTATGGATTTTCGACACGAACGGACAGGTCGCGTCGATCAGCTTGAAGCCGCGCGACGCACAAGATGCGTAGACCGCCTCCCCCACGCCGTGCGAGCGGATGACCACCGTGGCGCCGCGCGGTATGGCGTTGAGATCCTCCGCCGCGTGGATGCCCTTTTGCTCCAGCGCGCGGATCACGTCCTCATTATGGATGAGCGCACCCAGCGTATAAACCGTCCCTGTTTGCGCCGCTTCCTCCGCCATCTCAACGGCGCGCCGCACGCCAAAGCAAAAGCCGATGTTTTTCGCTAATTGAATCAGCATAGCATTTCGTCCAATTCCTCGCGCAAGGCGCATATGGCGTCCGCGATCTTATCCGTTACGACCTCTACCATTTCGGATTTCTTTGCGCTTGCCACGATTTGATTTACATCCAGCGGCTTTCCGACGATCACGATGGGACGCCAGCGCCTATAGCTGTCCGGATGAATATAGACGGGCACGATGGGCGCGCCCGAACGTATCGCCAAAAAAGCCGTTCCGCGCTCCAAGGCGTCCAGCTCATGCGTAACGGCGCGCTTTCCCTCCGGGAAAATACCGAATACCTTGCCTTGATTCAGCACCTCCAGCGCGTTTTTCAAAGACTGCAGGTCCGCCTGCTTTCTGTTAACGGGAAAAGCGTACAGCATTTTGAAAAAAACACGGCCGAAGGGGGATTTGAATATCTCCTGCTTCGCCATAAAGTGCACCACACGCGGCGTTAAAAACGCCAGCAAAACCGGGTCCGCCATGGATCGGTGATTGGATACGATAATGCCCTTATCCTTGATGCGAAGGTTTTCGCGGCCAAACACGACAGGCTGCCAAAACAGAAGGATGATCGGTCCCAATAGATACCTGATGATGATATAGAGCATATTTTTACCTCTCGATCCGCGAAAGCACAGCGCTGACCGCAGTGGGTATATCCATCTCCGTCGTATCGATCAAAACAGCGTCGGGCATCCGCTTGAGCGGCGCAAACTCCCGCGTGCTGTCCGTATGATCCCGCGCCGCGATCTCGGATTGCATCGCTTCCGGCGTAACATCGATGTATTGCCCCTTTTCCCTAAGTTCCGCAAGCCTTCGCCGCGCGCGCTCCGCAACAGACGCGGTGACATAGAATTTATAAGGGGTTTCGGGGATCACATAGGAGCCTATTTCCCGCCCGTCCATCACCACGTCGCTTTCCAGGGCGATCTTTCGCTGCGTTTGCGCAAGCTTGATACGCACCGCCGGAATGACCGCGATATCCGAAGCGCCTTTGGAGACTTCCGGCGTGCGGATAAGACCTGACACGTCCTCGCCGTTAAGGTAGGTATGCTGTACGCCGTCTATGCACTTTGCAAAGATTTCCGTGACTGCAAGCAAGGGCAAAACGCGCGCCGCATCGTTGGGATCGACGCCCGCGCGTAAAGCGCAAAGCGCCATCGCGCGATACATCGCGCCCGTATCGAGATACAGGATCCCAAGCTCCTTTGCAACAGCCTTTGCGATGGTGCTTTTTCCCGCGCCCGCAGGCCCGTCGATGGCGATATTCAGAAATGCCATGCTTCTCCCTCTCCCTTTGTATACCTATTCTATAGAGCGCCCTGCAAGCGCCCCGGTGGAATACGCGATCTGCAGATTAAAGCCGCCCGTGGTCGCGTCCACATCGATGATCTCGCCTGCAAAATAGAGTCCGGGCACAAGCTTAGACTGCATGGTGGACGGATCGATCTCCTTGACGCTCACGCCGCCTCTAGTGATGATGGCTTCCTCCATGGGGCGCGCGCGCTTCACCGTCAGCGTAAGATTCTTGAGCAAGCGGCAGAAGGAAAGCCGCATGGCACGCTGCACCTCGTTGACGGGGCACGTCTCCGGTATGCCGGAAAGACGTACCGCAACAGGTATTAGCTTCGCGGGCAGCAGCTCGTTTAACGCGTTTCCAAACTGGCGGTTAATGTTCTTTTCAAAGTCTCGAAGCAGACGCCTGTCAAGCTCCTCCTCGGAAAGCCCCGGCTTCAGGTCGATCACGAGCCGCACCCCCTCCGGCGCTTCCGCAAAGCGGCTGACGGCGCTTAGTACGAGCGGCCCCGTTACGCCAAAGTGCGTAAAGAGCATCTCGCCCAGCTCCTCAAACAGCTTTTTATCGCCCCGGTATGCCCGAAGCGTAACGTTGCGAAGGGACAGCCCCATCAATTCCTTCGGCCATTCCTCCACCGTTTCTACGGAAACAAGAGATGGAACAGGCGAAACGATCGTATGCCCCAGCCGTTCCGCGAATGTATAGCCGTCGCCCGTAGAGCCGGTGGAAGCGTAGCTTTTACCGCCCGTTGCAAGTACGACGGCGTCATAGAGTTCCCCCTGCCCGTCCACGGTCAGCGCAAAGCCCGCGCCATTCTTTTTTATATCTCGTACGTCCGCGTGAAAGCGCACCGCAACGCCGCTTGCGCGAAGGTTTTTCTCCAAAGCGCGGATAACGTCGCTGGATTTGTCCGAAACGGGAAACACGCGCTCGCCCCGCTCGCGCTTCGTAGGTACGCCCATTTTCTCCACCAGTTCGACGATGGCTTGGTTGTCAAAACCGTACAGGGCGCTGTAGAGGAATTTTCCGTTTCGCGGAATGTGGGCAAAAAAATCCTCTATATCGGCGGCGTTGGTAAGATTGCAGCGCCCCTTTCCCGTAAGATAGAGCTTTTTTCCCAGCTTTTCATTCTTTTCCAGCAGCGTCACGTCATGGCCGTTTTGTGCCGCAAACGCGGCGCAAAGCATGCCCGCCGGTCCGCCGCCGATCACGGCCACGCGGCTCAAAGATGGCTCCTTTCCGGCAAAAGCCCCTTCTGTAGCAAAAAGTACGTTTCGTTGAGCGTGCTTACCACATAATCGTTTTCTTTGCGCCTGATCTCCGAATAGCTGCAATTATCCGTACGGATTCTATGCATGCAGTCGGGCAACGTCTGTAGATAATGGCACAAGATCAGCTTCACGGGGTTGGCGTGAGAGATCATCACGATATTGCCGTCCTTGTGGCGGGCAAGTATTTCCTTTGCAAAGTCCATGCTGCGCGTATAAACCGCCTGCACGGTCTCCGCGCCGGGGATCTCGCAGAGCGACGGCGCTTTTACCCAAACATCCCAAAGCGCAGGCTGCGTCTTGCTAAGTTCGGGCATGATCGCGCCCTCCCACGCGCCAAAGTCACGCTCGATCAGACGCTCATCCACGATCAGCGGGCAAGTTTGCCTTTCGGTGATAAAGCGCGCCGATTCCTGTGCGCGCCCCAGAGGACTTGCGTACACGGCTTCGATCTTCATACAATCCAAACGCTCCGCAAGCGCCTGCGCCTGCGCGCGCCCCACATCGTTCAAGGGGATATCCGTGCGCCCCTGCACGCGAAAAAGCGTATTCCATTCCGTTTGCCCGTGTCTTGCAAGGATCAGCTTCATGCCTTTTCCTTCCACGCGCGCAAACAGGCATAGTCCGTCGTATCCAGCTTCAATGGCACAATCGCTATATAGCCTTCCTGTACCCAGCGTTCATCGGTATCCTCGTCCGGCTCGCAAACGGTCAGCTTTCCCGTTGGCAACCAGTAATATTTCTGCTTATGCGGATCCTCACGCTCCACATAGGCAAGCTCATATTTTTGGCGGCTGTTCGCGGTAAAGCGATAGCCCTTGATCTCCTCCGCCGGCAGATCCGGCGCGTTGATGTTGATAACGTCGCACACATGTGCGAGCGCATAAGGTATCATATCCTTGATCGCCTGTATCACGGGCGCGTAATGCTGCGGGCGATTCGCGCAGACGGAGCCCGCGATGGCGGGTATGCCCTCCGAAGCCGCCGCCATCGCGGCGGATACCGTACCGGAATAAAGCACGTCGGAACCCAAATTCGCGCCCAGGTTGATGCCTGAAAGCACCAAATCCGGCTTGATGCCAAGGTTGCCATAGGCGATCTTCAAGCAATCCACGGGCGTACCGTTTACAGCGAAGGTCGGCACATCCGGAAGGTCGTCCAAAAAGACCTGTTTTACGCGCAGCGGCGTTGTAAGCGTGATGGAATGCGACGCGCCGCTTCTTTCGCTGTCGGGCGCGGACACGCACACCTCATGCTCCTTGCAAAACGCTTTCGCAAGCGCTCGTATGCCGGGCGCGGACACGCCGTCGTCGTTAGTGATCAATATCTTCATACATACACTCCGTTTTTATACTTTTTCCATTTTAACAGACGCGGGGGTACAATTCAATCCTAACCATACGCTGCGCGTCCATTCGCATTTCGTTAAAAAGGAGACGAGCGTTTCCGTTCGTCTCCTTCCCGTACCGTATCGGTTTTAGAGGCTTAGATCCTCAACATAGAGGGTTGTCACGCCGGCCGGTGCGGCGGGCGCAGCCTTGGGAGCGGCGGGCGCCGCCGGTGCGGCAGCGGGCGCTTCCGCCTTTGCCTTATCGCGATTTTCAAAGAACTTCAAGGCTACCTGCGGGAACAGCGCGTAGGTAAACACATCCTCGTCGGACTTCGCGATACCCTTGAGCTCCTCCCTGTACTTGTCAAGCTCCGGCTCCAAGAGATCGGCGGGACGGCATGTGATGGGCTGCTTATCGCCGATGGCGAGCTTTCGCACTTCCTCGTTGACTTCACCCGGCAGCGCGCCGTATTCACCGGCGAGCAGCGCCTTGGATTCCTTGGTGAAGTTCTTATAACGGCCAAAGAGGACGTTGAACACAGCCTGCGTGCCAACGATTTGGCTGGTGGGCGTAACAAGGGGCGGATAGCCGAAATCCTTACGCACCACGGGCACCTCTTCGAGCACCTCGTAGTACTTATCCTCTTTTCCAGCCTCTTTGAGCTGGTTGATGAGGTTGCTGAGCATCCCGCCGGGTACCTGATAGATCAGCGTATTGGTGTCTACCTGCAATACCTTGGGATTGCGGAAGCCCTCGTCGGTGAGCTTCTGGGCGACCTTGCGGAAATGCTTGGCGGCGTCGGCGAGCTTGACAAGATCAAGCCCGGTGTCGCGCTCCGTACCCTTGAGCGTCGCGACCAAGGATTCCGTCGCGGGCTGGGAGGTTCCGTTTGCCAAAGGCGACAGCGCACAGTCTACGATGTCAACGCCCGCTTCGGCGGCCTTCAAATAGGTCATGTCGCCTGTGCCGGTGGTGTTATGCGTGTGCAGATGCACGGGCAGGCCCACCTCGTCCTTCAGGCGCTTCACAAGGGAATACGCCTCAAAGGGCAGCAGCAGGTTCGCCATATCCTTGATGCAGATCACGTCCGCGCCCATCTGCTTGAGATCCTTTGCGACCTTGACAAAGTAATCCTCGCTGTGTACGGGGCTGATCGTGTAACTGATGGCGGGCTCGCAGATACCGCCGTATTTCTTGGTGAACTTGATGGCGGCCTCCAAATTGCGCACGTCGTTGAGCGCGTCGAAGATGCGGATCACGTCGATGCCGTTCTCGATCGCCTTGCGGCAGAACTGCTCCACCACGTCGTCCGCGTAATGCTTATAGCCAAGAATGTTTTGGCCGCGGAAAAGCATTTGCAGCTTGGTGTTGGGCAGCGCCTTTTTTAGCTTGCGGATGCGCTCCCAGGGATCTTCGTTCAGAAAGCGGATGCAGCTGTCAAATGTAGCGCCGCCCCAGCATTCCAATGACCAATAGCCGATGCTGTCCAGTATTTCACAGGCGGGAAGCATATCCTCCGTACGCATACGCGTAGCGGCCTGCGACTGGTGAGCGTCGCGCAATATGGTATCTGTAATCAACAGTTTCTTTTCCATATATACCGATCTCCTTCTTTAATAGAACAGGGCAAGGAACACACCGGCCGCGATCGCGGAACCGATGACGCCCGCCACGTTGGGGCCCATAGCGTGCATGAGCAGGAAGTTGCCCGGATTGTCCTTCTGCCCGACGATCTGCGACACGCGCGCCGCCATGGGAACAGCAGAAACGCCCGCGGAACCGATCAAGGGGTTGATGGGATCCGTCTTCTTGAGGAACAGGTTCATAAGCTTTGCAAGCAGCACGCCGCCCGCTGTGCCGAAACCAAACGCGCACACGCCCATGATCAGGATGCCGATGGTCTCAAAGTTGAAGAAGGCGTTCGTGGTAGCCGTCGCGCCGACAGAGACGCCCAAGAATATCGTTACGATATTGATAAGCTCGTTCTGCGCGGTTTTGCTCAAACGCTCCGTCACGCCGCACTCGCGGAAAAGATTGCCCAGCATCAGCATGCCGACAAGGGGCGCTGCCGAAGGGAGAAGCAAGGACACGAAAATCGTGACCATGATGGGGAAAATGACCTTTTCCGTTTGGGACACGGGACGAAGCTGCTTCATGACGATGCATCGTTCTTCCTTCGTCGTCAAAAGCTTCATGATGGGCGGCTGGATAACGGGCACCAACGCCATGTAGGAATACGCCGCCACCGCGACGGGGCCGAGCAGCGCCGGTGCGAGTCTTGAACAGACATATATGGCCGTTGGCCCGTCCGCACCGCCGATGATGCCGATGGAGGCCGCCTCGTTAAAGCCGAAGTGGATCACGTCGGGGAAAAGCTGCGTGAGTCCCAGCGCGCCCAGAAACGCAACGAAAATGCCAAGCTGCGCGGCCGCGCCCAGCAGCAGGCTCTTGGGGTTGGCGATCAAGGGACCGAAGTCCGTCATGGCGCCTACGCCCATAAAGATCAAGGACGGGTATATGCCCAGTTTGACGCCCAAATACAGGTAGTCGATCAAGCCCGCGCCGTTGTTGAATGCCTGCCAATCCACATGGCCGCCGGTATAAAACTCGGCATGATAGAGATTGGCGCCGGGCAGATTGGTCAAAAGCATACCAAATGCGATCGTGACCATCAGGAGGGGTTCAAACTTCTTGGCGATACCAAGATAGAGGAGCAGGCACGCTACGCCGATCATAACCAGGCAGCGCGGATCCTCAAAAAGCATCCAAAATCCCGTCGATTTTACGAATTCTATTATAGCTTCCATTTATCTGTTTACTCCTTCGCAATCGTTAGGGAACATCAAAAAAGCGAACGACGCGCTTATTCAATGACGCAAAGGACATCACCGGAATTGACGGCAGCACCCTTCTGAACGTTGACGGCCACGACCTTGCAGTCACGCGGCGCCATGATCTCGTTTTCCATCTTCATGGCTTCGAGAACGAGCAGCACATCACCGGACTTCATAACATCACCGGGCTTGCATTTCACTTCCCAGATGTTGCCGGGCATGGGGCAATTCACGGTCTCCTGTTTGCCGGTGGCGGCAACGGGAGCGGGCGCTGCTGCGGGAGCGGGCGCGGCGGCGGGGGCTGCAACGGGCGCGCTGCCCGCGGCGATTTCTTCAACCTCTACTTCATAAGAAGAGCCATTAACATTGACGATGAACTTACGCATAAGTATTTATTCCTCCAACATATTATATTTTTTTGATACTGTGAATCCTAAGACCCTGCACATCCGTACCGATGGTGGTCGCGACCGCGGCGGATACGGCTGCAACAAATTGCTGCCGGTTTGCGCTCGCCCCGCCGATTTGCCGGATCGAACGAATCCGCAGCCCCTCGATGGAAGAACCATCATAGGTGGCAATCGCGGCGGCGATGATCGCGTCCAAAAGTTTTCTGTCGCCAAATGCCACACCGCTTGCCGGAGCCACAGCCGTCTGTGCAACTACCCCTTGCGCGGCGCTTTTCTCCGGTATGGCGGGCTTTTCGAATTTGCGGATCAGAAAGCTCATCAAAAGCGAAATGTAGATCAAGCAGACGAGTCCGAAAAACACAGTTCCCATACCTAATACTAATACAAACCATGGACTGATACCCAAAGAAATGCGCCTCCTTTCTAAGTTGTAGTGATATCTGAAATGAAGGTATGTCTTCAATGTCACCCGATTAAATCATAAGTGGGATTTTCTTCAAAGTCAATATGCCGACTCATAAGGTTATTTACACAATGCGTCCAGTTCAATAACCTCTACTTTTGTCAAGCGCCGCCACGCGCCTGCGCGCAGGCTTCCAAGCCGAACCGCGGCAAAACGTATGCGCTGCAGCCGTATGGTCTCCCGCCCCATGGCCTCCATCATGCGCCGCACTTCCCGGTTCTTCCCCTCATGAATCGTGACGTCCAGCGCAAAATGGCCGTTATCCGTGCGCCGCATGTTCTCTACCCGCGCCGGCGCCGTCACGCCATCCGAAAGCGTCACGCCATTGCGCAGCGCGGCAAGCTGCGCGTTTGTGAGCATCGCGTCGAGCACCACATGATACGTCTTTTCGATCTCGTACTTGGGATGCGTCATGCGATACGCAAGCTCGCCGTCGTTGGTCATCAGCAGTAAACCCTCCGAATCGTAATCCAAACGCCCGACGTTATACAGCCGCACGGGAAAATCCGCGAAGTAATCCAGCACGGTTTTCCGCCCCTTCGGATCGTCTGCGGTACACAAAACGCCGCGCGGCTTATTGAACGCAAGCACGATGCGTTCCGCCGCGGGCGTGATCGTCTTCCCGTCATATTCCACTCGGTCGCCGTCTTCTACGCTGCACCCGATCTGCGCTACCTGTCCGTTCACGCTGACAAGCCCCTTGGCGATCAGTTCCTCGCATTTCCTTCGGGACGCTACGCCGGCATCAGCCATCCACTTTTGCAATCGCAAAAGAAGTACCTCCTATGCGCTCCAGTCCCTGATACAGCGGCTGAAGTATTCGCGCATGCCGGGGCTTTCCACCGTCTCCTTGGCAACGAGCGGCGTGCTTGCGATTACCCGTCCGTTCTCCATCACCGAGAGCGTACCGCATTCGCTGCCCGCCTGTACCGGTATTTGGAGCACGTCCAGCGCCACGGCGCTTTTTACGGTCGGTTCTTCCCCCAACGCTACGGGTATCATTATATCCTTTGCGGCGCACAAAGCCAAGGTGTTTTTTGTGCCGCCCGCAAGCCTAGCATAGGTCACATCGTCGCCGCGCTTGACGATTTTTTGCATGCGATAGTTCGCAAAGCCGTAATCCAGCAGGGAAAATGCATCGCCAAACATATCGCCGCTGTTGAGCACCACGCCCACAAGCTGCATATCCTTTCTAAGCGCCGCGAAGCACAGGCATTTCCCCGCGTCCGACGTATAGCCCGTTTTCACGCCGTTGCCGCCCTCATATTGGCGAAGCGTCCTGTTCTTATTGGAAAAGGTTCGGATAACGTCCCCCGTCTGGGTCTGGTATCGCTCCGTACCGACAAGCTTTCGAAAGGTCGGGTTTTTCATGGCGTAGGCGGCGATCACGGCAAGGTCGTAGGCGGTTGTGTAGTGCGCGTCGTCATGCAGTCCGTTGGGCGTAACAAAATGTGTGTTGGTAAGCCCCAGATCCGCCGCCTTCGCGTTCATCATGGCGGCAAAACCCGCCACGCTTCCGCCCACGTGCAGGGCGATCGCGACCGCCGCGTCATTGCCGGAGGCGAGCATCAGCCCATAGAGCATATCCTCCATGCTGAGCTTTTCCCCCAGCTTCAAGTACATGCTGGAGCCCTCCGTGCCATACGCCTCCTTCGTCACCGTCACCATATCCCGCAGCGGGCAGTTTTCCAGCGCGATCACCGCCGTCATGATCTTCGTGGTGCTGGCCATGGGCAAGCGCGTATGGGCGTTTTTTGAACACAGGACCTTGCCGCTGCCCGCCTCCAGCAGTGCAACGGCCTTCGCTTGCACATCCGGCGTCTGCGCCGCCCTGCACGGCGCGCCCCACGCAGTAAGCGCGCAGAGAACGCACAGCGCCGCGCATAGCCTTTGACGCAGCTTACGCATCAGCTTCGCCGTCCTCCTTGCACGCGCCGCTCTTAGCCATGCTCTCCACGATCTGCAGCGCCTGCGGCACGGCGTCCATGATGCGCTCGATGGGCGTAGCATAGCTTGTGGAAAGCAGCCGCACCTTCTCGTCGTTTACATATAGAAAGCCCATGGGCGTCAGGCTCATGCCTGCCACCGCCGTACCCGCAAACGGATACGCGTCGCCGGAGGCCGTATCCATCATATCGCCGCTCCGCCTGACGGGTCCGCTCTTCTGCCCATATTCGCCGCCGCCGGACAAAAAGCCCAGCGTCACCTTGGATATGGGCAATATCACCGCCTTTTCACCCGCCGTGATGGGCTTCCCCACCACCGTGTTCACATCCGCGATGTCCTTAAGCTGTTCCATGGAGGTTTCCATAATGTTTTCAATGGGATGCGGCATATTCTTCTCCTCTTCCTCTTGTTTTTTCCTTCAATAGGGCAAACATAATATGCGCGGCGCGCAAATCGAATATGCCTTCCAGTTTTAGCCTGCACACATTGCCCGCAAAGCTTAGAGAAAGCGCCGTTTCGTACGGAACGCCCCATACGGCGGCAAGTATGTCGAATACCATGCGCAAAAGCCCCGTCAGCATGATGGTTTCTACGGCGCTGTTTGCACAACCCAGCTCACCTTCACAGCGAAGGCGCGTAAGGCGCACATGACGGCGCAGCGTAAGCATGCGCTTCCAAGCGCCCTTCTTTCTTTTTTTTGTTTTTTTCTCCGTGATCCTTGGGATATGCCAACGATCCCGCTCCAGCTTTTTCCATGTGTAGGGTTCCCTGATCTCCCCGTAGAATTCGAAGCGGATGGGAATCAGACCATAGAACGCCCGGTATTCCGTATACACATACACCGCGCCGCCGCAAAGCTGTAAGCGCACGAATACGCGGATATTCCAAAACAAGCCTGCAACGAGGAAAACCAGCAGAATAAAAAAAAGCGGCATAGTCCTCTCCTTTCGAGCGCTATACCGTTAAGCTGTGGCGTTGCCGCATTTTTTATGAAAGGCTTTCCCTGTCGGATTCCGCCTGCGCTTCCTCGTCCGCGGAAGAAAACTGCGGCAAATCCTTGAGCGAGTGCAGCCCGAACTGGCGCAAAAACGCATCCGTCGTACCAAACATCATGGGACGTCCAATGGTATCCTTGCGGCCAACCTCCTGAATCATACCGATATTGAGAAGCTGGCTCACCGAATAATCACAGCGCACGCCGCGCACGTTTTCGATCTCAGCACGCGTTACGGGCTGCTTGTAGGCGATGATGGAAAGCGTTTCCAGCATGGACTGTGAAAAGCTTTTCGCCTGCACGGGCTGCAGCATGTTTTCGATGATGGGCGCGTATTCCCGGTTGGACACAAGCTGCACCGTCTGTTCGGTGATATAGAGCTGTATGCCCCGCTTTTCCTCCTTATACAGCGCGTCCATCCTCTGCAAAAGCGCCTGCAGCTCAAGTTGGGTCATATCCAGCCCGCTCATCAGCTCCGCAAACGTCAGCGGCTCCCCCGAAACGAAAAGAATACACTCCATAACCGAAATCTCTTTATCCTGCATGTGTTCCACCTCTATTCGTCCGTATATGCGATATCCGCGTCATCCTCAAGCAAATGGTCGGCTTGGATGGATATGGGGCCATACTGCCGCTCCTGCTCGATCTTGACCTCATTATGCTGCAGCATGTCCATCAGCGCCATCATCGTCACGATGATCTCCATCTTCACAAACGCACCCGCGAACAGCTCCTCAAAGCGTATGCGCCCTCGCGCTTGCAGCAGCGTACGAATCTTGCCAAGCTGCGCGCGAATCGTATATGCGTCCGCCTGTACTTGGCGCTGCGGTTCGCGTCCCGTGCGCTCCTGCACCTTGCTTAGCACTGAAAGAAACGCATTATAGAGGCTGTCCAAATCGGAGTCCGCCAGATCGTACGCCTGCGGCGGCAGCAAAACCTCTTCGGGAAGCTTCGTATAGCATCCGCCGACGCCCTCGCGCAGGGCGGCAAGCTTTTGGGTCGCCTCTTTAAACGCTTTGTATTCGCGCAGCTGGCGGATCAAAACGGCCTCGGGATCCTCCTCCTCTTCCTCTTCGCGCGGCGGTCTTGGCAGGAGCGAACGCGATTTGATGTAGAGAAGCGTCGCCGCCATGGATAAAAACTCGCTGGCCGTATCCATATCCAGCGTATCTACCTGCCGCATATAGTTTAAGTATTCCGCCGTGATCTGCGAAATGAAAATATCCTTGATGTCCACCTCCGCCTTTTCTATTAGGTGCAGAAGCAGATCAAGAGGACCGTCGAATTGTGTAAGATGCACCTCGTATGCCATAGATCGTTACGCCATACGGAAGAACAAGCTGTAAAACGCCAGAATGCCATTGGATACGCCGGTGATGGCAAAGGACATGATCCCGGTAAGCAGGCGCGTAAGCACGAGCGCTATCAAGATGAAGGAACCGTACCGCTCCATCCAAATAAAGAAATTAGGGCCGACCTTACGGATGAGCAAACACTCCAGCACATGAAAGCCGTCCAGCGGATAGATCGGGATCAGGTTGAAGATGCAAAGCCCCAAATTCAACGAATAAAACACCGACAGGAAGTTCATGAGTATGGCGTTGCCGACGTTGAGCTTGAACAGGCAGAAAAGCTGCACGCCCATCGTGAGAAAGGCAAGCAGGAAATTGACGACTACGCCGGCTAGCGACACGATGATCTCGTCCCGCCGCGGTCTGTTAAAGTTGCGCGGGTTGATGGGAACGGGCTTTGCCCAGCCAAACCGGAACAGCAGTAGGAAAACAAGACCCATAGGGTCGATGTGCCGAAGGGGATTGATCGTCATGCGGCCCATAGCCATCGCCGTCGGATCGCCCAGCTTATAAGCCGCAAACGCATGCGCCCATTCGTGGGCGGAAAGCGCGATCAAAATCGCCGGTACGAGATAGATCGCACCGCTTAAAAGATCGCGCAGATAGGACATGATAAAGCTCAAGGTTTATGCTCCCTCATTTAACATTGCCCTTATTATACGCCAAACACACGGCGCAGAGCAAGGTCAAATGCGCAAGCTAGCTATGCAGAAAGCTGCGCAGCACCCGAGATAGCCTGTCGCGATACCTTGAAACCTCCATATCCTCCCGCACCGTAAGCTCGACGTTGGCGAGTATCCCGCCATCCTCGTCAAGATAGGAAACGCGCCCCACAACCTCCCCCGCGCGAATCGGGGCCGTAAGGGAAGCGGGTATATCGCTCTTCTCCGCATATGCGCCGTCCTGCGGTAAAACAACCCGCACATCCGAAGCCGCAACGAGATCGCACGCGTCAGTAACGCCGTTTTTCACCGGCACATCGCTAACTATCACTTCGCCGCGCTGCGCAAGCTGCTCTGCCCGAAAGGTCGCAAAAGCGTATTCCAGCAGCGTTTTCGCCGCCTGTGCCCGTTCCTTGGCGTTTGCGGCGCCCAACACCGCGCAGACATAAGTCGTTCCCTCGCGCGTTGCCATGTACACGCCGCAATACCCCGCCGCGTCCGACGAACCCGTCGCGCCGCCGTTGCAGCCGGAGCAGCTTTTCAAAAGCTTATTGGCGCTCGCCATCTCCGTGACCAAACCGGAATCGTGCACGATGGTATCATAGTACATGCCGCTGTACGTTAAAAATGTGCCGCTTTGCGATAACGCGGCGCCGACTAGCGCCACATCCGCCGCCGAAAGCTGCGTAGTACTCCCCATCCTGTCCGTACACCGCGCCGTAACGCCCAGCGCTTCAAGCCTTTCGTTTACGCTTTCCGTAAACGCTTCGTCCGAGGATTGCACGGCCTCGCTCAATGCAAAGATCGCGTCGCCCGCCATGATCATGACCGCGCTTTTGTATAGATCGCCGGCAAGTATTTCTTCCCCCGTTGTCAGAAAAGCCGTAGGCCCGCCTATCGCGGCGGCGGCTTCGCTTACGCGAAGGCGCTGCGTAAGCGCCAGCTCTCCCCTGTCCGCGGCCTCGCACACGTACAGTAACGCGGGCAGACGCATAAGCCCCGCCACATCAGCCGCTTCCTGCGCCTCCTGCTCCATAAGAACCGCGCCGCTGCCCGCCTCCATCACGCACGCCGCCGCAGCGCTCCCGATCTCCACGGGCAAAGCGTTCGCCGTCATAGGAAAACACAGGCTAAGGCATAGACAGAGGCAAAAGATGATAGACTCTTTCTTTCCGCACACAATAAAACCCTCCCCGTCATACCTATGCATACGACGACGAGGAGGGTCTAAGAAGCGATCAACGCAATTTCTCTAAAAAGGACGTGCCGCTTTTCCAAGCCTCGCCCGTAAGATACGCATACGCCGTGCAGCCAATGTCCGCAAAGCTGTGCAGCGTACCAAGCGCCTTGCCTCCCTCTAAGGAAGGCGAATAGACCAGCAGGGGGATATACTCCCGCGTGTGATCCGTACCGGCGTGCGTAGGGTCGCACCCGTGATCCGCGGTGATCATCAATAGATCCTCCGGCTGCATGGCCTGCATGATGGCCGGCAGACGCGCGTCGAAGTATTCGAGCGCCGAGGCGTACCCCTCCACATCGTTGCGGTGCCCGTAAAGCATGTCAAAATCCACCAGATTGGTGAAAATAAAGCGCCCTTCGCCAGTCTTTACATACTCGAGCGTCGCTTCAACGCCGTCGTGGTTGTTGCGCGTATGGTTCACGACGTCTATGCCGCGCTTGCAGAATATGTCCTCGATCTTGCCTACGCCAATGGTCGTAAGCCCTTTTTTGCTCAAGCCGTCCAGTACCGTTTCCTCAATGGGCGGCACGGCGTAATCGCGGCGGTTCTCCGTCCGCTTGTAACCCGTTTCCGCGCTGATAAAAGGTCTTGCGATCACGCGTCCGACCAAATCGTCTCCCACGAGCATTTCCCGCGCGATCTTACAGATCCGGTAAAGCTCCTCCAGCGGGATCACGTCCTCGTGCGCCGCGATCTGAAATACGCTGTCGGCGGACGTATACACGATGGGCTTGCCCGTTGCAACATGCTCGTCGCCAAGGCGCTGAATGATCTCCGTGCCGGAAGCGACGCAATTTCCAAGCGTGCCGCGACCGATCCGCTTCTCAAATTCCCGCATGATGCGATCAGGAAAGCCGTTGGGGTAGGTTTTGAAGGGCGTTTGCATAACGATACCCATCATTTCCCAATGCCCGCAGGTCGTATCCTTGGCGTGCGTAAGCTCCGCCACGCGGCCATAGCTCCCCGTTACGGAGCCTGTCCATTCCGGCAAGCGCGCATCCTCGATACAACTTAAACCAAGCGCGTACATATGGGGAAGCGCAAGCTTCCCGCGCGCCTTGTATATATTCCCCAGCGTATGCGCGCCCGCGTCGCCGAAATCGGCGGCGTCCGGCAGCGCGCCGATCCCCACGCTGTCTAGCACGATCAGTATGACCCTTCTATCCATGTACTTCACCTCGCTGTGTTTTTTTTCATCGTACCACCGAAGCTTTTTCGCGTCAATCAGTCCATGTTCAACAAATGGAACAACAGCGGCATGCAGCCGCCCTGCAACAGCGCGAGGAAGGCGAGCCTTCCCACGAATCGTATCGGCTCCCGCACGCCGCGTCTTCCCTGTGGCGTCTTTGCATCGGCGAAGGTCTCCTCGTCCCGCAAAAACCAGTACAAGCGCAATACGATACCCATCATACCGCATAGAGCCGCCGAGAGCGCGAGAGCGGGAACGCCTCGTTCTCCGTAGGAAAAGAGAAGCTCGCTCAAAGCAAAGCCATAGGTAAAGCCCTCAAGCCCGAACGCAAAAAGCGCGACAGCCGCGCCGCTCCCGCCGTTTTTTCCATAGCAAACGGCGCTTGTAAGCATCGTTTGCCAAGCGATTGCGCAAAGCATGGCGCGCCACAAGGCGGTTACGCCGTGCGGGAGCGCGGCTAGGGACGGCAGCTGCGCCGCGGCTTGGCCGTGGAAAAGAAGGCTGCTGGAAACGCCGCATAAAACGCACAGCCCCAGCGTGCACGCGCCTAAAATAAACCGGAAGGGATGCCTTCCTACGATTTTTAGAAACCCGCCTTGGCTGCGCAACGAAATCGTCATATATAGCCTCCTGCCAAAGCCTATGACGGGGGACCGCGCCTTATTCCGGCTTTTGCTTCATGCGCATGACCACGCGTTCACACAGCATAGCGATGAATTCCTTGCAGGTGGGCGCGCCGCTTCCGCGATCGACCGTGTAACCGAAGAGCTGGTGCTGCGCGTCAATATTGCCGTAATTCCACGCATATTCGATTGCCGTTCGCACATCGCGATCCACCGTTTTCCATGAAGCGCCATAGGGTGCGCCCAGCATGGGAAAAAGCTCGGTGGAAATATTGGGCACCTTCCCGCCGTGACTGACACAGTATTGCAAAGCGCTTTTGATATAACCGTATCCCTTGAGATGTGCCGGAACGCCCAGCGCGCGCAGATAATTCACGGATATCGTCTCGATTCGAAGATCGACCGCCGCCGCCTTTGCGCTCACGGGCAGGCTGAACATACGCTGCCTTGCCTGCACCGTTTCCTTCACGCGCGAAAAAATGCTGTTAATGTCGATAGGCTTATAAAAGAAATAAACAACGCCCATATCCATAGCCTGTTGGATAATCGCCGGATTCAAATAAAAGGGCGTGGTCGCAAATATCATGGTGTTCGCCGATAGCTTCATGTCATGCAACTTGGACAAAAGCTCCATGCCGTCCATTTGTGGCATGATCATATCCAGTACCGCAATATCCGGCTGCAGTTCCTTAAACGCCTGCAAAGCGTCGCGGCTGACGCTGACGCAGGGTAACGCTTCAAAGCGCTCCGAAGCGGCAAAACACTGCTGCAACCGCAATGCGAAATCCGTATTGTCGTCTATGATCAACACACGCATAGGTTTCATATTTTGAATTATAACAAACTTTTTTAGGTAAATAAAGACTTTTTCATTGTGCCAGCGCCGCTTCGTACATCCATTCCGCGTACACGCAATAGCCGCGGGTCGGGTCGTTCACAAAAACGTGCGTTACAACGCCGGCCAGCTTCCCGTCCTGTATGATGGGGCTGCCGCTCATGCCCTGCACGATACCGCCCGTCGCGGCAAGCAGATTTTCGTCTGTGATCTCGATAATCATACCCTTGCCCGACGCTTTTTCCTGCGGAAAGCATTTGTTGATCCGGCAGGTAAAGGCCTGCACGCCGTTTTCGTCTACCGAGGATAAGATCAGCGCGTCTCCGGCCTTGACCTCATCCGCATACGCCAAGGGCACTCCCTGCGGGTAGAGAGGGTGCGCAAGCGGGGCGTAGAGTTCTCCAAAGATGCCGTACTCCGTATTGGTACGAAGCGCGCCTATCTTTTCGTTCGCCCCGCCGAACGCGCCGTGCAGCTCCCCCGGAACGCCCTGTAAGCCGTAAGAAATGCCGATCACGCGCGCCAAGGATATTTCGCCGTTTTCGATTTGCAGCATCGACCCCGTATCCACATCCGTTACAGGATGGCCGAGCGCGCCGTATCGAAGCGCTTCCATCGTGTAAAAAGAGATCGTCCCGATACCTGCCGTGCTGTCCCGCACCCAAACGCCCAGCTTATAAAGGCCGTCCTCAGCCGCCCGCACCGGCGCGATCTCTAGACCGTAGGTATCCTCCTCCCGCCGCACCGTCAGGGACAGCGTATTGCCGCCGCGCGTGCAAAGCTCGGCTAAATGTACCGCATTCTTTACTTTTTCGCCGTTTACACCCACAATAATATCCCCCGCCTTCAATCCCCCCGTTTGCGCGGGCGATGCCGCTTTTCCGTCCATCGCTGCGAAGCTCGTCATACCCACCACGAGCGCACCCGGCATATACAGCGCAACGCCGATGGACTGTCCGCCCGGCATCAGCATAACGCGCTCCCTTTGGTGCACCTGCATGCGCTTCACCGTCACGAGGTCAAAGAGTTTTACCTCTACGATCCGTTCGGTTTCACGCAGCCGTTCCGAAGTGCTCGCATCCACAGGCGCCGCGTCGGCCGCAAGGGAAAACGGCGGTTGTAATTCCGCCGGAAGCGCGCTTTCTTCGCCCTCCGTTATATACATTTCGCCCGGAAGCGCGCCCACAAGCTGCATAGGCTTGCTTACATTGCAAGCCGCCGCCACGATGCACAACAGCATACCGATACG
Organism: uncultured Oscillospiraceae bacterium; assembly: GCA_964571055.1. Taxonomy (GTDB): domain Bacteria; phylum Bacillota; class Clostridia; order Christensenellales; family CAG-138; genus JAQVRG01. The sequence continues at coordinate 42,008 of CAZNAL010000002.1, read as the reverse complement.
TTTCAGTCCCTTATGTTTCAACGCGCTACCTCACAAAAAAATCACTGCGGATAGGTTCCGCAGTGATTATCATGGGTGTATAAGCGCATATGTATACTTGGATAAATATGTGGCGCGCCGCGGTTAACGTCCGCGAATCTCCGCCTTATCCTTTCTAGACGCCTGCAAAAGCTCGCGCGCGTGCTCCCGCGCCGACGCGGAGCTTGTTCCGCCGCTCATCATATCGCAAAGCCGCCGTATGCAGCCGTCGTCATCCAGCCGCTGCACGCGCGTATGCGTTGCTTTTCCGTCGCTCTGCTTTTCCACCATGTAATGCGTATCCGCCAGCGCCGCGATTTGCGGCAGATGCGTAACGCACAGCACCTGATGCGACATGGCGATGCGCACCATCTTCTCCCCGACGACGGACGCCATCCGCCCGCTGATGCCCGTATCGATCTCGTCGAATATCAACGTAGGCATCGCGTCTCTGTCCGCAAAGATCGCCTTGAACGCCAGCATGATACGGGAAAGCTCGCCACCGGAGGCTACCTTCGCCAAAGGCTTCACAGGTTCGCCCGCGTTGGCGCTTAACAAAAATTCAATGTCGTCTTCCCCCTCGGATGAAAAACGCGGAGCTTGGGACTTCGTAAAGCGTGTCTGAAAATCGGCTTTGCTCATGCCAAGGTCGTTTAGCTGTTCCTCTACCTGCGCTTTCAGCGTCTTCGCCGTCGCCGTGCGCAGCTTCGTAAGGCGCGCGGCGGCTTCAAGATACGACTTTTCGCAGGCCTCGCGCTTTTTTTGCAGTTCCGCCTGCCGAAGCGACGCGTTCTCGATCGCCTCCAGCTTCTCCTTCATCGCGGCGCAAAACGCAAGCACCGCGGAGAGATCCCTTCCGTACTTGCGCTTGAGCGACGCGATCAGATCCAATCGTTCCTCAATCTGCTGCAAACGCGCGGCGTCAAACTCAAACCCGCTTTTGCAATCCCGCAAAGTTAAAACCGTATCCTCCAGCGTATAATATGCGTCCGTCAGCCGTTCGTTGATCTTTGCGTAAGCCTCGTCATATTCGCCAATGCTCTCGATGTGGCGGCGCGCGCCCTGCAGCTGCGTCATCACGCCCTGCTCGTCGCTTAGCAAACCATAGCTCTGTTCCAGCGCTTCCATGATCTTTTCGGCGTTCATGAGCAGCGCGCGCTCCTTCATAAGCGCGTCCTCCTCGTCTTCCTGCAGCGACGCCGCCTCGATCTCCCTAATCTGATAGCGCAGCAGCTCCGCTTCTCTTTCTCGCTCCTCCTCGCTCATAGCGCCCAGAGCGTCCTGCGTAAGCAGCGCGTGATACGCGGAAGCGGCTTCCGCCGTTTTCGCCTTGATGGGCTGTAGTTCTTCCCAAGGCGCGCAAGCGTCCAAAAAGCCTATGTGCGTCAGCGGGTTCAAAAGCGCCTGGTGCTCGTGCTGCCCGTGAATATCCACCAGCCGGTCCGTGATGGATTTGAGAAGCGAAAGCGTCACAAGCGTCCCGTTGATGCGGCACACGTTTTTCCCGTTCTGTGAAAGCTCGCGCGAAACGATCAGCTCGTCCTCCGCCTCGATCCCGCTTTCCTCCAGTACGGTACGTATCCGCGCGTCGCCAATATCGGTAAAAACCGCCTCCACCTTCGCTTTTTCCGCGTCATGCTTGATAAGCTCGCGGCTAGCGCGCTCCCCGAGCGCCAAATTCACCGCGTCGATCACGATGGATTTCCCCGCGCCGGTTTCGCCGGTCAAAACATTCAGGCCGGACGTAAATTCCAAGTCCAGCCCTTCTATCAACGCTACATTTTGTATGCACAGCCGTTGCAGCATAACGCTTCTCCTAATTTTTTGCCATCGCCCTAAACTTTTCCATAAGCGCCTGCGTGTCCGCGCCCTCACTGACCGCGATAAAGATCGTATTGTCACCGGCGATCGTACCCACGACGTCCTTCCACTTGAGGGAATCGATCGCTTCGCTTGCCGCGTTAGCGGTACCCGTCATGGTTTTGATGACGATAAGATTGCCGGTGGAATGGATGGAAATAACGGCATGTGCGAATATGCTGTTAAAGCGTTCCTGCAAGCCGTTTTCCGCGGTATCCACCGTTGCATATTTATAATTGCCGTCGGACGCGAGAACCTTGATGAGGCGCAGCTCCTTAAAATCTCTGGAAAGCGTGGCCTGCGTCACATTCATCCCGTGCGCGCGCAAACGCGCCGCGAGATCCTCCTGCGTTTCAACGTCCTCCTGCGCGATAATATCCAAGATCATGGACTGCCGCAAAGATTTCATGCAAACCTCCCTTTAGGCAAGCTTATCGTGAATGAGCGCGTACAGATTCCGCCTGCGCACGCGTACAAACCGCACCACGCGTTCCCCGCGCATGATCGTTACCGTATCCTCCGGCAGCACCTCGCATACATGCACGCCGTCAATCGCAAGATGCGTATTCCCGTCCACATGCAGCTGTATCTTGGAGGACGCAGACGTTATGATGGGACGAAACGCCAGCGAATGCGGGCAGATCGGCGTAATGACGGATGCTTCGAGTCCCGGTGCGACCACGGGGCCGCCGGCGGATATAGCATAGCCTGTAGCGCCCGTCGGGGTGCTGACGATCACGCCGTCGCAAAATACATCGCCAGCGTCCGTATCGTCAATGGTAACGTTCACCTTCACAACGCCGGAAAAGCTTTCTTTATACAAAAGCACATCGTTGATGCAGGTATATGTTCGCTTATCGTTGACGACGCATTGGAGCATCATACACGGATCGACCGAATAAGCGCCCGCAAGCAGCGCGTCCAAAACCTCGTCAAACTCGTCGAGCCCTACGTCGCTTAAGAATCCCACGCGGCCAAGGTTGATGCCGCAAAGCGGAATGTCGCGGCGCACGGCTTCGGACGCCGCGCGCAAAATCGTACCGTCGCCGCCGAAGGCAAACAAAATATCAGGGTTCGCCGTGGAAAAATCGGGCAGCGAAAGCACGCCCTTGAGTTCCTCCGTTACGGCACACAAAAAGCCCCGCTGCTCGGCGCGCTTTGTCGCCTTGCACACGGCCTGTACCAATTCTTCTCTTTCCGGATTCGCCATGAATCCCAAACACGGTTTCATCATAGGAAAGCAACTCCTTCCTGCGCCCTTATTCTATTATACTTCGTATGCATATTTCAAGAATAATTCGATAAATATGCATACGAATCCATTTTAGTCCGTTTTATCCAACGCTTCGTGCGCAAGCGCCGCTACCGTCTCCGGCACGTCCGCGCATGCGTTTTCATCCGCACTTTTTTGTAGTATGAGCAAAAACTCGATATTGCCCTTCGGCCCTTTGATCGGTGAATAATCGATATGCCGCACGGCAAAGCCGGTCGTTTTCGCAAATTCCACCGCGCCGCTTAGCACCTGCGCGTGCACACGAACGTCCCGCACCACGCCGTTCTTGCCAACGTTTTCCCTCCCCGCTTCAAACTGCGGCTTCACCAGCACCGCCGCATACGCGCCGCCGCAAAGGCACGCATAAAGCGGCGGCAGTATCAAACGTATGGAAATAAAAGAAACATCCACGGACGCAAAACTCGGCGCTTGTGAAAACCAGTCCGGCGAAAGATTGCGCGCGTTCGTTCTTTCCATCACTACCACGCGCGGATCGTTTCGCAGCTTCCAATCCAGCTGCCCATAGCCAACGTCGATGGCGTACACCTGTTTTGCTCCGTTCTGGAGCATGCAATCCGTAAATCCGCCCGTTGACGCGCCCACGTCCAAGGCCACAGCGCCGTCAAGGGAAAGCCCGTACTTATCCATCGCCTTTTGCAGCTTCAATCCGCCGCGGCTTACAAAGGGATTGGTATCGCCGCGCACGATCAGCGTCGCATCCGGTGGAACCGCCTCGCCCGGCTTGTCTATGCGAACCTCCTGCAAATACACAAGCCCCTCCATGATCATGGAGCGCGCTTTTTCCCTACTTTCGGCCATGCCGAGCTCGGTAAGCCGCACATCCGCCCTCGTTCCTTTCATATGCCGCCTCCGCAATTCAAGATGGCGCTTCGAATATCCTGCGACGTCATACCGCACATAGCGTCCTGTCTCGCGACTGCGGCGTGCGGTACCGGCGTCTCCGGCACGCCAAGCCGCAAGACCTTTACGCCCGGCAGCGCTTCCGTAAGGAGCATGCCAAGTCCTTGGGAGGCAAGCCCGTCCTCCACCGAAATCATGTATTTGCAGTCCGCACGGAGCTTATCTAGCATCTCGTCGTCCAAGGGGCGTATCGTATTGGCTTCCACCAAGCCTACGTTAAGCGATTGGCATGCAGTCCGCGCGTTTTCAAGCATGCGGCCGCTCGCGACAACGCATACGCTTCTTAGCGGCATAAGCTCCCGCCAGCGCCCCGGCACGAAGGGTTGGCTCTCTTCCTCGCCCGCCGGCAGGCAGCCGCGCGGATACCGCACGGCGACAGGCGTTGTTTCATGCAGCGCCGTTTGCAGCATGGCCGCAAGCTCCGCTTGCGTGGAGGGCGACCATATCTGTATGTGCGGCATGGACAGGAAATACGCAATATCATAAACGCCCTGATGCGTTTGCCCGTCCTCGCCCACAAGCCCCGCGCGGTCGGCGCAGAATACAACGGGCAGCTTTTGCAGGCAAACGTCGTGCAAAATCTGGTCGTAGGCTCTTTGTAAAAAGGTGGAATAAATCGCGACCACCGGGCGCATGCCACGTATAGCAAGCCCCGCCGCCATCGTAACGGCGTGCTGTTCGGCGATACCCACGTCGAAAAAGCGTTCGGAATAGAGTTGTGCAAACCGCGTCATCCCCGTCCCCATGGGCATAGCCGCACACACCACGGCAATGTTCTTATCAAGCGCCGCCGCTTCGCACAGCGTTTCCCCCGCCACAGCGGAATTGTCCCTTGCATTCGCATGCAGCAAAGCGCCGGTGTGCGGATCGAATTTCCCTACGCCGTGAAAAACGTCGGGATGCTCCTCAGCGGGCTTGTAGCCGCGGCCCTTGTGCGTCAAAACATGCACGATCACGGGATGCCGCAGCTCCTTTGCACGCTGCAGCACCTGACAAAGCTGCTCTATATCGTGCCCGTCCACGGGCCCCCAATATTTGAAGCCGAAATTCTCAAAATACGCGTTGTCTGGCAGCAGGAAAAACTTGATCCTGTTGCGAAGCGTCCGAAGACGCATCTTTGTTTTTTCGCCCCAGCTCGCGCGCCGCTCCAAAAAGGCTTCCGTCTTCTGCTTGAAGCGCTGGTATCCCCTGCTTCGGCGCGCCTTTCTAAGGCTGTTGCTCAAAGCGCCCACGTTGGGGGAGATCGACATGTTGTTGTCGTTGAATATGACGATCAAGGGCAGCTTGGCGTCCCCCGCGTCGTTGAGCGCCTCAAACGCCATGCCGCCCGTAAGCGCCCCGTCGCCTATCACCGCGACCACGTGCTCGTCGCTCCCCTGCAGCCTTGACGCGCGCAATATGCCAAGCGCCGCTGAAATGGAGGTGCTTGAATGCCCCGTTTCAAAGGCGTCATATGCGGATTCGGTCCGTTTGGGGAAGCCGCTTAGCCCGTCCTCCGTCCGTATCGTTGAAAAGGCTTCGCGCCGCGCGGTCAAAAGCTTGTGCACATATGCCTGATGCCCCACGTCGAACACGATTTTATCCGTCGGACAGTCAAACACGCGATGCAATGCGATCGTAAGCTCCACCACGCCAAGGTTGGACGCCAAGTGCCCGCCGTTTTTCGAAACGGTCTCCACCAGCGTCTCCCTGATCTGCGCCGCAAGCAGCATAAGCTCGTCCATGGACAGCTTTTTTATATCCGCAGGTTCGTTGATTTTTTCTAAGATCGTATCCGTCAAAGCACCGTTTGTCCTTTATTATGATTTGCGCGCTAGCGTCTCGTCGATCAGCGCATGGAAGAAGTCCGCCCGTTCGCCGAAGGTTTTCAACGCGGCATGGGCTTCCCGCGCCGCCGCTTCCGCCTTTCGCCGCGCCGTTTCCAAGCCGAATAAGCGCACATACGTCAGCTTGTCCGTACCGGCGTCCTTGCCGATCGTCTTTCCCATGCGCGCAAAGTCGCCTTCCACATCCAAAATATCATCCGTGATTTGAAAAAGCAACCCGTAGGCCGCGCCAAAGGCGTCCAATGCCCTTATATCGGCTTCCGTTCCGTTTGCAAGATAACCGCCTGCGCAAACGGCGGCCTTAAGCATAGCGCCCGTCTTGTTTTCATGGATATATCGAAGCGTTTTTTCATCGGAGGACGGCTGCTTTTCGTTCATCAGATCGCAAGCCTGTCCCGCTACCATCCCGTGCACTCCGGCGCCCTTTACAATCACGTCCGCGGCGCGCAGATAAGCCAACTTATCTACGGCATCGCAAAGAGCGGCGGAGAGCATGATTTCCACCGCATAGGATAGCAGACCGTCGCCCGCCAGCACCGCAAAGCCCTCGCCGTACACCTTATGGTTGGTAGGCTTGCCGCGCCGAAAATCGTCGTTATCCATACAGGGCAGATCGTCATGGATCAGCGAGTAGGTGTGGATCATCTCCACGGCGCAGGCAAGCGGCAGCGCCCGCTCCACCTCCCCGCACAGCATATCACAGGCGGCAAGCAGCATGCGCGGGCGCAATCGTTTTCCGCCCGCCGTCACGCTGTACGCCATAGCCTCCGCCAATTGCAGCGGTATGCGCGCATCGGCTAGATACGCCGCAAGGCGCTGTTCGATCAACGCGCTCCAGCATGCTTCCGCGCTCATTCGCCTTCTCCCGTCTCCACGACCTCCAGCTTTGCCTCATACGACTCCAATATGCTCTGGCAATGCTTGGACAACGCCAATCCCCGTTCATATAGCTCCATCATCGCGTCCAAGGAGATATTGCCGGAGGAAAGCGTCTCCACGATCTGCTCCATCTCCTTGATGGCTTCCTCATATTTCATATCCTTCTTGATCGCCTTCATATCAGCTCTCCCCCTGTTTCCGTGATCGCGGCCCTTGCCGTGCCGTCCGCCCAGATAAGCTCCACGCTTTGGCCCTGAACAATCTCCCGCGCGGTGGCGATGTAGCCTTTTTCCCCTTTGACGAGCACATACCCGCTTGAGAGCACGCGCCGGGGCGATAGCGCCTCCAGCCGTCCCGCAAGCGCATCCAGCATGGACGACCTGCCTATGATCTGCTCCTTTGCCGTGCGCTTGAGTATATCCGTTTGATAGCGCGCCGCCTCTTTCAGCTTGAAAAGCCGATGCTTCGGTGCAGCCATACCCGCCGCGTTCAGCAGGCTAAACAGCTTGTCCTTCTCCTTCTGTAACGCCCTCTCCATGGAGCGCCGTGTACGCGCCGTGCAGTCCAACGTCCTTGCGTATAATTCGTCGTACACCGGTACGCACAGCTCGGCGGCCGCCGACGGGGTAGGCGCGCGTTGATCCGCGACATAATCCGCGATAGACACGTCCGTTTCATGCCCGACGGCGCTCACCACGGGGATCGCGCTTTCATAAATCGCACGCGCTACAATCTCCTCGTTGAAGGCCCAAAGATCCTCCATACTGCCGCCGCCCCGGCCGACAATCAGCACGTCTGCCAAGCGGTGCTCATTCATATACCGTATGCCCGCGGCGATCTCCTCCGCAGCCCCCGGCCCCTGCACCTGCACAGGATAAAGAAGGATCGGCATAGAAGGAAACCTTCTGTTTGCAACGTTTACAATATCGTGAATCACCGCGCCGCTGCGCGACGTAACGACCCCGATACGCCTTGGTAAAAAGGGCAGCGGGCGCTTATGCGCCGCGTCGAAAAGCCCTTGTGATTCCAAGCGCGTTTTCATAAGCAAAAAGCGCCGGTACAGCTCGCCCTCGCCCTGCGACTGCACATCCTCCACATAAAGCTGGAACTGGCCGTCGCGCACAAAAAGCGAAACGCTTCCGTAGGCTATGATCTGCATGCCGTCTTGCAGTTTGCCCGTCAGCCTTGCGGCATACGTTTTGAACATCACGCAGCGCAGCAGAGCGGCTTCGTCCTTGAGGGAAAAATAAACGTGCCCCGACGCGTGATACTTCACGCCACTGATCTCGCCGCGTACGCCGATATGCTGCAGCAGGATCTCCCGCTGCAGCATGCCGTTTACATATTCGTTCAACTGCGATACGCGCAGTACATACCCGTTTTCCGCCATACCGTCCGCCGTTTCTCATGCAACGCCGTATGAAAAATCCAACATCATATTAGCATACGCCGCATTTTATAGCAAGAAAGCCGTCCCAAAGGGTCGGCGTTCCCCAATAGCAAAGATGTAAAAGGTTAAGCCTCCATCCGTTTTGCGAGCGTACCCAGCATGCCGTTGACATAAGCCGAGGATTTTTCCCCGCCGAATTCCTTGGCAAGCTCCACTGCTTCGTTGATGGATACGCTGCATGGTATGTCGTCCCTATGCTGCATTTCGTAAACGGCGATCCGCATGATGGAAAGATCCACCCGTGGCATGCGCTCGATCTTCCAGCCGATCGCAATATCGTCTATCAGCGCATCGATCTCCTCCGCGTGCGCCTCGATCCCCGCGAGAATCTCGTCCGCGTATGCCACATCCTCCGCGGCGGGTACGCCCTCGATGCCGGATTTCTCCAGCACCGCCTCATAGGTATCCTCGCCTCCGGCAAGCTTGGCAAACACTAGCTTCATGGCGACTTCTCTGGCTACTTTTCTGCTCATGCCCTTTTGTTATCCCCGTTCCCGTTACTTCTTAAAAAGCGTATCGAACGCATCCTTCACGCGTCCCCTCGCGCCAACGTCCATCAGAAGGCCGATAAAGTAGCATACCGCTACGATCACAACCAACAGCAGGGTGCGCCAAAAGCCGATGGTGAAAAACAGGATGGACAACACAACGCCCACACATACGGCAATGATGCGCCATTTATACTGTTGAAGAAACGCTCTGAACTCGTCCATTCTATCCCTCTTATCCGTTTTTTTGTTCGTTTGGCGGCACGATCACCACATCTACGCCCGATACCGTCAGCCCGCACGCCTTTTCCAAGTATGCGCGCAATCCGTCCCCGAGTTCAGCGATAGCCGTAGGTATATCCGCGTCCGGCGACAGCGCCGTATGCAAACGCAGCATCGCCCCTGTCTCCTTAGGTATGGCTTCCGTTTCACAGCTTAAAATCGCGGTGTTGCTCTTGCAGTATTGCTTGATCATGGTATCCAGCGCGGGGGCGCTGATCTGGAGGCTGCCGTTTTCGCCCTTGCGTATCGTGATGGAGACGGGCGTTTTTTCTGTGCTACGCCGAATCAGGAAAGCCCAAATGACCCATAAGGCCGCGACGGCTAGCAGCACGCCGGTCGCGCCGAGAAGTATCGCGCCCCAAACGCTCTGTTCACCAACGCTTAGCAAGCGCACCGCGTCCGCCGTCCCGGTAACGCCCACGGCCAAGCAAACAGCCCAAACACCGGCGCACGCTAAAAGCAAAGCCAGTAAAAGAAGCAGCAGCTTGTCCCGCAGGGAATATGCTTTCATAAATCGCGCTCCCGTTATTCTTCCGGCGCCTTTTCTATTTCTTCCGCAACCGGCTTCACCGCCTTATCAAACGCGATGGATTGCACGAAAATATTGACCTGCGCCACGCTCAAGCCCGTCATCGTTTCGATTGCCTTTTTGACGTTTTGCTGGATCAAGCGGCACACGTCCTGTATCTTGCAGCCGTATTTGACGACGATGGTCATATCCGTAACGACGGTATCGTCGTTCACTTCGACCTTCACGCCCTTGGTATAATTCTTCTTGCCGAGTTTTCCGGTCAGTTCTTCCATCACGCCGCCGGTAAGACCCATAACGCCTTCTATCTCCATGGTAGCCAAGTTGGCGATGGTCGCAATAACATCGTTGGCAAAGATAACCTTGCCACCTTCATTGGTGGTAATATCCGTGCTGATGTCTTTTTCCATAACCGTACCTCCTCATTCAATTTCCACTATTATAGCAGAATCGCAGAGTTCTGTATAGATTGGCTTCATTTTACTTACGGAAATTTCATATTTGCGCTATCTTTCAGTTTGTTTTCCGGTGGTGACCTTTACGTTTTGCGCTTCCGCCCCGGTCTCCCGCCGCACGATGTCCAATATCTGCGCCACCTGCGCTTCGTTCAGGCTCTCCGCGTCCACGATCACGTTGACGGCGCCGTTATGAAACGTCACGGCCGCATCCGAAAAGCCCTTTGCGCCGATCATCTGCTCGATGGTGAACTCCGCTTCCATGTTCTCTACCAGCGCCAGCTTCTGCTCCACCGCCGCATCCAGCGTTTCAGCGTCAATGCCCGTTGTGGCGATCACCTCGTCCAAATACTGCATCTCGCGATCCCGCACGCTCTCGCGTTCGTCGCGAAAGGCAGCAAAGTAATCCGCGGGCGCCGTTTCCTCATCCATGCGCACGGCTTCTTCTACGGGCGCGGCGCTCTCCCCTTCGTCAACCGACGCCGTTTCCTTCTCCGTCATCTTCAAGCAGATCGACCCCACCAGCAAAACGCCTACCACCAGCAAAACGCCATACTTCCGAAGCATACCCTTACTCCTCCTTCTTGTTTTCCCGCATCTCAAAAACCTCTACACGATCATTTCCAACGTCCAACACCGTACAAACGGCGTTCTGTATGCGCAGCTTCACCGCAAAATCCTCCGTGCCCTGCGCGATCACGATCACGCCGCGTACCGTATCGTCCTTTTCCTCACGCGTGATCATCACCTTTGCCTCGCCCACGCCTTGCATGCTGCTTAACGCTTCCTCCAACTGTAAAGCGACCGCGTCCTCCCTGCTTGCAGCCGCGCTGTCCATTCGAGCCGCAGGCGCTTTGATCGTCAAGGTATACGCGACGGCGGCAAGCAACAGCAGTACAAGGTACACCGTCGCCTCAAATCTCTTATCCGTCCGCATGCGCGCGAGCAGCCTTTGGCATATACCCTCTGTTTCCTTCTCCCGCATACTCATCCCATCCATTCGCTCACAATGCCCGCCATACACAACAGCGCCGTCATGCGAAGGCTGACCATCGCGCTTTTCCCGACGGAGCCGCTTGGCAGCAGAAACTCCAGCAGCGTATATACCGTGCACACCGTTACGACCTTCATGACCATCTTTCCCATAAGCCGCTACCCGTTTCCCATTGCCATGACGAGCCCCGCCAGTATCATAAACATCAGCGCGACAACGACCACCGCCGCCAATACATAATTGCACAGCTCCCCCATTTCCGCGATCATCCCCGCGATGCGTCCGTCCGAAACTGGCTCGCACACCGCGGCGCACAGCCGAAAGGTCAAGCCCGCCGCAGCAATCTGTAATACGGGGCTAAGCGTATAGGCGATGAGCACAAGAACCGTAGCCGCACCCGCCGCGTTCTTAACGAGCAGCGCGCAGCCGCGCACCGTGTCCAGCGTGCCCGATACAACGCCGCCCACCACGGGTACAGCCTTATCCAACGTAAATTTCGCCGTGCGTATAGCTATGCTGTCCGCACCGGATACGCTCATGCCCTGTAACGTCACCACGCCCGCGTAGACCGTAAACACGAAGCCTATCATCCATTTACAGAGGGATTTGAGCAGAGCGCCGAAACGCTTGAGCTCTTGCCGCGCCGTAAGATGCCCCGTGATCGTTAGAAGCCCCGCCGCCGTCACTACAGGCAGCACCGCGGATGTGAAAAACTCCATGACGCCGCCGCTTAGAAACGCCATCAGCGGCCGCAGCATACCCGCGCTCGTCACGCGGCCTATGGCGGATAGCATGGTAACAAGCACAGGCGTCGTCACGGAAGCAAATTCGCTAAGCCGCGCCATGGTTTCCCGCGCGCTTTGCACGATGTCCAGGAAGAATTCCGCCGCCGTCGCCACCACCATGCCGTAGCACAACAGCATAAGCACCTCCCGTATCCCCTGCGCATCGTCAAACAGCGTCCCCAGCGCCCCCGTGAGCAGCGCAATCGCAAAAAGTCGCGCGATCATGAACGCGTTTTCCCGCAAAGCGTTCCCCAAAATCTCTTTTGCTTGCTTCTGCATACCATCGTAATCGACGGTGAACGTGCCGTTTGCGTAGTCCATCATCCAGTCCGTGATGGACTCAACGTTCCAAAGCGCCCGCAGCGTGTCCGAAAGCGCAGACGCCGCCTCCTGCCACGGGGAAAGGTCATAGCTTTCCAGCTGCCTTTCCGTCTCCGCAAGCATATCCTCCTCCTGCGCGGCGGCGCAAAACGGCGTCCCAAGCAGCGCGAAAAGGCATAGCCATACATACAGCTTCTTCATATGTACGCGGCAAATCTGGCAAGCATGTCAAGTATATCCAAGATGACCGGAACGCTGACGGAGAGGATCAAAACGCGTCCCGCCATCTCCACCCTGCCGCTTAACGCGCTTTCGCCCGCGTCCTTACAAATATTCGACGCGAATTGCACCAAATACGCAACGCCGATCACCTTTACAGCCACCTCCATGTAACGCGTGTCTATACCGAAGCGATCAAGGATCGCGCGCAGTGCCGAAAATATTCCCGTAAGCGCCTCCATGGCGGAAAGCAGCAGCACGCAGCCCGCGGCGATCACAAAAGGAATAACGAGCTCCGGCTTGTACGCGCGAAGGATCACGGCGGCGGCGCAGGAGAGCAGCGCTATGCCCAGCAGCTTTACGACCGTCATAACGTCAATAGAGCTGGAATACCTGCCGGACGTTGTTCAACAGTCCCCCGATCAGATCGATCACGATCATCAATGTGACCACCAACCCCGCAAGCGTCACCAGCATAGCCATATCATCCCGCCCCGTTTGTTTCAACAGCTGGCATATCACCGCCACGAGAATGCCTATGCCCGCGATTTTCAAAATGATCGTAATGTCCATCACTCTCGTCCCCTTTAGCAGATAACTAGCGCCAGCGCCAAACCGCCCAAAGTCCCCAGCGATCGGTACAAGCGGCCCTTTTTCATCGCCTGCGCGCGCGCTTCGTCCGCACAGGCGCGCAGCCGCAGCAGCAGATCGTCCATACCCCGAAGCTGTGCCTTTCGATCCCGCGACGCGCTAAACAGCTCGCCAAGCTCCCCCACAAGCCGATATTCCTCCTCGCTCAATGGCTGCAACACTTTGCCGCGCTGCGCGCTCGTACAGCTTTTCCACGCCTTTGCAACACTGTCCGTCCGCGCCAATTCCCCCAGCATGCTTTCCCAAAGGCGCCGAAGGCTTCCCTCGCACAAGCGCGTCAGCATCACCTGCATCGGCGGAAGGCTTCCCGCCATCCATCCGCGCATCAGCGCAACATCCCGCGCCAGAGCGCGCAGCAGCGTCACGCGCGCTTCCGCTTCTCCTGCTATGGCGTTGCTAAAGGCAAAGCACAGCAAGCCCGAGGCCGCCATGAGCAGCAATCGCACCTTCATGCCGACGTCACCCGAAAGCATACCCGGCTGTTGACGCGGTACAATTCCACCACGCGCGAAAACATCCCCTTATCGAGCAAGGCGGACAGCTCCGGCTGCGCCGCAGCCGCCGCATACCCCCCCGCGTGCGCGCTCGCCACCACGGCGACGCCACTTCTGCTCGCGTCGCGCAGCGCCGCCGCGTCCTCGCTGCCGCCGATCTCATCGGTAATGATGACGGATGGGGACATGGAGCGAATGAGCATAAAGACCGCGCGCGCCTTCGGATATCCGTCCATCACGTCCGTGCGCTGGCCTACGTCCAAGAGCGGCGTGCCCAAATAGCAGCCCGCGATCTCGCCTCGCTCGTCGGCAACGGCGACCTTGTGCGCCCGCGCGCGGGTTCCGTCTGAAAATTGCCGCGCAATATCGCGGAGCATCGTGGTTTTCCCTACGCCGGGCGCCGAAAGGAGCAGCGCGGAGACCGGTGCGCCCGCCTTGTCGAGCAAATGCGGCATCAACGCGTCCGCACAACCCTTCCATTCCCGCGCGATCCGAATGTTGAAGCCGGATACCTCCGCCATGCTTCCGCCGCAGCCCATGCGCCCGCATACGCCGACCCGGTAGCCGCCCCGTACGGTGAAATAGCCTTGGTTTCTTTCCCTCTCATAGGCATAGATGGAATGTTCGCTCAAATCCTCCAGCAAAATCGCGCACAGCGCCTCATCCACGCGCACCTGCCACAAAAGCTCGTCGTAATCACTGCCTATGAGCTGCACGGGACGATTGACCCGCACGCGGATCTCCTCTAGTGTTGCGCTTTTTTTCTCATCTAGCGATAATAGGCTTTTTCTTATTTCCTCGGGCAGATATGCATATAGCTCCCGTTTCCAGCGCTCATTCTCCATGCACTTGTCCTCCTTCGTTCTGTTCCTATTGTATGAGGAGGACATATGAATTATCACATCACGGCTGTCGCAGCAAACCGCGCGACGCAAGCAGATACGCGCCGCAGCGCAGAAGCATCGCGACCGCCCACAACGTCATTTCCATATTCAGCGCGTCCGCGCCAAGCTCAAACGTAAAGTACATATACCGCCAGCCGTTGATGATAAGGCGTACCGCCGCTTCCGCGGGCGGCAGGCACACGATCAGCATATCCGGCGTAAACACGCGTCTTCGAAGCTTCGCGCCGTTGCACGCAAAAAGCCAATACGCAGGCCACAGCAAGGCCGCCGCGTTGCTGTAGAGAAAGCCGCATTGTATCTGCACCTTCGCAAGCGCTGTCACAAGAATCGTGCCAAAGAAAAAGCGCGGCACGCTGACGCCCGTGGCGGCGGCCGGGATCTCCATGGCCGTCGTCAGCGTTAATATCCATATGCATAGGCAAACGAGCGTATAGGGCTGCATGCAAAAACTCCGTTCGGTTCAGATACCTTCAGTTTGAACCAAACGGAGCCGCGATACGCATATATAGGAATGGTTTTTCTTACGTCAGCTTGATAAAGCCGGACATGGAGCCCGTTTTTCCCTTATCGCGCCGGTAGGAGAAAAACAGCGCCGGCTCGTGATAAGTACACGCGTCCATCATGGTGATATGCGCGGGCGCAATCCCCGCGTCCAGCAGTTGAATCAGCGCTGCGCGCGCCAAATCCAGCTGCGCCTTGCCCGGCTTGCCGGGGCTGTAGATCGCGGGATCGTCAAACGCCGTCGCGAAGCGCTCGGCAAGCTGCGCATCCACCTCAAAGCAGTTTCTGCAAATGCAAGGGCCGATGGCGGCGATGATATTTTCCGGTGAGCAGCCGTAGCACGCGCGCATCGTTTCGACCGTTTTTTGACCTATGCGTCCCAGCGTCCCCTTCCATCCGGCGTGCGCCATGCCGACGGCACGGCGTACAGGATCATAAAAAAACAGCGCGCCGCAGTCCGCGTGGGACGTGACCAGCGTTACGCCGGGATCGTTTGTTACCAGCGCGTCGCAAAAGGGCAGCGGCGCTCTTTCAAAGCCGCGTCCGCAATCCGCCCGCGTCACGGGCAAAACGTGAACGCCGTGCTCGTAGTTGATGATCGTAAGCTCGGGATAAGAAAAGCCGAAGTCGCCGCAAAAACGCTGAAAGTTTTCCACAGCGTTTGCAAAGCAATCCTTTTCATTCCAGCTAAGGTTTAACGTATCATAGGGCGAGGGGCTTATGCCGCCTTCCCGCGTGGAAAAGGCGTGCCTGACGCCGGGCAGGCAAAGCGCCGCGGCTTGCAAACAGCTTGTCCCGCGATCCCCCTTATGGAAAAGATAGCCGTGCTGTATGAGCGCGGCATATTTGGAAGCATCAAACATAACGCCTTCTTATTCGTTTTCATTGAGCAGCTGTTTCAGCTCCGCCATAAATGTGTTGATGTCTTTAAACTCCCTGTATACGGAAGCAAAGCGCACATATGCCACCTCGTCAAGCTCCTTCAAGCGCGCCATCACCAGCTCGCCGATCGCGTCGCTTTTGATCTCCTGCTCAAGGGAATTGAACACCTCGCGTTCCACGTCATCCACGAGCTTATCCATCTCGGCTGAAGGAACGGGGCGCTTTTCGCACGCCTTGCGTACGCCGGATAGAATCTTTTCGCTGTCAAAGGGCTGCCGCCGCCCATCCTTCTTGATCACCATGATGGGCAGTTCCTCGATTTTTTCATACGTCGTAAAGCGTCTTCCGCAGCTTATGCATTCGCGCCGTCTGCGAATGGACGTACCATCCTCGGTGGGTCTTGAATCGACGACCTTGCTGTCCGTGCTTTGGCAATAGCGGCATTTCATGGATGTGCGTCCTCCTGATCGGTCATTATGGTTATTGTAACACAATATGTTGGTAATTTCTACAAAATTATATCCACCAGTATAACGTCGCCGCCGATTTTATTGATCTTGCAATAGGGTATCACAAGCTCCTCGTCGCTGCGTAGTAAGCCAAACAGCCTTGGCGGCCCCGGCACGACGATGGATTGGATCAAGCCCGAGCCCTCCTCCACCTCCAGATCGCATATGCAGCCAAGACGCGCGCCGTCCCGCAGATTGATGACCTCCTTGCGCCGCAGATCGCAGAAGCTCATAAACGCCATATCATCACCCCATTGCTATGGTATGCGTAAAGGGTAAAGAAAAACCCCGGCAAATGTCGGGGTTTCAATTGTTAATACTTACGCTTTCTTGCAGCTTCGGCTTTCTTCTTGCGCTTTACACTGGGCTTTTCATAATGCTCACGCCTGCGCACCTCCGCAAGGACGCCAGAACGAGCGCATTTCCGCTTGAAACGCTTGAGAGCACTTTCCAGGGACTCGTTTTCACCAACGCGAATTTCCATTTCTTTCCCTCCCCTCTTGCTGCGGTTCAGCTTACATACCGTGTTCAGAATTCCAAACACAACTGGTATTATACTTGAAGCGTCAAAACAAGTCAACACCAAATTCTTGCGCGTTTTGTCCCGCGCCGCATCTTTTTATGCGCGCGTTGCTCAACCTGCCGGCCAGCCGAATTTGCGGCCGCCTAATAGATGTATATGCAGATGCGGCACCGACTGCCCGCCGTTTTCGCCCGTATTGATGACAAGACGGAAGCCGTCCTTGCTAACGCCAAGCTCATTCGCCAGCTTCTGCGCGACCCCAATCATATGAGAAAACAGAGAAGCGTCGGCGGCTTCCACATCCATGACGCTCGAATAATGCTTCTTGGGAACGATCAACACATGCACGGGCGCCTGCGGCTCGATGTCGTAAAAGGCAAAGACCGTATCGTCTTCATAGGCTTTTTTACTGGGTATCTCGCCGTTTGCGATTTTACAAAACAAACAGTTTTCCATATCCATACTCTCCTTCGCTTCATAATATCCTGTCGTTATAGTATCACGCCGGGAACGATCTGTCACCACATGCCTTTTGCGCGCAGCACTTCGTATGCAGAACGCCCGTTACATGCTTATCCTGCTGCCCTGTAACGAATACGGGCAAGATGCGTCCCGCCAAATCCTCCCCTTCGTCGCGCACGCGCACATGCACATACGTGTCCGTGTAGCCCTGCCATTCCCCTTGGGCGCAATCCTCGAACAGCACGTCATGTACGCTTCCGAGCATGCGCGCGGCATAGGCTTTTTCCATTTCCTCGCCCAAGGCGATGAGGGATGACGCGCGCCGCGTCTTTTCACTTCTTGGAAGCTGTCTCGGCATGGCGCTTGCGGGCGTTCCCTCGCGCCTTGAATACGGAAAAACATGGATGCGGGCAAAGCCGATCTCCGATGCAAAATCCATCGTCTCCTGAAATTCCCGCTCCGTTTCCCCGGGAAACCCTACGATAACGTCCGTCGTTATGGCACAATCCGGCATAGCCTGCCGCAAAAGCCGTACGCAGGCGCGATAAACATCCGGCGTATAGCGCCTGTGCATGCGCTGCAAAACGCTTTCGCTCCCGCTTTGCAGGGAAAGATGAAATTGCTTGCAGATTTTTTCATTTACGGCCAGCTCCGATACATACGCGTCGTTAAGAAGCTGCGGCTCCAGCGACCCAAGCCGTATGCGGCGTATCGTATCGAGTCCCTCGGATTGCCGTATCGCGTCGAGCAGCGTTACGTCCTCCGAAAGGTCCTTCCCGTAGGACATGAGGTGGATGCCCGTAAGCACGATTTCCCGATACCCCGCCGCGTCCAACAGCTCCATCTGCCTGCGTATATCCGTGAGCGCGCGGGAGCGCAGGGGACCGCGCGTGTAGGGAATGATACAGTAGGTGCAATACCTGTCGCACCCCTCCTGTATTTTGATATGCGCGCGGGTACGTCCCTCCCGCGTTACCGTCATTTCCTCAAACGCCGCTTCCTGCCGCAGCGATCCCACGGCGTTGACGCTTTTTTCCTCCTGCAGCATCGATAGCAGCGAAACGATCTTGCTTCGATCCTTTGTGCCCACCGCCAAATCCACGCCCGGGAGCAGCAATACCTCCTTCGCGGCGCGCTGCGCGTAACAGCCCGCTACGACGATCTTGGCGTCCGGCGCAAGCGCGTGTGCCCGCGCGATCATCTGCCGCGACTTTTTTTCGCCGGTCTGTGTAACAGAGCAGGTGTTGATTACATAGACGTCCGCGACCTCGTCGAAGGGTACGCTCGTATGCCCCGCGTTTTCCAAAAGCTCCCGCATGGCTTGCGTATCATATTGATTGACCTTACATCCTAGCGTTGCGTAAGCGATTCGCATATCATTCCCCCAACGCGTATTGCAGCATCGCAAGCGCCGCCATGCCGGCGGTCTCGGTGCGCAGAATACGCTTCCCCAACGTGACGGTTTTACCGCCGCGCGCGCGCAAAAGCGCGACCTCCTCGCGCTCCAACCCGCCCTCCGGACCTATCGCCACAGCGATGCGCAAGGGACGCTGCGGCAAGCTTTGCAAAGCGTCGTGCAACGTGCACGCGCTTTCCTCCTCGTCCAATACAAGAAGCAGCTCGTAGGCGGAAACATCGATTCTGTCAAACGGCAAAAGGCCGTAAACCTCGGGCAGGATACCGCGCCGCGACTGCTTGGCAGCCTCCGCGGCCACCTTGCTGTAGCGAACGCGCTTTTTTTCAAATTCCTTCTCCGTCATGCGCACAACGCTGCGCGCGGCGGCTACGGGCTGTATCGCGTATGCGCCCAGCTCCACGCACTTTTAGATGATCGTTTCCATCTTCCCCGCCTTGGGAAGCCCCTGTAAAAGCGTGATCTGATAGGGAAGCTCCGCAAGGCACCTCTTCCCTTCGTCCAACGAGACCTCCACGGTCTTGCCGATGGAGAGGATCGTTCCCTCGAATTCCGTACAGGCGCCGTCGCAAAGCAGCAGCGTATCGCCCACACGCAAGCGCAATACGCGCGTGATATGCGATACGTCCTCGCCGCCGATCACGGCGCGCCGCCCATCAATATCCTTTTGTTCTACAAAAAAGCGGTTCATGCAAGCCTTGCCTTGATCGCGCGCCAATCCTCCGATTCGCAAATATCCATGATTTGAAAGCCGTTTTCGTTGAGCGCCGCCTTCACGTCCTCCAGCCTGTCCGCAATGACGCCGGAGGTAATGAATATGCCGTCCGGCTTTAACGCCTTTTTGACGAGCGGACACAACGCGATGATCACGTCCGCCACGATATTGGCCGTCACCACGTCATATTGCCGCTTTGTAAGCGTCGATTGCATATCTGCGTCCGTGAGCACATCGCCGGCGTAAACCGTATAGCGCTCCGCGTCGATGCCGTTGCGTTCCGCGTTTTCACGCGCGATTTTTTCCGCCATCGGGTCTATATCCACCCCGATAGCCGATTTTGCGCCCAGCAGCAGCGCCGCGATGGATAGAATACCGCTCCCGCAGCCAAGATCAAGCACCGTATCGCCCGCTTTTACCAACGCATCCAAATAGCCAAGGCACATGCGCGTCGTATGGTGCGTACCCGTGCCGAACGCCATGCCAGGATCCATCAAAAGCAGCGTTCTTCCATTGGTATCGACCTGCTCCCATGACGGGCATACCAACAAACGCTCGCCTATCGAAAGCGGCTTATAGTAGAGCTTCCAATTGTTCGCCCAGTCCTCCTCGTCCCGCAAGCCCGTTACGACCCGCAGACTTCCCATGTCAAGCCCTATATCCTCGCCCCGCAGCGCCGTGAAGGACGCTTCGATCTCCTCGATCCGCCCCTTGTTCTCCGGCACGTCCGCAAGGTAAGCGCGCACACAGGGCTCGGCGTCCGCCGCAAGCGCGTCCGCGTCCGCAAAGTCCCAGTATTTGGCCGTGCTTTCCAAGAATGCCGCTATGCTCTCGCGGCTCTCCTCCATCTGCACTTGGGAAATGCCCAGCGCGTCAAAGCGCGCGGCCACAGCCTCCAAGCCCTCCTGCGTCGTAAAGACCGTAATTTCAAACCATTTCATAGCAATGCCTCCGCAAAAGCCGCCGCGTCAAAGGGCTGCAAATCGTCAATACCCTCGCCCACGCCCACGAAGCGCACCGGTATCCCCAGCGCGTCCCGCACGGCAAGCGCCACGCCGCCCTTCGCCGTTCCGTCAAGCTTGGTTAAAATAACGCCCGTAAGCCCCGTCGCCTCGGAAAACGCCTCCGCCTGCGCGATCGCGTTCTGCCCCGTGGTCGCGTCGATCACAAGCAGCGATTCAACCTGCGCTTGCGGCATCTCCCGGTCGATCACGCGGCGTATCTTTTCCAGCTCGTTCATCAGATTCTTCTTGTTGTGCAGCCGTCCCGCCGTATCGCAAAGGAGCATATCGCAATGCTTCGCTTTGCAGGACGCGCACGCGTCAAATACGACCGCCGCAGGATCGGCCCCCTCGCCGTGCTTGACGATGGGAACGCCCGCGCACGATGCCCAAACCTCCAGCTGCTCCGCCGCCGCCGCGCGGAAGGTATCCGCCGCCGCCAGCATGACCTTCTTTCCTTCGGCGGTATAGAAGGCCGCGAGCTTGCCTATCGAGGTCGTCTTCCCCACGCCGTTCACGCCGACGATCAGCACGACGGCGGGCGACGCATCCGCAAGAAACGGCGTCCGCGGCCGCATGCGTTCGGCAAGCACCTCGCGCAGCGCCAAGCGCGCTTCGCTACGTTCCTTTATCTTATCCGCCTCGATCTTCTCCTTGAGCGCGTCCAATATCGCAGCAGCCGTATCCATGCCCGTGTCGGCTAAGATCAAAGCCTCCTCAAGCTCGTCGTAAAAGTCCTCGTCGATGCGCTCCGCGCCAGAAAAAACGCTTTGCAGCGCGCTGCCCGTCCGGCTTAATCCCTGCTTGAGTTTCTGAAACAAATCAAACGCCATATTTATACCGCCTCATATTCGCTGAATCTTGCCGAGATCACGCGGGAAATACCGCGCTCCTCCATGGAAACGCCGTATATGGAATCGCTGACCTCCATGCTGCCCTTGCGATGCGTGATGAGAATAAACTGCGTATCCGCCGAATAGCGCTTTACATAGTTAGCAAAGTTAGACACATTGACCTCATCCAGCGCGCTTTCGATCTCGTCGAGTATGCAAAACGCCGTGGGCTTGAGTTTCAAGATCGCGAAAATCAAGGCGATAGCCGTAAGCGCGCGTTCGCCGCCCGAGAGGAGGGAGAGCATTTGCAGCTTCTTTCCCGGCGGCTGCGCGATAATATCGATGTCGCAGTTGAGGATGTCGCTCTTATCCGAAAGCACGAGCTCCGCCCGTCCGCCTCCAAAGAGTTCGCTGAAGACCACAGCAAAGTTCTCCTGTATCTTGGAAAACTGCTTTTTAAACTCGTTCTCCATCGTGCGAACCAAATCCTCGATCAGTTCCTGTAAATCGTCTTCCGCCTTGTGCAGATCGTCGATCTGCAAGGTCAGGGAGTCAAAGCGTTCCTTGACGTTTTGATAATCCGTGATGGCGTTGACGTTAACGTCGCCCAAGGCGCGGATATCCCGCTTCAGCTCGTCGATACGCAAATGGGACGCCGTGATCGCGATCGGATGGCGCATGGAAAGCGCGTTATCATAGGTAAGCTCATAATCTTCCCATATGCGATCCTGCATAGTCTGCAATTCCATCTGCGCCTTGCTTTGGTTAAGCTCGGATCGATGCCGGCGCTCGCGCAGGTCGGAAAGCTCCATCGAAAGGTTTTCCCTTCGCGTACGCATATCGTCCAACATGCTCACATGCTGGTCGCGTTCGTTCTCCGTTTCATGAAGCTGCTGCTGCAAAAGACCAATATCCTGCCGCTCCTCGTCGATCTTACCGCCGAGGCTTTCTATGTCCGCTTGCAGCTTTTTCATCTGTTCGTCGGCTTCCGCAAGCGTCCTGTTGTCTCGCTCGACGCTCTTTTCGTACTGCTCCGCTTCGCGGCGCATGCGCGCGATGTCGCCCTGCACGGCGTTAAGCTCTTTTTCTAAGCCCATGAGCTTCACCTTATGCGCCGTGACGTTTTCGTTCTTTTCTTCCTGCCGCGCGCGAAGGCCCGTAAGCGCCGCCTGCGCTTTCTTGATGTCCTCCTGCGTTACGGCGTTGCCGCTTTCCAAGCCTTCCCGGCTTTCCTCCGCCTGCTGGCTCTGCCTGTCAATATCCGCGAGATTGTCGCCGATCTGGCTGCGTTCAAGCTGTAAACGTTCCAGTTCCGCGGCATTTTCATCCACATATTTTTTGATGATGTCCACCTTTTCGCGGTGGGTCGCAAGCTCCACGTCGTTCACATGCAGGTTTTTGTTCGCTTCCTCCATGTCCGCGTTGGCCTTGCGCAGGACGTTCGCCAACGCTTCCGCCGTCCTTTCGCTTTCCGCCATCCGTCTATCGGCTTCTTTGAGCCCCGCGTGCAGCTCCTCGATCTCCCTTGTGCGGCCGATCAAGCTGAACTCCCGCTTCTGCGAGCTGCCGCCTGTCATGGAGCCGCCGGGATTGATAATGTCGCCCTTGAGTGTGGCGATGCGGAACGCGCCGCGCGCCTGTCTGTTGATGGCGATGCCCGCGTCTAAATCCTCCACAAGAATGGTGCGGCCAAGCAGGTTTTCAAATATGTTTTTGTACTTCTCATCGTATCCCACAAGCTCCGACGCGACGCCTATATAGCCCTTTACCATACAGCATTGCTTTTCCTGCTGCGTAAGCGTGCGCGCGCGCATGCTCGTAACCGGCAGGAGCGTAGCGCGCCCGTACTGCTTGCTTCGGAGGTATTCGATCACATATTTGGCGTCCTGCTCGTTGGGCGTAACGATGTTTTGCAGCGCCGAGCCCAGCGACATCTCCACCGCCACCTCGTATTCCTTGGGAACGCTGACCAGATCCGCCACCACGCCGATGATACGCTTCTTCAATTCCAGCGAGGTCGCCGTATCCGTCAAAACATTGCGCACGCTCGTATAATATCCTTCGTGCGCCTTCTTCATTTCCTCCAGCACGCGAATGCGCGCACGCGCCGCCTCGCGGTTGCGCGATAGCTCGCCCTGCGTTCGCTGCGCCTCCATGATCTGCTGATTCGCTTCGTTTACAGCCGCTATCGCGGCCTTCTTCGCGTTCTCGCGACGTAAAAAGTCCTCTTGCAAGAGCTGAAAATGTCCGTTTGCCTCTTTGAATTCGCGCTGCAGCTTCTCGCCCTCCGCCCGAACGCGGGCTTCCTCCTCCTCTATGTCGGAAAGGCGCGCGTGCAGCGTATCCTTGATCGCGCTTAAGCGGGAAGCTTGGCTTTTCGCTTCGGAAATGCGGTTCAAGGCGTCGATCAAGCTTTGCTTTTGTTGTTCAAGCTGGGCTTCCTTTTCCTCGATCTCCGCGTTCAGCGCCGTATATTCGTCCTGTGTTTTCGCAAGCTCCGCGCGCAAAGCCGCAAAATCCCTGTTCTTCTCCTCCGCGGCTTCATCGAAGCCGGAAAGCCCTTCCAATATCTGCAGGCGCGTCTTCTCGGCTTGTTCGATCTGCTCTTTCAGGCGAGCGCGCTCGCTCTCGATATTCGCCATGCGTTCCCGCATAACCTTCGCGTCGCCGGCGTTTGATTCCATGCCCGAGGAAAGCGTCAGGAGCTTATTTTGCAGCTCGTTCATGGAAGCGTTAAGCGCGCGCTCCTTCTCCTCCGCCTCGGCGCAGGCGGACGCAAGCGAAGCCTCCTTATCGCCGCCGCCCGCGAGCTCATCGTCCATCTGCCGCATCGTTTCCATCAGGTTTTTGATGCGCTCGTTGAGCTTATCGTATTGGGAAAGGAATACGTTGACCTCGATATCCTTGAGCTCGTCACGCAGGCGCAGATACGCGCGCGCCACCTCGCTCTGTTCGCTCAACGGGCCGATCTGCCCCTCCAGCTCCTCCAGTATGTCCTCAAGGCGCACTAGATTCTTCTTTGTGTTTTCCAGCTTTCTTTCGGCGTCTTCCTTGCGCACGCGATACTTCATCACGCCCGCCGCCTCCTCAAACGCAGCGCGGCGATCTCCGGATTTGTTGGAGAGTATCTCCTCCACCTTGCCTTGGCTGATGATGGAGTAGCCCTCCTTGCCGATACCCGTATCCCGAAAGAGCTCTTGAATATCCTTCAGTCTGCAGCCGCTGCCGTTAAGCAGGTACTCACTGTCCCCAGAGCGGTATACGCGGCGCGTTACCGTCACCTCTGTATACGCCGTGGGAAGCTGACCGTCCGTGTTGTCAAAGGTCAGCGCGACCTCGCAAAAGGAGAGCGGCTTTCGCTGCTCCGTACCGTTAAAGATGACGTCCTCCATCTTCGCGCCGCGCAAAGCGCGGGCGCTCTGTTCGCCAAGCACCCAGCGCACCGCGTCGGAAATGTTGCTTTTTCCGCAGCCGTTGGGACCTACGACAGCCGTCACGCCCGGTTCAAAATCCAGCTCTGTTTTTCTGGCAAATGACTTAAAACCGTTGATTTCCAGTTTATTCAACCGCATGCTGTATCCATGTACCGCTTTCGTTAAGATAGTTGACCCAGTTGCAGCAAGGCCGCCTTCGCCGCCGCCTGTCCCGCTTCCTGCTTAGAGGCGCCTTCGCCGACGCCCAGCGCTTCGTTTCCCAAAACGCATTGTATCACAAAGGCTTTTTTATGCGCGGGGCCGCTCTCGCTTTGCAGTACATATTCGACGCTGCCCCGATGTTCCCTTTGGACGTATTCCTGTAATTGCGTTTTATAATCCTTGGTATTGACTCGCTTCTCCGCTTCCTGTACGGCGGGGCAGATAAAGCGCAGGATAAAGGCGTCCGCCGCCTCCATCCCGCCGTCCAAATAGATCGCACCGATCACGGCTTCCAGCGCGTCGGAAAGGATGGACGGCTTTTCGCGCCCGCCGGAGCGTTCCTCTCCGCGGCTTATGCGAAGCCTATCGCCCAGCGCGAGCTTCTGCGCCGCTTGAAACAGCGCGCCCTCGCATACCGTGAGCGCCCGTATGCGCGTCATAACGCCCTCGTTTTGCCGTGGATAATTGCTGTATAAATACCGGCTTACGCTAAGCTCCAGCACGGCATCCCCCAAAAATTCCATACGCTCGTTATGGACGCCGCCCTTGCCCTCGCCCTTTACATAAGAGGTGTGGGTCAGCGCCGTGTCCAACAGCGTCAGATCATGAAAGGAATAGGCGATGGTTTCTTGCCACGCCTCCAATTTTACGCGCCGTTCGTAGTCCAATGTAAGCCTCCATACAGAAAACTCGCATCAATGATGCGGGTCGCTGCACAATAAGTCTATTTATTGAGGAACCCGACGATGTCGCCAACCGTATGGATATTGGGCAGCTCATCATCCGGTATTTCCACGCCATAGGACTGTTCCAGATCCATGATCAGTTCCACGACGTCCAGCGAATCCGCCTTCAGATCTTCGATCAGCTTAGATTCCATGGTGATCTGCGCTTCATCAATGTCCAGCTGCGTCGCAATCGCCGCGCGAACCTTCTCAAATTCCATTTCCATATCCACCTTTCGATTCACAGTAGAAAGCATATGGCTTTTAGCCATACCCCTCTTTTTATAGTTTATTCCGAATGGTTGTTGATGTCAATCCTCTATCTCCGGCAAGGCCGCAAGCGCCTCCGTGATGCTGGCGTTCACGTCTGCCGCCGCAAAAGCGCGCGCCTGCTCGATCGCCGAAGAGAAGGCCTTGGCGTTGGAGCTGCCATGCGCCTTGATCACGCCGCCCGCGATACCCAAAAGCGGCGCGCCGCCGTATTCCGTATAGTCAAGCTTGCGCTTAAAGCGCTTGAAGGCAGGCTTTGCCAACGCTGCGCCCAGCTTGGAGCGCGTATCCGCCGTCAGCTCGGTTTTCAGCATGCCCATGAGCGCGGAGGCCATGCCCTCGGTATACTTGAGCACCACGTTGCCATCGAAGCCGTCGCAAACCACCACGTCGAAATCGCCGGACAGAATATCCCGCGCTTCACAGTTCCCGGCAAAGCAGATGGGGGCGTTTTGCAGCAGCGGATAAACGGCCTTGGTAAGCATATTGCCTTTTTCCGCCTCCGCGCCGTTGTTCAGCAGCCCTACGCGCGGTTTTTCCACATGCTCGACCTTGCGCATATACGCGTCCGCCATGACGGCGAACTGCAATAAATAGGAAGGCTTGCAATCCGTGTTGGCGCCGGAATCCAGCAGAAGGATATGGCTGCCCGTTACCGTTGGCATCAGCACCGCCAAGGCGGGGCGTTTGACGCCCGGCAGCCGCCGAATAATCAGCGTAGCGCCCGCAAGCAGCGCGCCGGTGCTGCCGGCGGAAAGCACGCAGTCTGCCTGCCCGTCCTTGACCGCTTGCAGGGCGCGCACGAGGGAAGAATCCTTTTTGCGCTTGATGGCGACGGTAGGCTGCTCCTCGCAGGTAATGATCTCCGGCGCGTGGACGATCTCCACGCGCGCAGCGTCATAGCTGTGCTTTTCCAACGCCGCGCGAATGCGCGCTTCGTCGCCCGTTAATATGGCCCTCCAATCGTCATGCTTCGCAAGGGCTTGTACGCACCCTTCCACCACGGCTTGCGGTGCATTGTCGCCGCCAAAGGCGTCGATTGCAATGCGCAGCTTGGTCATAAGTAAACCTCCCAGACTATATCCTTATACGACGAAAAGGGCTTCCCGTCGGAAAGCCCTAAACAATGCTGTTTGGGGAACGATCAAGCCTCGGCCTTTTCCGTGTTGACGACCTGCTTGCCATCGTAATAGCCGCAATTCTTGCATACCCGATGCGCGAGCTTAGGCTCGTGGCACTGCGGACATTCCATGATGCCGGGCATGGAGAGCTTCCAGTTGGCTCTGCGGGAATCGCGCCTTGCCTTAGAAGTTTTTCTCTTGGGGACTGCCATGATTACACCTCCTTATCCTCGTTAAGCAGCGCCGCCAATGCGGAAAGGGGATTGGGACGTTCGTCCGGCTCCTCCGTCACACAGTCGCACTGCGTAATATTGCGGTCACACCCACATACGGGGCACAGCCCTTTACAATCCTCGCTGCACACGCTCCGAAGAGGCAGATGCAGGAAAACATTGTCTTGTATCATGGCCGTGAGGTCGAGCACATCGCCTTGATAAGCGTATATGCCGTCGTCTTCGTTCGCGGCTCTTTCGAAGCGCTCCTCGAACGAAAAGGAGAAGGGTTCCTCAAACGATTTTCCGCACCTTCCGCACACGGAGCACAGCGTTGTGCGCGCTTCGCCCGTCACGGTAAAGCCCTCGCCATCGTAAACGCAAACGCCCTCCACCTGCATGGGAGATGCAAACGACACCGTCCGGCCGCCAAAGTCGGTTTGCGCCCACGTTTTACTTTCGTGAAACGCAACGCCGGAAGCGGAATCGCGCTGCTGTGCGCCTACTTTGACCTTCATCGTTTCTCCTCAAAGCCAACCTTAGATATTGTATCCGTCGTCCCTCTGTTTGTCAACGGTTATTTTGCAAGCCGCGCGGTGTCTTTTGCAATGACCATTTCCTCGTCCGTGGGGATGACATATACCTTGACCTTGCTTCCCTTTTTCGTAAGCTCGACCTCTTCGCCGCGCGGACAGCTGTCGTTATAGGCAAAGTCCACATCGACGCCCAAATAGTCAAGCCCTTCGAGGATGCGCGCGCGGGTCGCGCGGTCATTTTCGCCCACGCCCGCCGTAAACACAATCGCGTCCACGCCGTTCATCGCGGCGGCGTAAGCGCCGATATACTTTTTGACAGCATAGCTAAAGCACTGCAGCGCGATCTCCGCGCGCTCGTTGCCCTTCTCCGCCGCCTCGCCCAGATCGCGGAAGTCGCTGGACACGCCGGACAAGCCCAGCATACCGCTCTTCTTATTCATATAAGCGTCGATACCCTTCGCGTCAAG
Source organism: uncultured Oscillospiraceae bacterium (assembly GCA_964571055.1). GTDB lineage: Bacteria > Bacillota > Clostridia > Christensenellales > CAG-138 > JAQVRG01. The sequence goes on along the minus strand of CAZNAL010000002.1, from coordinate 13,852 downwards.
ACCCAGCTTATCCATAAGATATGTAACGATGGCGGGATCCATACTGCCGCAGCGCGTACCCATGGGAACGCCCTCAAGCGGCGTAAGCCCCATGGTGGTATCCACGCATTTGCCGCCCTGCACAGCCGCGATGCTCGAGCCGTTGCCCAAGTGGCAGGTGATCACGCGGGACTTTTCCGCGGGTACGCCCTCCGCCGCCAACTTTTCGACCGCGCGGCCGGAAACGTAAAGATGCGAGGTGCCGTGGAAGCCGTAGCGCCGCACCATCAGATCGGTATACGCTTCATAGGGCACGCCGTACATATAGGCCTTCTTGGGCATGGTCTGATGGAACGCGGTATCGAATACGGCGACCATCGGTACTCCCGGCATAAGCTTTTGACACGCGCGAATGCCCATCAGGTTCGCCGGGTTATGCAGCGGCGCAAGGCTGTTGAGGCTTTCGATGGTCTGGATGACCTCGTCGGTGATGCGGACGGACTTTGCGAACTTTTCGCCGCCATGGACGACGCGATGTCCCACCGCGTCGATCTCGCCCATGTCCTTCACCACGCCGATCTCTTTATCCATCAGCGCGTCGATCACCATCTTAATGGCGTCGTTATGATCCTTCATATCCTTTTGGAATTCATGCTTGTCCTTGCCGGTGGGTTTATAGGTAAGCTTTGACCCGCCGATGCCAATGCGCTCGCACAATCCCTTTGCGATCACGTCGCCGTTTTCCGAATCCATAAGCTGATATTTCAGCGAGGAGCTTCCTGCGTTAATAACCAAGATTTTCATGCGTTTCCTCCGTTTTGTATTCCGTATTATTGTATTTCAGTTACATGCTCTGTGCCTGCACAGCGGTCATCGCCACGACGGAAACGATGTCCTCCACGCTGCAGCCGCGGGACAGATCGTTGATGGGCTTTGCAAAACCTTGGCAGACAGGGCCGATGGCCGCTGCACCCGCAAGGCGCTGCACAAGCTTATATCCAATGTTGCCCGCCTGCAGGTCGGGGAATATCAAAACGTTCGCATGACCCGCGACAGGGCTTCCGGGAGACTTGAGCTGGCCGACCTTTTCCACCAGCGCCGCGTCCGCCTGCAATTCGCCGTCCACGTTCAGTTCCGGCGCAAGCTCCTTGACGAGCGCCGTCGCCTGCGCGACCTTGTCCACGTTCTCATGCTTGGCGCTTCCCTTGGTGGAGAAGGAAAGCATGGCGACCTTCGGCTCGATCCCGCAGAGCGCCTTGCCCGTTTGCGCCGACGCGATGGCGATGGCCGCAAGCTGTTCGGCGGTGGGTTCGATGTTGACGGCGCAGTCGCCGAAGATCAACACGCCGTTCTCGCCGTAGGACTTATCAGGCACCTCCATGATAAAGCAGCTGGAAACCGTCGAAACGCCGGGCGCCGTTTTGATGATTTGCAGACCCGGGCGCAGCGTATCGCCCGTGGTGCTGATCGCGCCGGAAACGAAGCCGTCGCCCCTGCCGTTTTTGATCATCATGGCGGCGTAGAACAGCGGATTCAGCATGGTTTTTTTCGCCTTTTCCATATCCACGCCCTTTGCCTTGCGCATCTCGTAGAACATTTCGACATACTTATCAAAATCCGCGTCCTTGGCCGGATCGATAATCTCGATACCTGTAAGGGCTACGCCAAGCTTATCAGCCGTAGCTTTGATTTTCTCGGGATCGCCGAAAAGCGAAACCCTCGCCAAGCCCTGATCGGTAATGATGCGGGCGGCCTGTACGGTGCGTTCCTCCGCGCCCTCGGGAAGCAGTATGTTCTTAATGTCGCTCTTGGCTTTCGCCTTGATCTGATCGATAACGGACATGAGTAGAAGCTCCTTTCAAATTAGCTCAAATGGCATTGAAAATGGCCGAGCGAAAACTCAGCGTTGTTATTATATCATAAAATGCCCGCTTGTGTATGGTAAATTGTTTTTTACCCGCTGATATATTTACCTTTCTTTGTTATAATAGGCATAGTACAAAAGAAGGGCTGGCAACATACATGCAAGGCGTCGGCGTTATCGCGGAATACAATCCCTTTCACAACGGGCATGCTTATCAGCTTTCGGAAGCGCGCCGTTTGCACGACGGCCCCGTCGTATGCGTGATGAGCGGCGACTTTGTGCAGCGCGGCGAACCGGCCGTATGCTCCAAGCATCTTCGCGCCAAGCACGCGCTGCTGCACGGCGCGGATATGGTCATAGAAATGCCGACCGTCTTTTCCCTTGCAAGCGCCCAGCGCTTCGCCGCCTGCGGCGTTTTCATGCTGCAAGCCTCTGGCATTGTGGACGCGTTGTGCTTTGGGAGCGAGCATGGCGACGTCGCTGCGTTGACGGAAGCGGCAAATCTCCTTCACACCAATGATCCCGCCTTCGCAGCCGCCCTACAGGCAGAGCTTCAAAAGGGCCGCTCCTACCCGGCGGCTTTTGCCAATGCCGCGCACGCGTCCTTTCCCTTCGGCCCCAACGATATACTGGGTATGGAATATATACGCGCCATCATGGCGCAAAACGCGGACCTAACGCCCTTGTGCATCAAGCGTACCGGCGCTATGCACGACGCGCCGGACGCCGCCGGCGCATACGCGAGCGCCAGCGCCATCCGAAAGCAAATCATAGGCGGAGAAGCCCAGCGCGTTTGCGCTTGCGTGCCGCCGGACGTTGCAAAGGATCTGCAAAGTGTGAGCCCGCGAACCGCGCAGGCATTATCCCCCGTCGTTTTATACGCGCTGCGCGGTATGTCGCTTTCGTCGCTTGCCGCACTGCCCGACGTGCGCGAGGGCTTGGAAAACGTGCTGTACCGCGAAGCGCGCCGCCAAACCTCCTACGAGGCTTTTCTTTTCGCCTGCAAAACAAAGCGCTATACGCTTGCAAGCCTTAAGCGCATCAGCATGTGCGCGCTTTTGCACATCACCGCCGACATGCTTTCTCTCCCGCCTTATATACGCGTACTGGGTCTTCGAAAAAGCGCGCGCCCCCTTCTCTCAGCGCTGTGCGCCAACAGCACGATACCCGTCGTCACGCGCTTTTCGCAAGTAGCTTCCCTTCCCGAAAGCGCTGCAAGGCTTTACAAGATCGACGCCTTCGCAAGCGAGATAGCCGTGATGGCGTCCGCTTCGTCCACGCCCGCCGTTTTTGATTATTCTTCGCCGCTACTCATCGTCTAAACGCTTCCGCGGGATTCATAGAATAGGAGCATGAAAAAAACGCTTTTTGTGCTTTTGGTCGTTTGCATGACGCTTTTGCTGCTTTTTAGCCGCGCGGCTTTACAGGCGGCGAAGGAGGCGCTGTCCCTTTGGTCGGGACAGGTCGTACCGGCGCTGCTTCCCTTTTTCATATGTACGGATATGCTGTGCCGATTAGGAACGCTGCAACGCGGCGTGCTCCCCTTTTTTTGTATGAGTCTGCTTGCGGGCGCGCCGTCCGGGGCGCGGCTTTGCGCGGCCTGTGACCGTGGCGACGGCGCGCATACCGCGCTCATCGCTGCGTGCAGCGTCATCGGCCCCATGTTTATTAGCGGCGCGTACTGCGTGGGCATGCTGCAAACGCCCAAATTGGCGATTCCCCTTTTGCTCGCGCAGTATGCAAGCGCGTTTTTGATGCTGTGCCTTTGCCGCCGCTCCCGCCCCGCCCTTGCGATGAAGCCCGCACCGATACAGACCGTTTCCGCCGCTTTGAGCGCATCCATATACAACGGCGTGCTTGCCATGCTCTCCATCGGCGGCGTCATACTATCTTACCGCGTGCTGCTCTCGCTCGTCGGCGCTTTATGGGAAGCATTTCATTTGCAACCGCCGCCGCCCCTCCTTTGCGCCATACTCACAGGTATGCTGGAGGTTGTAAACGGCTGCTCTATGCTCTCCGGCCTGCCGCTTCGCACGCAGCATTTGGCGGCGCTTTCGGCCTTCCTTTTTTCCTTTGGCGGCGTATGCATCATGACGCAATCCATGCAATTCTATGCGCTGCTCCCTTGGCGCTATCTTCTTTACAAGCTTCAGCAAGGATTCTTTGCCGCCCTGTTCGCCTATCTTCTTACACCGCTCTTTTTTACAGGCGCGCAGGAGGTTATCTACACGCTCGATCTGTATAAACTAAAGGAGAACGCTCTGTCCTCCCTTTGGATCTTCCTCATATCCTCCTTCTCCATGCTGGTTGTATGGGTGTGGTGCGTCGCAGCGCGTCATCCGCGAAATAAGCATTTATAGCACGTCATAAAAATAAGACCCGTGTGGGTCTTATTTATCTTTCATTGCCTTATTCAAAATCGTCGCTGAAATCATCGTCCTCAAAAACGTCCTTCTTCTTGCGTTTGAACAGCCCGCCGAACAGGGACTTCTTGGGCGGCTCGTCAAGGTCGTCCGTATCGTCCGCAAGATATGGATCCTGTGGCGGCTGCGGCGCGGCGTTTTGCCGTCCGCGCGGAGGCTGATCAGGCTGCGCGGCTCTTACTTGCTGCTGCGGCGGCTGCACGAAAACAGGCGCTGGCGCAACGGGACGCTGCGGCGGCTGCATGGGGCCGCCTGCCTGCGCCGGATTTGCCATGGGCTGCATGGGCTGTTGCATGGGCTGCGCGGCTGGCGACTGCATCGGCGGCTGCATGGGCTGCATAGCCGGCGGCACGACCGGCGCCGCTTCCGGCGGCACAACGGTGGTGTTCCTTGCGCGCGCGTCAAGATCGCGCCGGTTTGCCGCGATCTGCTGGCGGTATTCATGCAGGAAACGATCCAGATCCGCCATGACCTCGTCCGCGTATACCTTCGCGTTATCAAACACGACGCCCGCGTTGTATTCGGCCTTCTTAGCAAGCAGCTTCGCGCGGCGCTGCGCTTCCTGATAGATCTCGTCTTCGGAAACCAAGCGCTCGTATTCGTTCTTTGCGCTATCTAAAATCTGTTCGGACTTCTCATTGGAGGCAGCCAGCAGCGTGTCCGCCTCGCGCTGGGCGTTTTCCACCAACTCACGGGCATGATCAGCCGCGTTGTTGATCATGTTTTCCGCCTGTAGCATAACGCTGTTCGCGCGGCGAATATCCTCGGGTATGGTGACCTTAAGATCGCCCAGGATGTCGTGGAGTTCATCGATCTCCACGATGCGCTTGCCCGCGGAGCTTCCGATTTTGGGGCGGGGACTGTTTTCAATCGTCTCCTCCAGCTGCTCTATGATGCTATAGATCCTCATGTTTTGTCCGTTGTCGCTCATCGCTTTATCAACCTTTCTGCGATACTTATTTGGATCGGCGCAGGCACCAGCCCTTCTAGGTTTCCGCCCCACGCGCATATCTCCTTGACCGCCGAGGAACTGATATGCGCATAGGCGGGTGACGCCGCCATATAAACGGTTTGAATATCCGGCGCAAGATGCAGGTTTAACCGTTCAAGACGCTGCTCATACGGCAGATCCCCCGCGTCTCGCAGACCTCGGAGCATGCAATCGCTTCCCGCGCGTTTCGCAAGCTCTACGGCAAGCCCGGAAAACGACTCCACGCGTACATTCTCAAACGCTTCCGCTTCCACCACGCGCCGAATCATCTCACAGCGCTCCTCTGCGGTAAAAGCCGTTTGCTTTTCCCGATTCACAAGCACGCCGACCGTCACGCCTTCAAAAAGCGAGGCGGCGCGCCTGAGTATATCCAAATGCCCTATCGTGAAGGGATCGAAGCTGCCGGTAAAGATCACCTTGGTCATGTTTCCTTCTCCCTGCGCAGCAGCGTAAGCGCCACATCGCCATACTGACGCGTATCCGCCCTAAAACCGTCATAGGCAACCGCATCCTTGGGATCGTGTTCGATCACCACGACGCCGTCCTTTTGCAACAGCCCGTGCGTCAAGATCGCTTCCATCGCCCGCAGCGCATAACCGGAAGCATAAGGCGGGTCTAAAAAAACGACGTTGAAAACGTAGCCTGCGGCAGCCGCCGTCTGCAGCGCCGCCTGATAATCGAAAGCGTACACCACGCAGTTTGCGCTAAACCCCAGCTTCTCGATGTTTTGCCGAACGACCGCCAAGCTTTGCCTGTCGTGATCGCAAAACACCGCCAAGGACGCGCCGCGGGACAATGCCTCCAGTCCCAACGCGCCGGAGCCCGCGAACAAATCGAGCACTACAGCACCGGGTATTTCAAATTGAAGGATGCCAAACAGGGATTCCTTTACGCGATCCAGCGTAGGCCGCGTATTCCTTCCCTTCGGCGCAGCCAGCATCGCGCCTCGTTTGCTTCCCGCGATAATGCGCATTTCATCCTCCGCTGCTTTGAATACCACCTCGTATTGTATCATCCGCGAAATGCCGTGACAAGTAAAAATAAACAATATTCATGTCGTCACCGTGAAAAAACCGTGTCCGCCGTAACCACCGCGTCCAACGTGACATCATGCGCGCCGGCCGGTACCGCCGCAACGATCTGCAAGGGGAACGCGATCCCTATTTTCACCGCGCCGGCGTTTTGCAAAAGCCTGTCGTAATAGCCAGCGCCCTGCCCCAAACGCCTGCAGTTAGCGTCAAAGGCTACGCCCGGAACCACGATCAAATCCAACGCGTCCGCCTCTATGCGTTTTGAGCGCAACGGATCGGGTTCCCATATGCCGTATTTACCCCTTTGGAAAGCGTCTGGCGACCGCGGTATCCAAAGCCGCAGCGAAAAGCCTTCTTCACAGACGGGAAAAGCCACCTTCTTCCCCGCGTCCCGCGCAAGCATGACCAGCCTTTGCGGGTCGCATTCATGGGGCATGGCTTGATAGGCAAGGATGCAGGACGCTGCGGTAAAATTGGGAAGCGCCGCTAGTCTCTCGCAAGCCGCAAAGGAAAACGCCTCGCGGGCCTGCGTCTGCAACGCCTTGCATTGTGCGCGCATTTGGCTGCGCAGCGCTTTTTTTTGCTCCTCCAGCGTCATAACCGTTCCGATCCGCGTCTATTCACGCGTTGATTCGATAACCGCCTGCGCGATCGCGTAGGTCTTGCAATGAGAAATGCTCACATGCACGCGCGTGCCGCCCAGCGCTTGCAGTCTTTGAAATGCCGCGCCCGTCAAGCGCGCATACGGCGCGCCGTTCTCTTCGTGCAATATTTCTACTTCTTTCCAGCCGATCAAGCCAAAGCCCGTCCCCAACGCCTTGGAAACGGCCTCTTTAGCCGCAAAAGCGCCCGACAGCGTTTCCGCCGCGCGGCCTTTCCCTTCCCAATAGGCGATCTCGTCGATCGACAGAATGCGTCTGGCAAAGCCTTCGCGTTTTGCGGCTTTTTCCACGCGCGCGATCTCGATGACGTCCACACCCGTTCCCAGTATCAAAGCTCGTCCTCCGCATCGGCGCCCGCATGCGCGCACGCGGCGCGGTACTCTTCCTCGTCCACGCCCGCCGAGAGCGCCGCCATACAGGCGCGCACGGTATCATAGCCGTAGCCGCGAGCGCAAAGGCGCTGTAAAAGGCGTCTGCGCTTCTGCTCATCCGGTAGATCCGCAAAAACGCGCGCGTATTTCTCCGCGACGGCGTCGGCGTTTCGCCGCTCCTCCTCGTCGCTTACCTGTGCTAGCGCCGCATCGATAGCCTCTAGCGAAAGCTTGTGCGCGTATAGCTGCTCCTTTAGCTTAGCGCGGCTTATAGGGCGCGTTGCAAGGCGCGTGCGCACGAAGTCGCAAGCATACACTTCATCGTTCAAATACCCAAGCTCCTTGAGCCGTTCCACGACCTGATAGACCTCATATTCACCGTACTCTTGCTTGTCCAGATACAGCTCCATTTCCCGCACGGTGCGCGCCTTGGCCGTAAGGTACTTGAGCGCCGCGTCCATGGGCGTGATGCCCTTGGCCTTCTTCTTTTGTGTATTCGGTACTCGTTCCTTCAAAGATACTTTCTCCAATCCATTCCGTGATCTTCCTCCTGCGCTTGTTCGCGCTCGGGTTCGCCCTCCCCGGCGCCCGATACGCCGAATGCAAACATGGCGGCAAGCGCCTCTTTATCCATCGGCTCCTGCGCGCTCCCCATGCAGTCGTGACACATCTCGCCGCAGGCGGGACATTTACAGCCGCTGCGCAGGCCGTATTCCTCCTGTACCATATAAGTTCCGCATTTTCGGCAGCTGCAACGCATACGCTCTCCTCCCCTATCCGATGCGCGTCAACGGGCTGTTGGGGGCAAGCTGATCCCGCACATGTGCGATCGGAACCGTAAACTCCGGCCATCCCGCCGAATAGGCGGCGATTTCGTACAGCCTGTATTGGATCACGATACCGTTCTCCGAAATATAGAAAGGCCTGTTATCCTCTATGGCCGTTATATCGTGCAAAAGCGCCATATCGTTATTCTTTGCTTCCTCCTCCACGCGCTGCGCAATCGTTTCCCGCCATGTCTCGTCATTGGGATCGAAAAAGTAGGCGAGCTCGCAGAGCGAACCGGACGCGGTATCGAAGGTAAGCGGAAGACACGCAAGAAGCCCGTCCGTTTCCGCTTCGCGGATAAACATCATAAGAGAAAGCAGCCCCTTATCGTTATATTCGATGCGGTATTCCGTAAATACCTGCATATCGAACATTTCCGCTTTTTCCCGCGTCTTTTCGCATATAACCGTGTTGATCGCGTCCGCATAAGCGCCCGTGCTCACCTTGGGATAGAGGATCACACCGTTCGTGATCTCCATATTGCCGCGCTCCATGCTAAGCGGCGACAGATCGCCCGACGGATACTGCCGCGCAGGTTTTGGCGTCGCAATCACGATCTCCGTTTGCGCCGCGTCAGGCACAGCCGCCGCCTCGTTTGCGCAGCCGTATAAAAGCAGGCAAAGCAGCAATAAGATAAGCCCGATTCTTTTCACAGCCGCTCCCTCCTTCGTTTTCGCGTACTTTAACCGACCTCCACCAGCTCTGTCTCCGCCACAGCCTTGTCGATCATGGCGGAAAAGTCTACCGCCGCTTCGCTTTCGCGCAGCTGCTCGAGCTTTGGTTTGGTTACGGGGTGCTGCGGCACAAACACCGTGCAGCAATCCTCATAAGGCAAAATGGAGGTTTCAAAGGTGCCTATCTTCTTCGCGACCGCTACGATGTCGTCCTTATCAAAGCCTATCAGCGGACGGAATACGGGCATCTGCACCGCGTCGTCCGTTACGCACAGGCTCTCCAGCGTTTGACTTGCCACCTGACCCAGCGCTTCGCCCGTAATGAGCGCCTGCGCGCCGTCCTCCCGCGCGATGCGCTCCGCGATCTTCATCATCAAGCGGCGCATCAGTACCGTCGTTTCCTTTTGGGGGCATTTTTCGTAGATCGTCATCTGTATTTCCGTAAAGGGCACGAGATGCAGCCGAATCTTACCGGCGTAGCGCGCCACAAGCGCGGACAGCTCCACGACCTTATCCCTCGCGCGCACGCTCGTGTAGGGATAGCTGTAAAAATGCACCGCCGAAAGCTCCACCCCGCGACGGGCAAGCATGTACCCCGCCACCGGGCTGTCGATGCCGCCGGAGATCAGCAGCGCCGCGCGTCCGGCCGTACCCGTAGGCATGCCGCCCGCCCCCATGATCTCATCCAAATACACGAACGCCTTTTCCCTGATCTCCACGCAAATCTTGATCTTCGGTTCTCGGATATCCACATGCAGCGTGTCGGGAAAGCGCTCCAGCAGCTCATGGCCAAGCTCCTTGGCGATCGTATCGGAATTCATGGGAAAGGTTTTGTCCGACCGCCTTGCAAACACCTTAAAGGAGGACTGCGGCTGGTTCTGTATGCGCGATTCCATTAAAGAAAACGCGGCGCTGCAAACGCTGTCCCAATCCTTCTCCACCGCCACGGCAGGGCTTAGGGAATGGACGCCGAAAACGCGGGTCAAATTGTCGGTGGCTTTTTCCATATCCGACGCGTCCAAGCCCCATACAAAAATGCGTCCCTGCTGCTTCTGCACGTCCGCGTGCATACCGTCAAGCGCCGCTTCGATGCGCGAAAGCAGCGCGCGCTCAAAATAGGGACGGTTGAGTCCTTTTAGATGTATCTCGCCATATCGTATCAGCAAAACCTGTTCCATGTTCTTCCTCCGTGTTACTCTGTGCGTACTATCTGCGTTTGAAACGTCTCAGCATAGGCACAATGCTTTGGATCGCTTCCGTTACAATATCCATTTCCTCGACGGTGTTATCGGGGCAGAAGCTGAAGCGTATCGCACCCTCCTGCCGCTCGCCCAGAATTCCCATGGCGGTCAAAATGCGGTTCTTCCCCTTCTTATGCGCCGAGCACGCCGAACCTGTGGAAACATAGATCTCCTTCTCCTCCAAGGCGTGCAAGAGCACCTCGCCGCGCACGCCCAGAAACGAAGCGTTCAAGATGTGCGGCGCGCCCGCGTCTGCCGCCGGCCCGTTGAGGTACACGTCCCCGATGCTGCTAAGGTTTTCCGCTAACCGCCTCTTGCATGCGCGCATGGCTTCGATATGCGCTTCCCTGTGCTGCATATAGTCGGCGATGGCGGCGTCCATGCCCATAATGCCGGGAACGTTCGTCGTACCCGAACGCAAGCCCCGTTCCTGCCCGCCGCCCGTTTGTCCGCCGTTAAAGCGCGTGCCCGCCTTCACATACAGCGCACCCACGCCCTTGGGCGCATGGAATTTGTGACCGCTGATGGAATACAGATCGAAATGCCGGCTCTCTAACGGAACCTTCAAAAAAGCCTGTACCCCGTCAACGTGCAGCAGCGCGAGCGGCGCGTATTTTTTGATCAACGCATAGATCGCGGGAATGTCGTTGATCGCGCCGACTTCGTTGTTGACGTGCATAACCGAAACCAAGCGCGTCTGCTCCGAAAGCATCGTCGCGAGCTTTGCAACATCCACCTTTCCCGTTTCATCTACCGCCGCTTCCTCAAAGGAAAAGCGCGCGCCTAAATCGTGCGCCGTTTCATAGACGGACGGATGCTCCACGCCGCTTACGATCACGCCGCCGCCGTTTCGCATAGCCGCCGTCGCGCCGCGCAGCGCCATGTTATTGCTTTCCGTCCCGCCGGAGGTAAAGAATATCTCCTGCGGCTGCGCCTGTAAAACCCGCGCCAAGCGTTCCCTCGCGCCTTCCACCTCGCGCTCGACAGCCGCCGCCGGCGCATAGGCGCCCGCCGGGTTAAAAAAGCCTTCTGTCATATATTTTCTTGCCGCGTCCGCCGCTGCTTCCAGCGTGCGGGTCGTGGCGCTGTTATCTAAATAAATCATCCTTCTACGCTCCTATATCGAAGTATTCAGAGGGCGCACCGCGCCTCTTACTCCATATATATGATGCAACCATACCGACGGTTATTATATCATTCCCGCGCAAAAGGAGCAACTACAACGCGTATTATTGCAACAAACGGCAATATAGATTAAAATAGGATACGAGGTAAAATTATGGACTTTTTTGATCGTTTCACGGAAGGCGCGCGCAGAGCGCTGGCCTTCGCGCAGGACAGCGCAAGGGAGCTCGGCCATAATTATGTGGGCAGCGAGCACCTTCTTTTAGGTTTGATGCGCGAAGGGGGAACCGCCGCACAGGCTATCGGTTATTTTGATATTACGGAAAACGCGATCCACAGCCGCGCCGAAGCGCTTGTTGGCCGCGGCGACTATCAATTCACGGATAGCTTCGGCAATACGCCGCGCACCAAAAAGATTTTGGAATTAAGCCTATATGAAGCAAAGAAGAAAAAGAACAGCTACATAGGCACCGAGCATATCCTCCTGGCCATTCTTCGCGAAAAGGATTGCGTCGCCGTGCGCATTTTGGAAGAGCTGTCCGCCAACGTCGTCGCACTGCAGGCCATGCTTTCCGGCAAGGCCCCCGATCCCGCCGAACTCGACGACGCGCACGCGTCCAACGCGACGCCTGTGCTGGACACTTACGGACATGATCTGACGCGGGACGCCCGCGAGGGCGAACTGGATCCCGTGATCGGCAGAGACAAGGAAATTGAACGCATCATCCAAATACTGAGCCGCCGAACCAAGAACAACCCGGTTTTGCTCGGCGATCCGGGCGTAGGAAAAAGCGCCGCCGTCGAGGGTTTGGCGCAGCGCCTCGTCAGCGGCGGCATCCCGGAACCGTTAAGAAACAAAAGGCTTTTCTCGCTGGATCTTGGCAGCATGCTTGCCGGCACGAAGTATCGCGGCGAATTTGAGGAACGGCTTAAAAACGCCATAAGTGAGCTGTCGCAAAACCGCAACACCATTCTCTTTATCGACGAGCTGCATACCATTGTAGGCGCGGGCGCGTCGGAGGGCAGCATCGACGCTTCCAACATACTGAAGCCGGCCTTGGCGCGCGGCGAAATCCAGATCATCGGCGCGACTACCTTGGATGAATACCGGACGCTTGTGGAAAAGGACCCCGCGTTGGAGCGCCGCTTTCAGCCCGTAAGCATCGAGGAACCCACCAAAGAGGAAACGCTTAGCATTTTGGAGGGTTTGCGGGACAGATACGAAGCCCACCATAAGGTGCAGATCACAGAGGACGCGCTGCACGCCGCCGTAGAGCTTTCCGACCGCTATATTCCGGACCGCTTCCTGCCCGACAAGGCCATCGATCTGATGGACGAAGCGGCAAGCCGCGTGCGGCTTCGCGGCTTCATCTCGCCCGACGGCATGCAGGCGCTGTCCCAGCAGCTCGAAGCCATACGCAAGGAAAAAGAGGAAGCCGTCAGCAACCAGAACTTTGAACGCGCCGCCGCGCTTCGCGACGAGGAGAAGGACGTCCTTGCAAAAATCGCGTCCGCGCGCACCGCATGGGAGCGTTCCCGCGCGGACGACGTGCAAGCCGTTACCCGCGAAGACATCGCGGCGGTCGTGTGCGCTTGGACAGGCATTCCGGTGCGGCAGCTCACCGCGGACGAAAGCGAACGCCTTTTACACTTGGAGGATGCGCTGCATGAAAAGGTCATTGGGCAGGATGAGGCGATATTGGCGCTTTCGCGCGCCATCCGCCGCACGCGCGCGGGGCTAAAGGACCCCGGCCGTCCCATCGGCTCTTTTTTCTTCATCGGCCCCACCGGCGTAGGCAAGACCGAGCTTGCAAAGGCCTTAGCCTGCGTGCTCTTTGGCGACGAACACGCTTTAGTGCGCTTGGATATGTCGGAATACATGGAGCAGCACAGCGTCAGTAAGCTCATAGGCTCCCCGCCGGGTTATGTTGGTTATGAGGACGGCGGGCAGCTTACGGAGCGCGTGCGCCGCAATCCTTATTGCGTACTGCTTCTTGACGAATTGGAAAAAGCGCACCCGGACGTATTCCATATCCTTCTTCAGATCATGGATGACGGGCGCTTAACCGACGCCAAGGGCAAGCGCGTGGATTTTCGCAATACCATCATCATCATGACCTCCAACATCGGCGCTTCCGAGGTGCAAAACAAAGCGTCCGTGGGCTTTTCCGCGCATAGCGCGGAAATCGATCAGGCGCGCATGCATGAGATCATGATGCGGGAGCTGCGAAACGCCTTCCGTCCGGAATTCTTAAACCGTATCGACGAGCTCATCTTTTTTCATCCCTTGGAAAAGGAGCAAACGCTCTCCGTGGTGCGTCTTATGCTCGCGGACGTGCAGGCGCGGCTTTCGCAAAAGGGCATCGTACTCGACGTCACGCAAGCCGCCGCCAAACGCTTGGCCGCGGACGGATTCGATCCGCAGTATGGCGCGCGGCCGCTGCGCCGCGCCATCGCGCATCAGCTGGAGGACGCGTTGAGCGAACGTATCCTCGCCGGCAAGATCAAGCTGCATGAGACCGTAACGGTAGACGCAGACGATAGCGGTCTCACCTTCCGCACGCAAAATGAATGAGCGGTCATTTCGATTCAGTCCAGTGGTAAAAAATCAATAGCCAAGGAGTAGAAGGAAAGAGGGAAAACGGAGTAAAAAAGCGCAAAGA
>CAZNAL010000001.1:33648-87597 GCA_964571055.1 uncultured Oscillospiraceae bacterium | reverse complement strand
TTGCTCGTTCTTGGAGAGGAACGTTAAAAACTACTACTCTTATATAATACGAGGACATGACGATGAAAAAAGGGTTAACGGAACTGGTATTTATCTTAGACAAAAGCGGCTCTATGGCAGGGCTTGAAAGCGACACCATAGGCGGGTTCAATTCCATGCTGCAAAAGCAGAAAATGGTTGACGGCGAATGCCGCATCACCACCGTGCTTTTTGCAAACAGCTATATGCTTCTTCATGACCGCATCGACATCCGTGCGGTCAACCCCATCACAGAAAAAGAATACCGCGTAGGAGGGTCGACGGCGCTTCTCGACGCTATCGGTAAGACCATCCACAAGATAGGCAACGCGCAACGCAACACCGCGGACGAATACCGTGCCGAAAGTGTGATGTTCGTCATTATCACGGACGGCGAAGAAAACAGCAGCCGCGAATATTCATCCGATAAGATCAAAGCACTTATTGAGCGGCAGAAAGAAAAGTACGGCTGGGAGTTCATCTTCCTTGGCGCGAATATCGACGCGGTGGAAACAGCAAGCCGTTTTGGCATCGCACCTGACCGCGCGCAGAATTACCATGCTGACGAAAAAGGCGTGGAGCTGAACTTCAAGGTCATGAGCGACGCTGTGGCAACATTTCGCGCCTGCGCCGCCATGCCGGAGGACTGGAACGGGGAGATCGAAAAGGATTATCACCGCAGAGGAGGTCGTAAATAATGCTGGGTGCAATCATCGGCGACATCTTTTAAGGACGCTATCCGAAACGCCATATCCCTTGGCGGCGACAGCGATACCCTTGCCGCCATCACGGGCAGCATCGCCGAAACGGCCTTCGGTTATCCCGCAATGGATCAAGGACAAGGCATGGACTTACCTTGACGAGCCACTCCGTGACGTTTGCCGAAGATGGCGCGCATTTGTCGCAGTCTCCTTGGAATATTCATAATTTCAATTCATTTTGGGTTCAAAGATGAACGCCTTTTTCACCGCTCCCTTATCCTTCGCTCGCGTTTAGCCGGACGCTCGCAGGCAGTCGGGTCTTGCTTCGGGTCTCTATGATGCTCTCGGCAAGCAACACAGTTACCGTGGCGGGAGCATTTCGTCCGCTTACATATGCAGTCGGGATTGCGTAAACGACACGTCATGGGCGTATAACGGATACCGTCCGTTATTTGCTCCGACGCAGTTTCCAAAAAGCCGAGACGTCGGTAAATCTCCACCGCACAGGGCGAAGAATGCACCGTCAACCTGCCAGAAGCATTGGCGGCACAAGCCAGCGCAAACAGCCCCTTGCCCACACCCTGCCGCTGCGAATCGCGATCCACGAAGAACAGCGCGATATGCGATCCTCCGCTCCGGGTTGCCAGCACACCGACGAGTCGGTTCTCCGCAAACGCGCCATACATGCAAAGTCGCCCGATAAACGCCGGATCATGGATAGCGTTATAAAAGGATTGTACGCCCTGCTCAGAATAATCCGGCGCCTCGAACTGTTGAAATACCGTCCAAGCCAGCGAAAGTCCGTCGTCAACTTCTTCTGTTGACAGTTCCCGAAATTCCATGATTCCGATTGCTCCCTTCATAAGTATCTATATGAAATCATACCCATGTTAGCAGCGATTTTCCACACAACGACTCCGCGCTAAAAGAAAAGCAAACTCAACGCAATGAGCAGCTGCCCGGCATAATACAAAAGCAGATTGGAAGTGCGCAGCACCTGTTTCTGCTGTTTACCGAAGGTATTCAATATCATAATGACGTCGCTCAAAAGGAAGAGTACCGCGCCTATAAAGAACAGAAGGCTTCCAGTCGCATCGGCTGAAGCGCCGAGGGCGGCGAGTAGATTCCCCGCTGCAACAGCCGTCATAAGGGAAATCACGCCGATGTAGAGGACGCCGAATATCTTGAAGGACTTCTTGATTTGGCCTAACGTACGGAATATCCATGTAAGCAGCAGTGTCGCAAGTATAAGACCCGCAAACAGACACAGGACGAGACGGTTTGCTTTTACAACCAACGCGGCAAGATACAGGATGTGGCCGGTGAGGAACGCGGCGATGCCCGCAAGGAATATCGTCTGCCCAATCTTTGCAAACACATAACGCAGGTTCAGCAGAATATCGCCCAGCGCGCCCAGCAGCAGACCCACGGTGACGAGCTTTGCGAATTCTTCGTTTGCCGCCGTCTTTGCGCACAGCAACCCAAGAATCACAAACACGACGGACGCGCTGCCCTTGAGTATGACGGCGGGCAAATACTTCTTTTTACTCTCAACGATGATGAATGCGATCTGGATCAAAAGACCCGCGACGCAAAGCGGCCAGTATTGCATGAAAAGCCCTCCTGTTGTTTTTTGATATGCGTTAACGTTTTATACGTGTCTCATCTTTTTGCTTTCTATTTGTGACCAATCGCGATTTTCACACCAATAGACAGTATTTTCTCCAACGTCGAACACCATGGACACGACTGTGGGACATACCGTTTGCGCGGCAGCCTTCAATATCGCAAAGCAGTCGCGTACCGAAAAATCATCGCTGGCCGCGTCCAGCATCGCCACCGCCTTTTCGTATCGATCCAGTCCCATCCATGGATGCTTTTCACTCTCTCCCTTAAAAGGGGAAAAATTGGTAAGCACAGAATAGACCGGGCGTTTGTAATAGCGGTTTCCCTGCCCGGGAACGATTTGCAGCACGTTTCCGTCGCCATCCGATAGCTGCGCTTGGAACGTTACGCCCGGAACGCTGTAAACCGGCTCGTTTTGAACGATCTGCTGGATCTCCTCCAGCGTTCGCTTTTCTAAAAGCAGGTCTATATCCAGCATGATGATGTTGCGGTCATCCGCGCGCGTGGGATCGCTTCTTTTATCATATGGCCAGCATGTAGGCATAGCCACAAAGTCGCCTCGTGCGTTCGCGCCAAAGAGCGGCATCCAGCCCTCCGTTTTATCGTTGATGGCGATGTAGACCTTGTCCTCCTCCGCAACGACCCGATGCTCCATATCCAAAATATCGAGATTCCATCCGACGATGGTATTCTTCCTGTTGGAAACGATACTGGTACACATTGCGCTATCCTCCTGACGTACCGATTCTTCGCCGCGCATCAGCGGAAAGTCGATGGCTTTGCGCCATCCGCGTTCTGGCGCGCACGCGAGCCCGCGCTTTTCCGGTTGACGCGTTCTTTCGTTTTGCATATTATACCATTAGGAATGAAGCTATGTAATCGTATCCACGCAAAAAGAGCTTTTATAGATGGAAACGTTAGCGGAAGGCAGTTTTACATGTGGTACGACGGTTTGACGGGAGGATATGCATGACGATTATCGGCGGGGCGGACGGCCCTACAAGTATCTTTATTACAGGCAGCTTTGGTTGGCTTAACTGGTTCGGCCTTATCATTATCGCGCTGTTGCTTGTGCCAAACGCCCTATGGGCTATCAAGCACAAGGATGAAAGGAACCAATGCCAGAGCAAAACCATGAACCTTCTTGAACAGCTCGGGCGATACGGATGTATGTTCCTCATGGTTTTTAACATCGGCGTCGCCGAGCTTGGCTTTGCGTCCGCCGAAGCCTTTGTCGTTTATCTTTTGGGCAACGCTGCCCTGCTGCTGCTCTACTGGGCGTTTTGGATCGTTTTTTCCAAGAAGCCCGGCATGCGTCCGGCGCTGGCGCTCGCCATTCTGCCGACCTTGATCTTCCTGCTGTGCGGCGTTACGATGCGCCATTGGCTGCTCGTAGGCTGTGGCGTCCTCTTTTGCATCGCGCACATCTACGTGACCGTTTGCAACGCAAAGGAACAGTAGCAGGGCATGTCTGCGTGCCCTTTAGTCTTTTTCCAGCGCGCGCATATCGCCGCTTTGTATGGCGTCGATGTGCGCGGCTATTTTTTCGCGCGGCCAATCCCACCATTGCATCTGCAAAAGCTTCGCTATGGCGGCATCGTCAAAACGTTTGCGGATCGTTTTCGCCGGAACCCCTCCCACGATGGTATAGGGCGGGACGTCCTTCGTCACGAGCGCGCGCGCGCCGATGATCGCGCCGTCGCCAATGGTAACGCCCGCCATAACGACGGACTCGTAGCCTATCCATACGTCGTTGCCGATCACGATGTCGCCCTTGTTATCCCAAGAATCCGTTACGTTTTTCTTGTCCAGTCCCCATTCCTCGAAAAAGAGAGGAAATGGGTAGGTTGACAAAGATCCCAGCGTATGGTTTGCGCTGTTGAAAAGAAACCGCGCGCCGCAGGCGATGGAGCAGAATTTGCCGATCACCAGCCTGTCATGGTTAATGGGATACTGGTAGAGCACGTTGTTCTTTTCGAACAGAACGGGGTCGTTTACAAAATCATTATACATCGTGTAAGCGCCCACCGTAATATTGGGGTTGGTAATCACATTTTTTAAATATATCGTTTGCGTATCCCCCGTGCGAGGATAGATTTTGTTTTCCGGAATCGTCACTTTACTTCCTCCTAATTATAATAGAATTTTCACCAAACGATCCCGGCCAAGACAATGCAGCGCTTCAAGAAACTTCACCTCGCAAATTCTTATCCGCTACTTGATAAGCGGCTGGCAGTGCGGGCAATAATACACCGATCCGCCCAAATAGCTCTCCTTAACGACGGTACCGCCGCAAACCGGACACCCCGCGTCAAGCGCATTCTTTGACATCCTCGTTCGATACCCGCCGGGGACGCCGTACAGGTCTTTTTCCGTGTCCCTTCCGCCCTGCTCCGTCATCTGCCCCAATACAGATACGATGCAGGACAACAGCTTTTCCTTCTCTTTACTTCCCATCGTGGCAAGCTTGCGCTTGGGATGGAGTCCCGACGCAAACAGAATATCCTGCGCAACGCCGTTGCCTATGCCCGGAAAGCGCTGCTCCGTCGCGATAAGCGCTTTTGCGCTAAGGGACGGCTTGCAAGCAGCAAGCACATCGTTGAACTTCTCTTCAAACGCGTCGGTAAAGGGCGATGTATACGCCCGGCTTTTCAGATAATACTCGTTATCATAATCACCGTCGTGCAAAATGATGCCGCCATACATCGCAACCGTAAAAACAAGCGCCGTCTCATCCGAAAAATCGATTCGCAGCTGATAATCCTTTGGCGCTTCCTCCGTTCGCGTCAGCCGCGGATTCACGCCGTCGTTAAAGCAAAGCCTTTTCCCGTTATCAAAAGCAATCTCCGTATAGATGCCAAAACCCTCCGCCGACGCGATGCGGCTGCCGGCGATCCGCTTATCATAATCCGCCGCGTCCCCGTTGAACCAGCAGAATTTGTGTACCTTCGTCGGGGGATGCACGCAACGCACAACCTTCCCCGCAGCAGACGCGTTGATCTGCCCTGCAAGCGTTAAAGCCTCCGGTAGTTCAATCATCGTTTTCCTCGTTTCCCGCGCAGCTTTTATGCGCGCCCAGCGTTATGATGCACTATTGTATCTCGTTTTTCCATGATTCGCAAGAACGCGCATGGCAGGTCATCGGAAAGTTGTGTTTTTCCCGCATATCAGATATACTATTGAGCAGATGAAGAATAAAAAGGAAACCGCTTTTGAAATATTCCGAAAGACCCTTTCGGAGGATGAAGCCGCGTCGCTTGCAGCTTTTTTCTCCGCTTTTGAGGGTCGTATCTCCTTGCCGCGCGGTGATCGATCAAAAATGCGCGCGGATTTTGAAAAGGCGCTTGTTTACTATGCTTCCACGGGCGTCAGCCTCACGGAAGCGCTGGAGCGGCTGCAGCTTGAAAACCTAGGCGGCTTTTACGCAAGGCCGCCGTTATTGTGGTATGCGCTCGACGACGCTGCAAAGGTCTATCCCATCTCCATGAAGCACGGGCAAATGGCGGTATTTCGGCTTTCCGTTTATTTTAAGGAAGCTGTCGTCCCGGCGCTGCTGCAAATGGCGCTCACCTTTGTCATCAAGCGTTTCCCAACCTTTTCGACATCCGTAAAGAAAGGCTTTTTCTGGCATTATTTGGATACCTCCAAGCAGCGCTATTTCGTGCTGCCGGAAACGGATATTCCCTGCCGCCCGTTGAAGATTTCCAAGAGCGGCTCCCCCTCCTTCCGCGTACTCTATTACGAAAACTGCGTCAGCGTGGAGTTTTTCCATATCCTTACGGACGCGACCGGCGGCATGGTGTTTTTAAAAACCCTGACGGCGGAATACCTGCGTCTTCTTGGCGCGCCCGCTTGCAAGGGCGAGGGTATTCTGGATCTATCCGAAATACCCTCCGCGGAGGAAGCCGTCAACGCGTTCACGCGGGTCGAACGTACGGAAAACGCCTCCGGTTTTATGGACAGCCCCGCCGTGCAGCTTAGCGGCAAGCTCTCGCGGCACAGGCCCTGCCGGCTTTTGCATTTCAAAATGGACGTTTCCAAGCTCAAGGAGGCTGCGAAAAGCCGAAACGCAACGGTAAGCGCCTACATCCTTTCCCGCATGTTCGTTGCGACCCGCTACGCCATCGACGAAAACACGGGCGTCATCAGCATTCAGGTACCGGTGAATATGCGAAAGTTCTACCCCTCCGCAACGCTGCGCAATTTCGCCATGTACTGCGGTATCAAGCTTCCGGTGAACGAAATACGAGACGCAGACGCGCTTTTAGAAAATATCACGGCGCAGCTTGCGGAAAAAGCCGCCAAGCCCGCAATGGATGAGATGGCAAACGCCGCCGAGCGTATGGTAAACGCCATCCGCTATGTGCCGTTGTTCATCAAATCCCCCGTCGCCAGCATCCTATACGGTTATCTTGGCGATAAGATCATCACCAACACGCTCTCCAACCTCGGTATCGTAACGATGCCACCGGAGCTTTCGGACTCTATCGAAAGCATGGATTTCGTATTGGGAACCGCGATTACCAACCGCGTAAGCTGCTCCATGGTGACGTACGGAAACGTCGCAACGCTCTCCATCGCAAAGATGACCATCGACCCGTCTTTCGAGGAGCGGCTGTACCGGCTTCTTTGCGAGGACGGCATACCGACTCTGGTTGAGGGGAGCGCGCTGTATGAACATTAAGATCACCTATCCCACGATCACCAAGCACGCGCTGCAAAGGCAGGATATCATCCGTTGGGCGAAATGGCCCTTCTTGGCCGCGGCATACGTCTGCCCTATCGTAAACCTTTGGCTTGGCGGCGCCGCGTGGAGCGTTGTCGTTCTTTGGTCGCTATGGCTGGTATGGTCGCTGGGGCTTTCGACCGATTTGGTGGAATACAACCGCATCAGCCAATTCATCAAGCTCATCGTCAACGCGGCTATACTCTTGATCCTCATCGACGTGCTTCTAGCGCCGGGCTGGGCCGCTACCGTCGTGCCCATCGTTTGCTTTGGCGGGCTTACGGTCGCGGGCGTTTTGTTCTTTACGGACTTGGATAAGCAGAAGCAAAACGTTATGCCCATGCTCGTTTTAAGCGCCATCTCCTTTATGATTGCCGCCGTGTGGCTGTTGTTTTGGCGCCAAACAAGCGGCTGGTCTTTGATCGTCATGGGCGCGCTGTCGCTGGCGTTGCTCGTGGCGTGCTTTTTCGTGCTGGGCTTTGGGCTTTTGCGCGAATGCAAAAAACGGTTCCATATTAAATAGAGGCGTTTGCCCGTATCTTTGTCTGCTTGAAAGGAGCGCCTATGAAGATCACCAAGGAAATGATACACCCAGAGCTTCGCACCACAGGTACGCTTTTACGCACCTTCTGGCCGGAATATTCGGTGCAGAAATTCGCGTACTGCAACAAATTCATGGATTCCTTCTTCAAAGGCCACGCCTTTACCAAGGAAATCGAATACCAGCAGCTTTATACGCAGCGTCCGGACGGAACGCCGCTGCGTCTGTGCATATACGCGCCGAAAGCGCGCCGCGCCGATGTTCCCGGCCTCGTGTGGTTCCACGGCGGCGGTTATGCCATCGGCATTCCCGAACAGGACTACATCTTCGTTGAACGTTTTGTGCTCGCCTCCGGCTGCATCGTCGTTATGCCGGATTACCGGCGATCCATGGAAGCGCCCTTCCCCGCCGCCTTGGATGATTGCTATCAGGCGCTCCTTTGGCTTAAAGAAAACAGCGTCGTATACGGCGTGCGCTCGGATCAGATCTTCGTCGGCGGCGACAGCGCTGGCGGCGGCCTTTCCGCGGCGATAAGCCTGCTTGCGCGCGACCGGGGCGACGTTTCCATCGCCTTTCAAATGCCGCTCTATCCGATGCTTGACGATAGAATGATTACCGAATCCTCCAAGGACAACGACGCGCCGTTATGGAACACCGTATCCAACATCGCGGCGTGGCGGCAGTATCTTGGCGAGGATTACGGCACGAACAACGTATCCAAATACGCCGCCCCCAGCCGCGAAACGGATTACAGCGGCCTTCCTCCCACTATAACCTTTGTGGGCAGCGTCGAGCCGTTCCGCGACGAAACCATCCAATATGTGGATAACCTAAAGGCTGCCGGCGTTCCCGTTACCTTTAAGCTCTTTGAAGGCTGCTTTCACGGCTTTGACATCGCTTGCCCCGAGACCTTAGTGGGAAAACAAGCCGCCGCTTTTTTGATGGATGGTTTTATGCACGCCATAGCGCATTACACAAAGGCGCAGCCCTGATCTTCCGAATAAGCATTGGCACATCCATATATTCTGTTGTATAATACGGGAAGATTGACATGTATGGAGTTATATGGTAACAACGCGAACGCGAAACCAAATATTTGGGTGTTTGCGGGCGGTTTTATTGATCGCCGCTTTATTGATCGTTCTGTTTAACGCCGCTTTTTTGCGTGAAAATCCCTTTTCCCTCCATAGTAAGTGGGAAGCCCCCTCGTATGCCGCTTCCTCGATAGACGGACATGTTGTTGTCGTGGACAAAAGCAAGACACGCGTGCGGATTTCGGACGCGCAGCAACGCGTCGCCGCGTCGATCTATGGCGGCGATATAGCCGAGGAAAGCTTTTATTATGCCGAATATGCGGCAACCGACGGCGAAAGCGTTTACATCGCGGATGTAACGCACCGCGACAACAGCTCGCGCGTAGCGCGAGAACGCGTTTTGCGTTTTTCCATGACCGGCAAATATCTTGAAACGATTTGGGACGTATCCTATCCGGAAGGCTCCATGCCCTTGCAGCTTGGCACGATCAGAGGTCTTAGCGCCAAGGATGGCACGGTGTATTTTTTGCGCCGTGAATCCATGACAAGCCTTACGCTTTATGCAAGCGATGGCGGCGTACACAGCGTCCGCGCCATCGACGCGCAAGGCGAGGTCGTCGCTTACGCGTCCTACGACCCGGCAAGTGGCGGCGTCGCCTTCACCACGATGCAAAGCGGCTTGTTTTATAATTGCGACGGCGAACAGGCGCGTCTTGCTTACGGCGACGGCGTCAACGTGCTTACCGGCGTAGCCGTCGATAACGGCGGCGTGTTTGTATGCGACCTTCTGCACGAGCGCGTTGTGATGCTTGAAGACGTGAAAGCGGAAACCGTCTTTTCCGGTAATGTCCATTTCATTTCGACCTCCGGCGGCAAGCTGTCCTTTACCGATAACGAATCTGTCTATATAACGGCGCGCGACGGGGCGCCGCTCTATGCGGATACGCGCATGCAGCTTGCACCGCAGTACTATGTGCGCGTCCTGCTCGTTTGGATTTGCGCCGCTTGTCTTATCGCCGCGGGACTATGGCTGCTGTATCATTGCTTGCGCTTGGTATACCAAGATCGAAAAAGTCCTTCTTCCGGCGGCGCGCTGGCCATTGGCGTTGCTATCCTTCTTACGGCGGCGCTCATTGGCGCGTACATGATCTCTTTCTATCAAAACAAGCTTCGCGCATCGACAAGCGGCGATCTGCGCCGTTCCGCGTCTTTTCTTTCCGAAACGTCCGGCGAAACGTTCGGCGATCCCTTCGCCCGCTTAAACGCTCTCAGCGATTATGACAATGCGGATTACAGAGAGGTGCGCGCATATTTGGACGCCTTCTGTGAGCAGGGTTATCGCAACGGGATCAACATGTATTATATTCTGCTGAAGTTCGACGCCGCGCAAAACACGATCTGGGGCGTTATGGATTACGAGAATACCAATGGCGTCGTCTACCCCTATATGCCGTACAAGGATTCCGGGTATGATGCCGTAGCCGAAACGGGCGACGCGATGCTGGTGGAGAGCGAAGCGGACGCCTTCGGCACCTGGACCTATGTGGTCGCCCCCGTTTATAACAGCGCTGGGGAAATGGCGGGCTTGCTGGAGATCGGCGCAAACCGCCATAGTGAGCTCCTGTCAGAAAGAAAAATGATCGGCAACGTCATCGCCGCCACGCTCGCCGCCGTGATCATGATGCTGCTTCTATTAAACGAGGCGGCGGATTATAAACGCAATCTTTCGCTGCGCGCAGACTACGCTGCACGGCAGGAAAGCAGCGCCGCGTTCGGTTTCCTGCGCTGCATCATGTTCCTCGTTTTTCTTGGGGATAATATGGACGCCTCCTTCGTTCCACAGCTTTCCTCCCGCCTTTTCCTCGCTTCCGGCATGCGGATGGATGAGAATATCGCGGCGGCGCTCCCTATGAGCGTGCAGCTTCTTGCTATCGCCATAGCCGCCGTAGCGGGCGGCGCGCTGCTGGATCGCAAGGGCATCAAAAGGGTGATGACCATTGGCGCTCTGATCCGTGTGCTGGGAGGCGCGCTATCCGTATTGGCCGTAAGCGCGCAAAGCTTCCCGCTCTTTTCAGCCGCAAAGCTTTTGGGCGGCTTTGGGACGGGCTTCATGCTCGTTGGCTGCAACGCGCTGCCGTCCTGCGCGGCGGAGGAAAGCGAACAGGAATCTCTCTTTGCCGGCCTCAACATAGGGAGCATGGCGGGCGTTGTGCTGGGCGCGTCGCTTGGCGGTTACGCCGCGCAATATCTTGGCTATGCCGCAGGCTATACCTGCGCCGCCGCATTGATGCTCCTCTGCCTCGCCGCCACGCTTACCTATATCGAAAAGAGTTGGCGGCCCATCGCGCCGCAAGAGGATGCGCCGCAGAAACTTCGCGATGTTGCGTCCGCGTTGAAGAAGCCGTCTATCTTTGGTTTCTTCGCGTTGATCCTGATCCCCTTTATGGTGATGCTCTATTTCAAGGATTACGTTTTCCCGCTCTACGGTGCGGCTATGGGACATGATGAATCGGACATCGGCAACATACTGCTGCTTGGCGGCGTGATCGCGATATTCCTTGGCGGCATATTGCCGCAGCGCGTATTCCGCCGCTTCGGCGTTCGCGGCGCGATGATGCTTTCCAGCCTTCTGACCGTTTTTGCGCTGCTTTTGTTTACGCTGCGGGAAAGCTACCTCACAGCCGTGCTTTCGATCTGCCTATTGGGTCTTGCCGCCAGCTTCGGCATGACGGCGCAGGGCGTTTATATTTCACAAGCTGCGCACCGTGCGGGGATCGGCACAGGCCTCGCCATGGGTATGTACAGCCTGACGGATAACTTCGGGCAAGCCTGCGGTCCTATCCTTCTTGGCGTCATCCTGCATTGGGGATACGGAAGGGCCATGGGTATGGTCGCTCTGCTCTGCGGCTTGCTCTTAGGCTTGTTTGCGCTGCTTACCGGAAAAGAAACGGCGGCGGAACGAGCGGAAAACAGAAAGGACGCTGCGAATGAAAGCTGATTTTTACGACAAGATACTTCCCATGGACATGAACGATTTGGATGAGCTTGTGCGCCTTCACGACATCTATCTCAATTATGGCGAGGGTATACGGCCACACTTTGAAAAAGCACTGCGCGACCCCGCCTCCGTAGCGTTGAAATGCGTGATCGACGGCGAGATCGCCGGCGTCGCCATCTATATTAAGGGCGTCTTTCTTTCCGGCGGACATGAAGACATATGCAAAAAAATACAGCTTGCCGCGGGCGACGCATTGATCTACACGGGCGACGCGCTTTTGGTGCTGCCGGAATACCGCAGGCAGGGCATGGACGACGCCATGGTCGATATCGCCAAGGAAAAAATACGCGCGCTTGGCGGCAGCTTCGCCCTGCATGAGCTATGGGTACACCCCGACGGGCGAACGCCCGCAAGGCGCACGCCGTACTTCTATGACCGTTTTATCGATCTGGGCGAATACAAGAATTTCTATTATGATTTCGATCATTTCGGCTATTACTGCCCGATCTGCAAGGGAAAATGCGTTTGCTCCGCACACCTCTATCTATGCGATTTGGGAAAGGACGGGAACGATGAAAACACGCGGGCTTAACATACGAAATAAACTGATACTCGCTTTTCTTGCGCTTGCCGTGCTTCTTTCCGCGTGCGCGGGGTGCCTGACCTATTATCTAACCTATCAGGAAAATCTTGAACAGTACGGCGTTTCGGCAAGAAACGCGGCGGAGCTTGCGGCTATGGAGGTCGAACCGCTCTCCATCTCCCGCTATCTTGAAAACGGCAAGGACGATTCCTACTACCAAACCGAAGCGCAGCTTGCGAGGATCCGAAAGACGCTTGACCTTCGCTTCCTGTATGTTTTTGTTCCTTCTCTCACGTCGCCTGACGCCGTGAACGTATTCGATATCATGCCCTCCGCGGAAGAGGCGGATATGACCTACAACCTCGGCGACAGCATGGGCGTGGACGAGGTGCTAGCGACCACGCAGGAGGTGCTGCGCACCGGCGTTCCGGCTGCCGCCACCGAGATCACAAACGGCGATTTCGGTTATCTGCTCTCCGCCTATGTGCCCGTACTGGACGCGCAGGGAAAAGCGCACGCCGTCGTGGGCGTGGACATCGATATGAACAAGGTCATAGCCGGCATACGCCTCCAAACGGCGCAGGTGGCGGGCGCTACCGCCATTGTGATCCTTCTTTTCCTCGCCTTCTTCCTCCTCATCATCGACCGGCGCATGGTGCAGCCGATCAAGCTTCTGTCGGCTGATATGGCTTCCTTTGATAAAAACGCGGCGGAACTGGAAATTCGCCGCAGCGATATCCATACGGGCGACGAGATCGAGCTCATGGCGGACGCCTTCAACCAAATGACCGAGGACATCAAGCAGTATATTCAAAACATACGCCTTGTCACAGCCGAAAAGGAGCGTATCGCCGCGGAGCTTAGCGTCGCCAAGCAAATCCAGGCCAGCATGCTGCCCAGCATCTTCACCTTTGTTCCCAAGCGGGACGAATTCAAGATCTTCGCCACCATGGAACCCGCCAAGGAGGTCGGCGGCGATTTCTATGATTTCTTTGTCGTAAACGGCACGCATCTCGTCTTTGTCATTGCGGACGTTTCCGGCAAGGGCGTACCGGCGGCGCTGTTTATGGTGATCGCGAAAACCTTGATCAAAAACTACGCCCTGCAGGGGAAAACCCCGGCGGAGGTATTGACAAGCGTCAACAAGCAGCTCTGTGAAAACAACGACGCGGGCATGTTCGTGACGGTGTTTATGGGCATGATCGAGTTATCCAGCGGTAAGCTGACCTTTGCAAACGCCGGTCACAACCAGCCGCTTCTGCTGCACGAGGGCGCGTATCGGTGGTTTGATGAAAAGCCCAACTTCGTGCTTGCCGGCATGGAGAATGTGCGCTACAGGAACTATGAGCGGCAGCTTGCGCCCACAGACAGGCTGTATCTTTACACGGATGGCGTGACGGAGGCGCTCAATCCCGCCATGGAGCTTTATTCCGACCCGCGCTTGCAGCAAACGCTCAACGATACCCTCGCGCGGGAACAGGATATACACGCCTTGCTAACGACGGTGCGGGAAAGCATCCGAAGCTATGCAAACGGCGCGGAGCAGGCGGACGACATCACCATGATGGCCATCGACTGGATAAACCCGACAACACAAGGATAATCCGCAGAAAACAGACGCGTACGGCTATTCCAGCACAGCTTCTTTTCCATAGCGCGCTACAAGCCAGCTTTGGATATGCTTAGCGAAGCAATCCACAAAGGGATTGTGCCTGCTCGCGTTGGAAATCGCAAGGCCGATGGTGCGAGCGGCGCCGTTTTCAAGCGGCATCACGCAGACCTTTTCCGTATGCCCCTGCAACAGCAATTCAGGCATGATGCTGATGCCCAAGCCCTGTTCCACCATGGCGATGATCGCGTAATCATCCTTGGTCGTAAATTTGATATTCGCCTGTACGCCCGCAAGCTCCAAAGCATAGCGGGCGTCGTGGTCGCTGGCCTCCAAGAGGCTAATAAAGGGTTCTTTGGAAATCTGCTGCATCGGAAAGCGCGCAACATGCGCCAACGGATGATTCTTTGGCAGCACCGCAAGCAGCCGATCCTCCACCAACGGCCGAAACCTGCAATTTGGAAGATCCGAAGGAAGCGCCACAAACCCTAGATCGATCCTTTCCTGCAAAAACGCTTCGGTAACGTCATGATAATCGCCGTTCATCAAACCGAACTGGACGTTAGGATATTCCTTTTCAAACTCCTTGATCATACCCGGCAGCCAATGCACGGCGACGCTTGTAAACGCCCCCACGCGCACCAGCCCGCGCTTGGGGTTACGAATCGTTTCAGCCTGCTGATACAGCTCGTCCAAGCCCTCCTGAATGCGGCAGATCGCAGGGTACACCTGCTTCCCCTCCGGCGTGAGCGCCACGCGTTTGCGACTTCTTTCCAGCAAAACAAAACCAAGCTCTTCTTCCAAAGCGCTGATAGCATGGCTAACGCCCGATTGTGTACAGCCCATGGCTTGCGCCGCGCGCGTCAGGCTCCCGTATTCCACAACCTTAACAAACAAAGCGTATTTGGATACGCGCATAATTCTCTCCTCCATGCAGCAACGCGTGAAAATCAGCGCGTTCGCTTATCCGTATTATAATGCAAACCGTCGTGCCGTACAATCGAGCAAATCCTATAAGATTTATCTTGTAATATACAACATAATCTATTATAATACACACGCATGAAAAATTAAATATCCTCATATTAATTATGAGTATTTTTCATGTATTTTTATGGAAATGGAGTAACACTATGGATTCCAACACGCTTCAAATCTTGATCGCCATGGTAATTTATATGAGCGCGGTCATCGTCATTGGCGTCGTTTTCTCGCGGCGCGCCAATGCAAGTTCCGAAAACTATTTTTTAGGCGGCCGCAGCCTTGGGCCTTGGACCACCGCGATGAGCGCGGAAGCCTCCGACATGAGCGGCTGGCTTTTGATGGGTCTGCCTGGCGTAGCCTATTGGTGCGGCTTAGCCGACGCCGCTTGGACGGCGATCGGTCTTGCCGTCGGCACCTATTTGAATTGGCTGATCGTTTCCAAGCGTCTGCGCCGCTACAGCGTGCGCATCAAAGCGATCACACTGCCGGAGTTCTTCTCCAACCGTTTTCATGAGGACAAAAAGGTCATTATGACCATCGCGGCCTGCTTCATTCTCATCTTCTTTACCGTGTACGCGTCAAGCTGCCTCGTCACCTGTGGCAAGCTCTTCTCCACGCTCTTTGGCGCGCCCTATGTTGCGATGATGATCGTCGGTACCATATTCGTTCTTATTTACACGCTGCTTGGCGGCTTCTTGGCTGAGAGCGCTTCGGACTTCATGCAGGCGATCGTCATGATCATTGCGCTTTCCGTAATCGTCATCGTCGGCACAAGCGCTGCGGGCGGCCTTTCCGCCGTTATGGACAACGCAAAAGGCATCCCCGGTTTCTTTGAATTCTTTGGCATCGCAAGCCCCACGCTGGAAAACGGCGTGCAAGCCGTGGCAAACGGCCAGCCGCAATTCGGCGCCGCGGGCAGCTACGGACTTTTGACCATCCTCTCCACCTTGGCGTGGGGTCTTGGTTACTTCGGTATGCCGCAGGTTCTGCTTCGCTTCATGGCCATCCGTTCCGAGGGCGAACTGACCCGTTCCCGCCGCATCGCTACGATTTGGGTCGTGATCTCCCTTGCCGTTGCCACCTTTATCGGCATCGTAGGCCGCGCGCTTTATCCTACCGCCCTTACCACGGCCTCCGAAGCGGAAAACGTATTTATCCTTCTCTCCACCAGCCTTCTGCCCTCCCTGTTGGCAGGCTTTGTTATGGCGGGCATACTGGCTGCCACCATCAGCTCGTCTGACTCCTATTTGCTGATCGCGGCTTCCGCCTTCGCTAAGAACATCTATCAGGGCCTTTTCAAAAAGGACGCCGAAGATAAGCAGGTCATGACGATCTCCCGCATCACGTTGGTCGTGATCGCACTTTTGGCAATGCTCATCGCCATGGATAAGGACAGCGTGATCTTTACCATCGTATCCTTTGCGTGGGCGGGCTTTGGTGCGACCTTCGGACCTCTCATGCTTTTCTCCCTGTTCTGGAAGCGCACCAGCCGCGCCGGCGCGATCGCCGGTATGCTCGGCGGCGGTTCGATGGTGTTTTTCTGGAAGCTGGTGATCCGTC
The DNA here is from genome assembly GCA_964571055.1 of uncultured Oscillospiraceae bacterium. Lineage (GTDB taxonomy): Bacteria > Bacillota > Clostridia > Christensenellales > CAG-138 > JAQVRG01. Next base: position 71,217 of record CAZNAL010000001.1, on the reverse strand, counting down.
CCTTGGGCGGCGCGTTCAACATCTATGAGCTGCTGCCCGCGTTCATCTTCTCCTGCCTGTGCATCGTGGTAGTATCTCTTCTTACCGCGCCGCCTTCTCAGGAGGTCGAAGCCGATTTCGACGTCGTCAAGGACGGCGATCTCGCGTAACGCGCGTCATTCCTTCCACAACGCTGAAAGCGCCGTTTTTGCGGCGCTTTCTTTGCTTCTGCTTTTTATTCAGAATTAAATCTCGTTGATTTGTCGTCTTATCTGTTTTTCAATCTCCAAGAAGGATTCTCCCGTGTCCTTCGCCGCGCGTGCCATATCCTCATATTCCGGCTTTTCTCTGCAAACGCCGTACCCGCTCGACCTTTTGACGCGCACAGCGCCGTATTTCGTTTGTATGGCGCGCGTTTCCCTTTCCAGCGTATAGCGCGCGCAGGCGCGCGCGCGCACGCCCAGCGTCGTGGTATGTTGAAACAACAGCCGCAGCATCGCCTCGCGCTCCTCCTCGCGGCAAAGGCAGGTCAACAACACGCCGGGCCTGTTCTTTTTCATGCCGATGGGCGTCGTATACACATCCAGCGCGCCGCCCTCCCAAAGGCGTTCCTGCGCGTACCCCAGCGCCTCCGGGGTCATGTCGTCCAAATTGCAGCACAGCTCAACCGCCGCGTCGGTGGAAGCCATTGTCTCTCCCCACATCGCGCGAAGGCAGTTCGCCGTGTCAAAATCCTTTTTACCCATGCCGTAGCCTATGCGTTTTACACGCATGACAGGCATATCGCCAAAGGCATTCGTAAAATACTTGAGCAGCGCCGCGCCCGTCGGCGTACAAAGCTCGCCCCGCACCGTACCGCCGTAAATCGGCACGTCGCGCAGCAGCAGCGCGGTGGCCGGGGCGGGTACGGGCAGCACGCCGTGCGCGCAATGCACCTCGCCAAAGCCCACATGCACGGGCGAACACAGCACAACGTCGGGAGAGAGCATATCCATCAAAACGCAAACGCCCACGACGTCCGCCATCGCGTCCAGCGTACCCAGCTCGTGAAAATGGATCTGTTCCACAGGCTTGCCATGCACGGCGCTTTCCGCCTCCGCAAGCAAATCGTAAACAGCCAAGGCGTCGGCACGTACCTTCTCGGACAGGTTGAGATGCGAAAGCATATGCGCGGCGTCCCGCAAACCTAAGTGCGCATGCACATCGTGCGTATGATCTTCGTGTGTATGACCTTCATGGGTATGGCTTTCATGGGCATGCACGGCTTCGCCGTGATCGGTATGCACATGCGCTGTGCAGGACTCTTCCTCTCCGTCCACAAGCACGGAAATATGCGTACCGAGAATACCGCACTTTTCTACGTGCTCCTGCGTTACGCGCACACCCGGAAGCCCCAGCGCGTTCATCTTGTCAAGAAACGCTTGTCTATCGGGCAGCAGCTCCAAAAGCGCCGCCATGAGCATATCGCCCGCAGCGCCCATATTGCATTCAAGATACAGTAGCTTCATTTGTTACCCTTCCCATATGATTGATAAGGCTGGCTTGGTAGCCTGCGCCAAAACCGTTATCGATATTCACAACGCTCACGCCGCTCGCGCAGGAATTCAGCATGGCTAAAAGCGCCGTCACGCCGCCGAAGGAAGCGCCATAGCCTACGCTTGTCGGCACGGCGAGCACTGGGCAATCCGCAAGACCGCCCACAACGCTCGCAAGCGCGCCCTCCATACCGGCTACGGCGATCACAACGCGCGCATTCATAATATCGTCAACGTGCGCGAGCAGCCTGTGCAGCCCCGCTACGCCGACATCGTACAGGCGCGTGACCTCGTTGCCCAATGCCTCCGCCGTGAAAGCCGCCTCCTCCGCCACGGGCATATCGCTGGTGCCGCCCGTTGCGATCAATATCCTTCCCAGTCCGTCCGGCTTTGGCATCGAGCCTATGGTCCCCACGCGTCCTATCTCTTGATACTGCATGGGCAGCGTCCTTTGTATGGTAGCCGCCGCCTCGGGCGCAAGGCGCGTGATCAGAATCGTTTTCTCCCCTTCGCGCAGCATCGCTTCAGCGATACCGATGATCTGCTGCGGCGTTTTTCCCGCGCCGAATATCACCTCGGCGATACCCTGCCGCAGAGCACGATGATGATCGACCTTCGCAAAACCAAGATCCTCAAAGGGCTCCATCTTCATTTTCAGCACCGCGTCCTCCACCGAAGCGGCGCCGCTTGCCACCGCTTGCAGCAGTTTTCGCATCTCTTGTTGATTCATTCTTGCTTCCTCCCCGCCATATCCAACAAAACGGTTTCAAAAAAAGGTCGCAGCGCGCCGCGTATTCGTTCCGCTTCCTCCGCCGCTCTTGCTAGCTGCGCGTCGGGGAGCTGCAAGCGCGCGGCTTCATGGAACACGCGCACGCGAAAATCCGTGTACCCCATCTCAAAAAGCGTGTTCTCAGCGCTCTCCACCCGCCGCAGCAAGGTCGCGTCAAGCCTGTCTCCCGTGGGAACGCGCGTAGCAAGGCACGCATACGCGGGTTTATTCCATGTAAACAAGCCCGCTTCCTTGGAGCAACGCCGTATATCCGCTTTGGTAAAGCCGCACTCACGAAGCGGCGAACGCACTTCCAGCTCCTTTAGCGCCCGCATGCCGGGTCGCTCCTTCGCGTCGTCGGAGGCGTTGGTACCGTCCAGCAAAAGCGTATATCCGTCCGCCGCGGCGCGTTCTTTCAACGCGCCAAACAGCGCCGTTTTGCAATGATAGCAACGATCCGGCGGGTTCGCGGCAACCTTGGGGACGGATAGTATGTCGAGCGTCACCGTTTCCAATTCCACATGCAGTTCGCGCGCCAGTTTTTGTGCGTCCTCATATTCAAACGACGGCTGAAAAACGGTCTTACAGTAATAAGGTCGAATCTGCGCACCGGCGCGCAATCCCGCGTACAGAAGATAGGCCGAATCCGTACCGCCCGAAAACGCCAGCGCCGCGCGCGCGTGCGCCTTAAAAAAAGCGGTCAATTCTTCCTGCCGCTTCATAGCCGCTTCGCCATCCGCGCCGCCCGTAAAACGCTCCATCCGCCTAACGCCTCAGTTCTTTGTGTTAAAGAGAGTATACCACAACTAAGCGCGCAAGCCTACCGCCAAAATGCGATCCGCATATAGAGCGCACAAACGCGCCGCGGCTGCAAGCGTCGGCTCCGCTTTTACTCTTTCTTTTCCTTGTCTTCTTCTTTTCTTTGATTATCTCTGACGAGCTTAATAAACTGGTAGGATGGCATGGGATGGCTGAACAGGAAGCCCTGCACCTGCGTATGCGCGTTCCCCTTAAACAGCTCCAGCTGCTCATAGGTTTCCACACCCTCCGCCACAACGGTAAGATTCATCATTTTCCCCATGACCAAAATGAAATTGATGATGCTGCGAACCTTCGGATTGTCCGCGTTCTGCGTAAAGCTTAGATCGATCTTGAGCACATCGACAGGCAGCGACGCGAGCATGGTCATGGAGGAATAGCCCGTGCCAAAATCGTCGATCTCGATAGCAAAACCCTCCGCGCGAAGCCTGTTGAGTATACCCGCCAAATACCATGTATCGTCGCAATAGGCGGTTTCCTTGACTTCCACATGGAGCAGATTGTGCGGTATCTTATATCGATCCACGATCTCCAGTATCGTATCGACCAGATTCGGATAATAAATATCACAGCGCGCCAAATTCAGCGATATGGGCACAAGCGTGTTTCCCTTATCGATCCAGTACTTCATCAGCCTGCATGTCTCTTCCCACATGTACAGATCGAGAAGCGCTACCAAGCCGTTTCTTTCCAGTATGTTGATAAAAATATTCGGCGGTATCGCCTCATCTGCGGAAATGATCCAGCGGGCGAAGGCTTCCGCGCCCACCATCTTTTCGCTGTCCGCTTCATACTTGGGCTGGAAAAAGACCGTGATCTGTCTTTTTTCTATCGCGGCGCGCAGATTGTTGACGACGTATTGCTTCGTCTGCATGACGGATCGGGATTCCGGCTGGAATACGGCGTAGTTTACGCCGTATCTGCGTTTGATCGTCGTTGCCGCCTCATGCGCCCTATCGCTCATAACGGATACCGATTCGCTTATATCATCCACGTGATACACGCCGAATTTTACGGAAATAATGAAATCTATGTCGTAGGACTTCATCTCCTCCAAGGCTTCCGCAAAGAACTCGTCGTCGTACTCCTTGTTGCGCGGCACGAGCGTTGCAAACACATCGCCGTGCACGCGGCCAGCTAAGCTAAGCTTTGAAAAATGCGCGCCAAATACTCTGGCGACATGCCGCAAGAGCATATCCGATACCAAGGCGCCAAAGAACTCGTTAATGAGACGAATGTTTTCAACGTCGCAGCAAATGATATCAAATTTCCTTCCATGATTACCGCGCAGATACGATGTGACGCTTTTAAAGAAATAGTCTTTGTTATAAAGTCCCGTCAGACGATCACATTCCACCTCGCTGACCAGCTCGTTGATTTCCTTGAGATCTACCAAATTATCGATCCGTTTTCGGACGATCTCCGCTTGCAGGGGTCGCCGCAAAATGTCGTTCGCTCCCAGCAGAAGCGCCTCGCTCACATCGATTTCGGCAAGCTCATCCACCAAGGCGACGACGGGTATCCTCTTGGTTTCATCGTCTTCCTTGCAAATCGAAATGAAAGCGAATCCTTCCTCCTTTTGCGGTATCGCAAGATCGATGAGGATCAGCGACAGTTCTTCCTTGTATCTCGCAAGCTGCGCTTTGGCCGCTTTTATATTTGCGGCTTCGATCATTCTGTAATCCAACTCGAGAACACGCGACAATGCAGCCCGGTTTCCCGGATCGTTTTCCAGCAGAAGTATTCTTTTATAGCTTTTTGTCGCCATAAACCCTTTCTTTCATCAAGATCAATCTGCGTGATGCATCAATGATCGCGCGCGTTACAAAGTAAGCAACAGACATCCTCATTCGCATGGGCAGCGCATACCCCATTGTGCACGGAGCCCATCCATCACTTCCATCATATGGATCGTTTGCGCGTGCGGCATTTCCTCGCATTCCGTCTTTCCCTCTTCGATCGCGCGTTTCGCCGAGAGCACCTCGTATTCGTAGCCGGAAATCTGCGGCGGTGCTTGTATGGTCTTTATCAGTTCATATCGTTCGTTGTATACGCGAACGCACTCGTAGTTGTTGATGTTCTGTATCTTGATATGCCCTTTTCTTCCGTTGATGACGCCTTCCCGATCCGTCGTCGCCAGCGTGGTCGTATACATCGTCGCGAGCCTGCCGTCTTTGTAGACAATCGAAATAGCTTCCTGACTATCCACGCCCTTTTCTGTCATCACGGGCAAGGAAACGATTTTCTCTATATCGTCTCCAAAGAACATGGATGCAAAATTCAACACGTACACGGATAGATCAAGCAGTGCGCCGCCCGCCAGCTCCGGCTCTTGGATACGCGTCACATGATCGATCGTATAGCCCAAATTGCAGCTTAAGGAGGTGATCTCGCCAATGACGCCGCTCTCCATAATCTCAGCTATGGTTTTGCGCATAGGCATATAGCGCGTCCATATGGCTTCCGTCAGAAGCAGTCCCTTCTTTTCAGCGATCTCTATGACCTCTTTCGCCTGCGCGGCGTTGACCGTAAACGCTTTTTCGCACAGTACATGCTTGTTATGCGCAAGACATAGCTTGATATGCTCGTAATGATGCGAATGCGGCGTGGCGATATAGACTAAATCGATTTCGGGATCTGCAAGAAGCGCCTCGTAAGAGCCATACGCCCTTTGAAAACCGTACTTTTCGCAAAACGCGGTTGCGCGCTCCAAGTCCCGCGCGCCCACTGCGTAACGCGTGATTTCGCCCATGCCAAGCAAGGTATTCGCCATTTTCACGGCGATCGATCCGGCGCCTAAAAACGCTATTTTCATAGCTGCCTCCCACATATCGCTGCCTGTCTTATACAAATTCTATATGATAAAGCATACCACGGAAGCATGCTTTTTGTATATAGAATACGAACATTTTCGTAGAATTTTCGTAGAGTTTTTCTTCGGTTTTTTTACGAATTGCGATTGTGCGCAACGTAAAAAAAAGCTATCATAGATGCAATACCGAAAAGGAGCGCGGGGCTTTTCATCCCCGCAGCGGCATGGCTACGATTGAACAGACCCTTACGCAGGAATTCAAGCAAACAAGCACACATGTGCAGAATGTGATCCGGCTGATCGATGAGGGAAACACTATACCCTTTATCGCGCGCTATCGAAAAGAAATGACGGGCAGCATGGACGATCAGCTCTTGCGCGAGCTTGCAGACCGTCTTACCTACTTACGAAATATGGAATCGCGCCGCAGCGAAATCAAAGCGTCCATCGCCGCGCAGGAAAAGCTGACCGAAGCGCTTTCGCAGAAGATCGACGACGCTTCGACGCTCTCCCAGCTTGAGGATCTGTATCGCCCATTTAGACCCAAGCGCCGCACGCGCGCCTCCGTTGCCGCCGAACGCGGCCTTATGGGGCTTGCCGCCAAACTCATCGAACAGGATCGCGCCGCCGACCCGTTTGCGCTCGCCGCTCTCTATATCGATCCCGATAAGGAGGTCCCTACGGCGGAAAGCGCTCTTGCCGGCGCAAGAGACGTCATCGCCGAGCGCATCGCGGACGACGCAGAGCTTCGAAGCGAGATCAAGGAGCTTTCCGAAAAGCGCGCTGTTTTGCGCTGCGCCGCCGCCAAGGAAGAGGACAGCGTATATTCCCTTTACTATGATTTTTCCGAACCCATTTTCTCTCTCCCCAGCCATCGTATCTTAGCCATCAACCGCGGCGAGAAGGAGGGGTATCTCAAAGCCTCCATCGATATACCGCGCGCACACGCGCTTATGATCATCACAGACGCATTGATCCGCAACAACAGCGACTGCGCGCAGCAGGTTCGCATGGCCGCGGAGGACGGCTATGATCGGCTGATGCAGCCGTCGCTCTCCCGTGAGCTTCGCGCCGCCTTGACCGACAAGGCGAATGAACAGGCGATCAAGATGTTTGCGCTCAACCTCAAGCCGCTTCTCATGCAGCCGCCGGTCAAAAACAAGGTAACGCTTGGCGTGGATCCCGCATATCGTACAGGGTGCAAGCTTGCGGTCGTAGACGGCACGGGCAAGGTGCTGGATACGGGCGTCATCTATCCGACGCCGCCGCACAATCAGAAAGAGGAGGCCGCGCGCAAGGTCAAATCTCTCATCGAAAAGCACGGCATTGAAACGATCTCCATCGGCAACGGTACGGCCAGCCGCGAAAGCGAGCAGTTCATCGCCGAAACCATCCACGGCACAAGCCTTCGTTACGCGATCGTGAACGAAGCGGGCGCGTCCGTATACTCCGCGTCCAAGCTTGCAGCGGAGGAGTTTCCGTCGTATGACGTTTCCCTGCGCAGCGCCGTTTCCATCGCAAGGCGCTTGCAGGACCCGCTTGCGGAGCTTGTAAAGATCGATCCAAAGAGCATCGGCATCGGGCAATACCAGCACGATATGCCGCAGCAGCGGTTGGACGAAACGCTTTGCGGCGTTGTGGAAGACTGCGTAAACGCCGTCGGCGTCGATCTAAACACCGCCTCCGTCTCCCTGCTTTCGCGCGTTTCGGGACTCGGCGAAGCCGTTTCCAAGCGGATCGTCGCCTACCGCGAGGAAAACGGCGCATTCCATAGCCGCAAGGAGCTATTAAAGGTGCAAAAGCTCGGCGCGCGCACGTTTGAACAATGCGCGGGCTTTCTGCGCGTGGTGGAAAGTGCGGAACTTCTCGATAACACGGGCGTCCATCCCGAAAGCTACGGCGCCGCGAAAAAAATCCTGCAGCTTTGCGGCTTTACCATGCAAGACGTAGAGAAAGGCGCTCTATCCGAACTGCCCGCGCGCATCAAAGCCCATGGCGCGCAAAAGCTTGCGGACGCTATCGGCGTGGGTCTTCCCACCTTAAACGATATCGTACAGGAACTGATGAAGCCCGGGCGCGACCCGCGCGACGAGCTGCCGCCGCCTCTGCTCCGCGCGGATGTGATGGAGCTTAACGATTTGCAACCCGGTATGGAGCTTACGGGCACGGTGCGAAACGTGGTGGACTTTGGCGCGTTTGTGGACGTCGGCGTGCATCAGGATGGCCTTGTACACATATCGCGCATGTCCAAACGCTTTATCCGCCATCCTTCCGAGGTCGTGCAAACAGGCGACGTCGTCACGGTATGGGTGATGGATGTAGATAAGAAGAAGCAGCGTATCAGCTTAACGATGCTGCCCGATTCCGTCAGCGACGGTCAATAGCGCCGGAGGATTCTATCATGAGCGCCTTTTTCATGGTTCTCTTTATTATTCTAGGTATCGTTCTGCTCGCGGGCTGCCTTGCGGGTCTGTATTTCTATAATCTGGCGCTGGATTGCAAGACGGATAAGGATACGGCGCTTGGTTCGCTTCCGCCCTCCAGCGAGCGCGTCACCATGGAGCAGGGACCCCGCTTTCTCGACATAACGCCGCACGAGGATGACTATTGTGTCTCCTTTGACGGGCTCAAGCTGCACGCGATCGTCCTGCCACAGGATACGCAGCGCTGGGTCGTCATCGCCCACGGCTATACGGGCGCCGCGCGCGGCATGGGCAACATCGCGCGGCGGTTTCATGAGATGGGCTACAGTCTTCTCTTGCCCGACGCGCGCGGGCACGGGCAAAGCGAAGGAAGCTATATCGGCATGGGCTGGTTTGACCGGCTGGATATCCGCATGTGGATCGACCGCATCCTTGATTCGCACGCGGACGCTGCTATCCTCCTTTACGGCATCTCCATGGGCGGCGCGACCGTGATGATGACCGTCGGGGAAGACCTCCCTCCGCAGGTCAAGGGTATGATCGAGGACTGCGGCTTCTCCTCCATCTATGCGGAAATGCGTCACCAGTTAACACACGTTTTTCATTATCCGGCATGCGTTGTCGGCCTTGTTCTGTTTTTTGCCGATCTGTTCGCGCGCTTGCGGGCAGGCTACAGCCTGCATGACGGCGACGCCTGCGCACAGCTTAAAAAAGCGACCCTTCCCATGCTGTTTTTGCATGGCGAAAAGGATCGCTATGTGCCCTATTGGATGATGGATAAGGTTTACGAGGCCGCCGCAGCGGCGGATAAGCAAAAGCTGGGTTTTCCCAACGCCGCACACAGCGGGGCGGCGCTGTCCGATCCCGACAGGTATTGGTCTGCCGTCACAGCCTTCGCGCGCCGCGTCGCGCCGCCGAACACGCCGCATGCATAGCGGTCTTATCCGTTCATGCTTTCTTGAAGCTTTGCAAGGAAGAAGTCTATATCCGCCCTTGTAACGTCGCTGTTTGTTACAAAGCGGAACATGCCGCCGTCCGCGCCGCCGATCTTGATGTTATGCGAGAGCATGAAAGCGGGCAGCGCCGCTTGCCAATCCAATGGCTTATCGATTTTACAAAACACCATATTGATCTGCACGCTTGCAAGATCGACCTCGACGCCGTCGACCTCGTGAAGCTTCTGCGCCAAATACCGCGCGTTTTCATGATCCTCTTTAAGGCGCGCGGGCATCTTGGTGATAGCGCACAGCGCGCCCGCCGCTATGATACCGCATTGGCGCATGCCGCCGCCGAGCATCTTCCTGTATTTTCGCGCGCGAGAGACCGTTTCCTTGCTCCCTGCAAAGATGGAACCGACGGGCGCGCAAAGGCCTTTAGACAAACAGCAGGATACCGTATCGCAATACCGCGTGATTTCCTTTACGTCCGTCTGTAACGCCGTTGCGGCGTTAAAAATCCTTGCGCCGTCAAGATGCACGTTGATATGGTGACGCTTTGCCATATCATATACGTCGCGCATGACGTCAAGGGAAACGACGCGTCCGTTGGCCAGCGCGTTTTCCATGCACATGAGCGTTGTGGGCGGCTCGTGAATATCGCCGGAGCGTATGGCGTTTTCCATCATCGCGGCGTTATAGACGCCGTTGGGGAAGGAAATGGTGTTGAGCGTAACGCCGGACAATACCGCCGCCGCACCGACCTCATGCGCCATGATGTGGCAATCGCGGCTGACGATCACCTCGTCACCCCGTCTTGTCTGCGACATGATGCCAAGCTGGTTGCCCATCGTGCCGCTTGTGACATACAGCGCCGCTTCCTTGCCCAAGATGCGGGCCGCCGTGCTTTCCAGCTCGTTTACCGTGGGGTCGTCCCCGTATACGTCGTCGCCGACCGGCGCGTTCGCCATGGCCGCGCGCATTTCTTCCGTCGGCTGAGTCACCGTGTCGCTTCGCAAATCGATGTATCGCATAGTGCCGTCTCCTTCTTCTTTTCGGTTTCTTCCCTGCAAGTATACGGAGAAACGCGTTTATGCGCAAGAGAAAAGAAGTGCATGTACAAAACAACTATGCTATAATGCGCATAGTATCCACAGAGGAGGCGCTGGAATGGCGGCACGTATCGGTTTGGGCGAACTGCTTATCATTCTTTTTGTGGCGCTCCTGATCTTTGGTCCCGACAAGCTTCCCGCGCTTGGCAGAGCCATAGGAAAAGCTACGGGCAAGGCGAAGGCCTTTCTTGGTTCCATCACCAAAGAGCTTTCGGATGAGGAAGGTTCGCTGGACGAAGAACTTGGCAAAATAAAAAAAGATATTGAGGATATACAAAAGGACATTCGCAAATAATCCTATCAATGTGCATGGAGGTATGGCATGTTTTCCAGAATCGGCGCAACGGAGCTATTGATTATCCTTGCAATCGCGTTGGTCATCTTTGGGCCGACGGCGCTTCCCAAGCTCGGCAAATCCATCGGCAAAACCATCGGCAGCTTTAAGAAGGGTCTGAACGAAGAATCCGCCGACGAGGAAGCAAAACGGCAGGATCAAGATAAGGACGACGTCTGATCCTTCCTATGGCAACCGATCCGCAAAGAAAAGACGTATCCGATAACAAAACGGCGGGAACGCCCGCGCGCGCTACGATGCCCGTCACGGCGCATCTGCGTGAGCTGCGCCGCCGTTCTTTTTTATGCGTTTGCATCGTTTTTCTCCTATTCATCACCGCCTTCCTGTTCGTGCAGCCGCTTGTGGATTGGCTGTTGAAGCTGGGCGACGGTTTTTCGTTTGTGTACTTGGCGCCCGCCGAGCTTGTTACAGCCTATATGCATGTCGCTTTCGTGGCGGCGCTTTGCTGCGCTTCCCCCCTCCTTCTTTTTGAAATGTGGGCGTTCATAGCGCCCGGATTGACGGATACCGAAAAGAAAAAAGGCGCGTTGGCGCTCGTCGGCGGCTTCCTTTTCTTCCTTCTCGGCGCGGCGTTTTGCTATTTTGTCATTTTGCCCTTTACGCTGGATTTTTTTGTGCGCTTCAACACCTCGCAGGCAATCGAAGCGAATATTTCCTTTGCAAGCTACCTTCGTTTCGTTCTTGGCATGCTCGCGGCCTTCGGCGCGCTTTTTGAGCTTCCCATGCTGACGATCCTGCTCTCGCAAGCGGGCGTCCTCAAGCCCGCCTATTTGATCCGCGCGCGTAAATACGCCATTTTGATGATCTTTATTCTTGCGGCCATCATCACGCCGCCGGATGCCGTTTCGCAGATCGTCGCTGCGGTTCCCATGATCCTTCTTTATGAGATCAGCATTCTTCTCTGCCGCCTCACCTTGAAAAATAACAACAGGAAAAAATAGTTAATATATCCATGCTTCTCCTTGCAACCTTGGTTCCACGCGGCGCGTATTATTGACGGATTCGACAGAACCGCAACCAATTTTGAAAGGGGAACCTAGAAAATGAAGAAATTTTTTACAGCGATCTTAGCCTTATCATTGCTTTTTGCATTGTCCGCAAACACGTTTGCAGCATCCCAAACCTTCCGCGGGGTCAGCGGCGTTGTGACCGGTACCGGCACGAACGGTCTTGATACCTATATTGAGATCAAGCAGAACGACGGAACGACCATGCAGCTCATCGTGGACGCAAATACCCGCTTTATCAACTGCACGAACGGCGTACCCATGACGCTTGCTTCCATCCCCGTGGGCGCGTCCTTCTACGCGTGGACAAGGCTGCCCGTTACCAAGAGCGTGCCCGCGCAGAGCTATCTGCACACCATGATCGTTACGGTGGACGCAAACACGGCAAACGGCTTCTTCTTTGAGGTCGGCTCCGTTACGACCGACGCAAATGGCACGCACCTAACAAACGCCAAGGGCGATCTCATCGTCAGCATCCCGCAGGGCTTAAACGTCGAAGCCTTCGCGGAAACGGGCACGCAAAACGTCGCCGCCACAAGCATCGGCAAGGGCGCGCAGCTCATGGTTTGGTACGACGTGGTGACGGCAAGCCTGCCCGCACAGGCGACGCTTACCAAGGCGCTGATGTTTACCGCCGGTACGCCTGTTTCCTCCACGCCCGTTGGCAACGTGCCCTCTACAGGCGCTCCCACCCCCATCCTCGCCGCTTTGCCGCTCGCCGTGATCCTCTTCGCCGCCTATCGTCTGCGCAAAGCATAAAGAATATATACCTTCTTTTGACCGGCTTATGCCGGTCATTTGTATATTGTCACCACTTTTTCACATTGCGTTTGTATGCGCTTGGTTGCGGTTCACCTACATATTGTGTATATTTATTAATTAAGCGGTTGTTTTCTTAAAACGCCGCGGAAAGGTGAACTGCATGGAAAATCGATACGAAAACGGCGGCCAACCGCCGCGAAAGCCCGTCAATACCAAACGCGTCAAGCGAACGGCGATCCTGCTTGTCATTCTCGTTTTAGCAGGCGTACTCGTTATGACGAGCTGGTACACAGTGGATGATAAGCAGCAGGCTGTCGTCACCACCTTCGGCCGCGTTACGGACGTCACCAGCGCCGGCATTCATTTTATGCTTCCCTTTGGGATCCAGCGCGCCTACAAGGTGAACGTTAACGTGTATCAGAACATCGAGCTGGGCTACCGCACCAATGGCAGCGACGCCAACGATTTTCAGGTAAACGAGGACGAAAGCAAGATGATCACGGGCGATTACAACATCGTCAACGTGGACTTTTTTGTGGAATACAAGGTTTCCGACCCCGTGAAGTATCTTTTCGGCTCCTACAATCCGGAGATGATATTGAAAAACCTCGTGCAGAGCCAAGTGCGCAACGTCGTAGGCTCCACGCCCGTGGATTCCGTGCTGACCGACGGCAAGGAAGCCGTGCAGATGCAAGTCAAGGAGCTGATCATCGAGGAGCTGGAGACCTACGATATAGGCCTCATGCTCACCGACGTCAAGATACAGGACAGCGAACCGCCCACGCAGGACGTGACGGAGGCGTTTAAGGCCGTGGAGACGGCGAAGCAGAGCGCGGAGACCGTCATCAACGAAGCCAAGGCCTATCGCAACGCGCAGCTTCCCGCCGCCGAAGCGGAGGCGGACAAGCTGACGCAGAACGCGGAATATCTCAAGCAGAAGCGCATCAACGAAGCCGTCGAGCAGGTCGCCATGTTTGAAGCCATGTACGAGGAATACGCCAGCAACCCGCAAATCACGCGTTCCCGCATGTATTATGAAGCCATCGAGGACGCGCTTCCCGGTGTGCGCGTATACATCGACGCGTCTGGCGAGGGCAACGTGGATATGATGCTGCCGCTTGAGAGCTTCGCGTCCGCAACAAGCCCCGCACAAGGAGGTAACGCGCAATGAAGATGAAGCATTTGGTTCTCGCCGTGGTACTTCTCGCTGTGTTGATCGGCGTCAGCACAGGCTTTTATGTGGTGCAGGAAAACGAATACGCCTGCGTGGTGCGTTTTGAAAAGATCATCCAAACCACCGGAAACGCCGGCTTGTACTTCAAGATCCCCTTTATGGACAGCGTGAAGACCTTCCCCAAGGCCACCATGCTCTATGACATTTCGCCCTCCGAGGTGCTGACCGCGGATAAGCAGAACATGACGGTGGACAGCTATGTTTTGTGGCGCATCAAGGACCCGCTGCTGTTTTATCAGACGCTTGGCAATACGACCGTCGCCGAGCAGCGTCTAGACGCGATCACCTACAACGCGCTCAAAAACACCATGGGAACGCTCGCGCAGCGCGACATCATCAATGAAGGCGAAGCTACGGAACGCAACGCGATCTATGAAAGCATTTGCGCGGGCGTCTCCAAGGTATCCCAGAATTACGGCATCGAGGTGGTAGACGTAAAGATCAAGCGTCTTGACCTGCCCGAAGCCAACGAACAGGCCGTTTACGCGCGCATGATCTCCGAACGTAACCAGATCGCGGAAAAATATGTGGCGGACGGCGAATATGAGGCCTCTATCATCCATAACAATGTAGACAAGCAGGTGAACATCCTCATCTCCAACGCCAAGGCGAACGCGGCGAAGCTGGAGGCCGAGGGCGAGCAGGAATACATGCGCCGTTTGGCGGAAGCGTATGACGCGCCGGACAAGCAGGAATTCTACACCTTCACCATGGCGCTGGACGCGCTTAAAAAGTCGCTTTCCGGCAATGAAAAAACCATCATCCTCGGCAAGGATTCGCCGTTGGCGCAGATTTTAATGAATCCTTAATCTTTCTTTTCTTGCATTGCCATAGGCAAATGCAGTAAGATGCTAGTTGTGCGTAACTTATTGTAAAGTGCAGGTAATACTCTCATGCTTCGTTCCCGTTTGCTGACCCGTACCGTCGTTTGTCTTTGTGTGTTGTGCGCGTTCTTCCTGACGGCCTGCGGCGACAAAACCGCCACGGACGCCATGGCGGAAACCACATCAACCGCCATCGACGTACAGGTCACGCAGGCGCGGCGCGCCGGCTTGAAGCGGGAAACGGAATTCTCCGGCCGTATCGAATCCGGAACCTCTGTAAACCTGTACGCCGAGGTTCCGGCAAAAATACTCAACGTCTATAAAAACGCGGGCGAATATGTGCAAGCGGGCGAGCTTCTTATGGAGGTAGACGCCACCGATGTGCAAAACGCCCTTGCAAGCGCCCAAGCCGGCCTTTCCTCCGCGCAGCTCGCGCTGGAACAGACCAAGACGCAGCAGACCATTTCCACCAGCGGCAGCGGCTACATCGCCAAGCAGATGTCCAACGAAAAGACGCTGACCGATCTCGTCGATAAGTACTATGACACCATGCGCAGCGGCAGGCAGCTTGAAAATACGCTGGATGAGTATACCGCGCGCCTTTGGGACGCGACTTCCGCAAGGGTAAAGGCGGAAAGCGCATACAAGGCCGCGGATAAAGCAGTTACCGACAGCTCAGGAAACCTGACCGCGAGAATCCAGAGCATCAACCCGCAGATTACCCAAAAGGCAGTTGTCGGCTATCTTAAAGGCACCGCCGTCACCTATGACGTATACGTTATTGAAGAAGCACTCAAGAACGACGCTTTACTGCGGCTCGATGTCAGCGCCCTCAAAACGAACTACACTACCGCCTCCGGCGCGTATACCGCCGCAGTCGGCGCGGAGACGCAGATGAAAACGGCGCTGGAAACATACGAAAAGCAATACGATACGTCTGCCAGCACCATCGACAGCTCGATTCGCGACATCACAAAGAATTATGATTATTACGCCAAGACCATCGGCGTATCCGAAACGCTCGGGCGCTCCGAAACCGGCGCGCTCAACGCGCTGACGCTTTCCACCCTACAGCTTAGCTGCGACAACGCGCAGCGCGGCGTGGAAACGGCGGAGCGCAATCTCGAAAAGTGTAAGCTCGTCGCCCCCGTTTCCGGCACGATCATCACGAAAAACGCGGTGGTCAGCAATTTTGCAAACAGCGCCCAGCCCATGTTTGTGATCGCGGCGGACGACACGGCGCCGCAGGTCGCCTTCAATATTTCGGAATCCGGCGCGGATGCGCTGACCATCGGTTCCCCCGTCGCCGTGACCATAAACGGCGCGGAATACACCGCCACCGTGACGGAGATCGCCAATGCCGCGACCACGGGAAGCGGCCTGTATGCCGCCAAAGCCGTGCTGCCCGCCGACGCGGGTATCGAGCGCACGGGCGCGGTCGTTACGGTGCGCGCCGCAACCGCGCAGACGGACGACGCGGTAATCTTACCGCTTTCCTATATCCAGTATGAGGGCAATCAAGCCTATGTGCTGCTCTATAAAGACGGCGTCGCCGTGCGCCGCGACGTCACGCTCGGCATGACGACGCACGAGGAAGCTGAGATCACGCGCGGTTTAAGCGAAAACGACAATGTCATCACCACATGGCACCCGGAATTGAAGGATGGAAGCAGCGTCGCCTGCGCTTCCTTGCAGCCTGCCGCCCCGGCCGCCGATACGATCGAAGTGGTCGAGTAAGGGGATTTCACTATGCTTTCTTTACCTCGCTTTTCCATAAAAAGGCCGGTCTGCATTCTCATGTGCGTGGTCAGTCTCATCGTATTCGGCCTTTCCGCCATCATGGAGATGCCGCTTGAATCCATGCCCGCCATGGAAATGCCCATCCTCATGATCATGACGACCTACCCTAACGCCACGCCGGAGGAGATCGACTCGCTGGTAACGGACGTGATCGAAACGTCGCTTGCCAATATCACGGAGATCAAAACCACCTATTCCATATCGCAATCCAACACTTCCATGGTCATGATGCAGTTTGATTACAACGTGGATTTGGATAAGAAATACACGGACGTTGATTCCGCGCTTTCCACCGCGAGGCTGACACTGCCCGACGACTGCAACGATCCGCTTCTTATAGAGATCAACATCCAAGCGCTTTCCAACAGCTCCATTATGATGCTTTCCCTACAGGCAGACGCCAGCGACAACACCAAGGCCTACGTTGAAGATACCATCGTACCGGAGCTTGAGCGCATCGAAGGCGTTGCCGACGTATCCGTTTCGGGCGGCACGCGCAAGTATATCCAAGTTTTACTCAATGAGAACCGCATGGCGCAGTACGGTCTTGCCATGAACAGCATATCCACCGCCATCGCGTCGGCCGAATACAATTTCGGCGTGGGGACGCTGGATCGGGGCGACGTTTCGGTAGCGCTGCTTGGCAACAACGAATTCAGCAATTATATGGATATCGCGAACGTCCCCCTCACGCTTCGGACGGGCGACATCATCCATATCAGCGACGTGGCTACCGTCGCCATGATCAACGAGACCGCACAAAGCTACAACCGCACGGACGGCAAGGAAAGCATCACGCTCACCATCGCGAAGAACCAAAGCGCCAACACCGTGGATATCTGCAACGCCGTGGTGAAGGCTGTGGATAAGCTCAACAACTCCAACCTCGGCGTACAGCTAGAAATCTTCTACGACAGCGGCGCGGAGATCAAGGATAATATCAAGGACGTCGCCCTTGCGCTTCTTGAGGGCATGGTGATCGCCATGGCCGTGCTGTGGCTGTTCCTTGGCGATTGGAAGACCTCCCTCATCATCGGCGTATCCATGCCGCTTTCCGTTTTTGCGGCACTCACGCTCATGTCCGCCTTCAATATGTCGCTCAACATTATATCGCTTGGCGGTCTGCTCATCGGCATCGGCATGCTGGTGGATAACTCCATCGTCGTGATCGATAGCTGCTTCCGCGCGCAAACAGAGCTTCGCAGCTTTGAGGATAATGTCATCGAAGGCGCCAATTTGGTGTTGAGCGCCATCGTTTCCTCCACCATCACGACCATCGTCGTTTTCCTGCCGATCGGTTTAATGGAGGGGATGTCGGGGCAGATCTTCCACGACATCTGCTACACCATCATCTTCTCGCTCGTCGCGTCGCTCGTAAGCGCCATTACGCTTGTGCCGCTGCTCTTTGTGCGCACACGTCCCGTGGAAAAGCACGAGGGACGCATACCCGATGCGGTGCATAAGCTTGAGGACGCCTATGTGCGCCTGATGCAGCGCGTTTTACACAAACGCACAATGGTTGTAACAATCGCGATCCTGCTGCTTCTCGTAACCGCCTTTTTATACGCGCAGCTCGGACTTGAGCTGATGGCGGATCAAAGCAACGAGAATCTTTCGCTGGATATCCAGATGCGCAACGGCCTCAATCTTGAAAACACGATTGAAATATTAAAAAGCGTGGAGGACATCGTCAAGGCGGAGCCGGATGTGAAAAGCTATTCCATCAGCGGCGGCGCCTCCTCGGGCATCAGCAGCATGATGGGCGGTGGCGGCAACGGCTCCGTGAGCATCACGCTCAAGGAAAACGCCTCCATGACGACGGATGAATTCGTTACGCATATCCGCGCCCTCACAGCGTCCCTTCCCAACTGTCAGGTCGGCGTCTCCGCGCAGCAGTCGCTTTCCCTTACGGCGACGGACGTGCAGGTCACGCTGCAGGGCAAGGATCTTTCGCTGTTGAAGGAAACGGCGTTTCAAATTAAGGACGTCATGGACGCCATGCCCTCCTTTGACAGCGTTTCCACCAGCCTTGTTGACGGCGCGCCACAGGCGAAGATCGTCGTGGATCCACTGCTTGCAAACGCGGCGGGTCTTACCCCCGCTGCGGCGCTTATGAGCGTGAACCAGAAAATCTCGGGTATCAAAGCCGCGACCTATTCCGAGGGCAATACGGATTACAGCATCATGGTGGAATACATGGCGGATCGTTTCAGCGACATGAGCGATCTCTACGGTCTTATGCTGGATACGCCCACGGGCGGACAGGTCGCGCTTACGGACATCGCGAAGGTCGAATACTGCATATCGCCCGAGTCCCTGACGCGGCAGGATGGACAGTATCTCGTGACGATCAGCGGCACACCCAAGGTAGGGCTCAATATTAACGCCCTGACTGCGGAAGTCATGCAAAACGTGAACAGGCAAATGGATATGCCCGCAAGCGTCACCTTTGCGGAAGGCTCCGATATTCAAACCATGATGGAAGAATTCGCCGCCATCGGCAAAGCGCTCCTGTTCGCGATCTACCTTGTGTTCCTCGTCATGGCGATCCAGTTTGAGTCATTGCGCTTCTCCGCCATCGTCATGATCAGCGTCCCCTTTGCCTTTACCGGCGCGTTTTTTGCACTCTTCCTTGCAAGAAGCACCATCAATATCGCGTCGCTCTTGGGGCTTATCATGCTTTCGGGCATCGTTGTCAACAACGCCATCGTATTGATCGACTATACGAATATCCTGCGGCGTGACGAATCGATGGCCGCCGATGAAGCGCTGCTCCAAGCCGGTAAAACGCGTTTACGCCCCATCCTGATGACGACGCTCACCACCGTTTGCGGTTTGATCCCCATGGCCTTCACCGCGAGCGTCCCCGTGATGCGAAGCCTTGGCGTGTGCGTGATCGGCGGCTTGACGTTTTCCACGATCATCACGCTCGTGCTGATCCCGACCTTCTACCTCATGTTCGATAAGGACGCGAGGGCAAAGCGCCGCGCGGCGAAGCGTGCGCGCAGGCAGGAAAAGAAGCTGCAAAAGAGAAAAAATACCGCGGATACGCAAGAAACCGACAGCTGATTGCGCGGGCCGCCACAATGTGGCATAATACGAGTAAAGAATCATTGTTTCGGAGGTATTCATTCATGCATTGCACTAATTGCGGCGCCGCGCTTTCCGACGGCGTAACCGTTTGCCCCGCGTGCGGCGAGGCGCAAACGCCGGTCGAAGCTCTCAGCACGGTTCCCGCGGAACCCGCCTCCGAGCCGGCGGCCGATACCATAAGCGAAACCGACGGTGGCGAACGTGAAAACCCGCTGATCGGCTGGTCGGACAAGCTGAACGATCCGATGATCGCAAAGGCCGCGCTGCGCCAGCAGCGTTCCGCGCGCATGTTCGGCATTATTTTCGGCGTCATCTTCCCCGTCGGCCTTACGGTCGCCGGCTTCCTCATCAAATCGCTGCCGCTGAAAGCCGCTATCATCACGGGCCTTTCCCTCGGGGTTATCATGGTGCTCATCGCCTATTTCCGCCTTCGCAGCTTGGACAAGCCCATTTGGGAGGGCACGGTCGCCGATAAAACCGCCGTGGAGCGGTTTGATAAGAAAACACCGGACAAGGCGCGCACGGACTATACCATCGTATTCAAAGGCATCAGCGGCGGAAAAAAGAAGCTCCGCTTCAAAAACGACAGCTCGGCTTACGATTATTACAACATCGGCGATAAGGTTCGCTATTATCCTGTTTTCGGCACCTACGAAAAGCGGGACAAGTCTCACGACAGCATCATTTTCTGCAACGTTTGCTCCTGCGAGAACCCGATTGAAAACAGAAAGTGCAAACGCTGCAAGAGCCCCTTATTTAAATAACGCGCGCATAGCGCTGTAGGACGCCGATATGGACCGCACCATACTGCATTGTGACTGCAACGCATACTTCGCTTCGGTCGAATGCCTGTTTCGGCCGGAGCTTAAAAGCGTGCCCATGGCCGTATGCGGCGATCCTGAAATGCGGCATGGCATCGTGCTTGCGAAAAACGAGCTGGCCAAGGCCTGCGGCGTGCAAACGGCGGAACCGATTTGGCAGGCAAAGCGAAAATGCCCGCGCCTTGTCGTCGTGCAGCCGCAGCACGGACGCTATACGGAATACTGTAAGAAGATCAACGCCATCTATGCCCAGTATACCGATCAGGTGGAGGCGTTCAGCGTAGATGAAAGCTGGCTGGACGTAACGGGCAGCACGCATCTTTTCGGCGACGGAAAAACAATCGCGGATACGCTGCGCAAAAGGCTCCGCGAGGAGATCGGCCTTACCATATCCGTAGGCGTATCCTTTAACAAATCCTTCGCCAAGCTTGGCTCCGATTATAAAAAACCCGACGCTACGACCGTGATCCTTCGCGACAATTTTAAGGAAATCGTGTGGCCGCTTCCCACGAAGGACATGCTTTTTGTGGGAAAAGCGGCTGAAAGCGCGCTGCAAAAGCACGGCATCACAACCATTGGCCAAATCGCCAACGCCGATAAAGCGCGGCTTCAGCGCATGCTTGGCAAAATGGGCGAAAGCCTCTGGGAATGCGCGAACGGCTTGGACGCGTCCCCTGTGCGCCGCATCGGCGAGGCAGAGCCTGTAAAGAGCGTCAGCAACGAGATCACCTTCCCGCGCGACCTGAAGGGCGCGGACGATCTGCGCACAGGGCTGCTGATGCTAAGCGATCAGGTCTGTACGCGTCTGCGCAGGCAGCGCCTGTACGGCTCCGTGGTGCACATCACGATCAAAGACCCGATGCTGCATTCCATCACGCGCCAAAAACGCCTGCGGGAGCCCACCAACATCACATCGGACGTATTTACAACAGCGTTTGCGCTCCTTTGCGACCATTGGGAGCTCAACGCGCCCATCCGCATGCTCGGCGTAGGAATATCCTCGCTTTCCGGGCATTGCGGCGATCAGATCAGCTTTCTTGTGGACGACGAAAAAAAGCGCCGCGCACAAAAGCTTGACGCGACGCTCGACACCATACGGGAACGCTTTGGTAAGGACGCGATACAGTATGGCTCCATCCTGCAATGCGACATCAAAAGAAAAAAGACATAGCGTTCACGCCTGAAACAGTGTGCTCGCACGATACCCCATTCGTTTGAGCCGGAAGCTGCGCGCCGCCACGCCGATGACGGAAGCAAGGTTCCTGCCCGGGCTTACGGGCAGAAGCGTTGCGGGAAGCGCTATGCCAAGAATCTCCTCCAAGTGATCCTCCGCGCCCGTGCGCTCATAAACCGTCTGCTCGTTCCACAGTTCTAGATCCACGATCATATCGATGTTCTTTTCCGGCTGGGTCGCGCCTACGCCGTAAAGATACCGCACGTCCATGATGCCAACGCCGCGCACCTCGATCAAATTGCGCGTCGCGGCGGGCGCGGAACCCAGCAGCGTATCCGCGATACGCCTGATTTCCACCACATCGTCCGCCACAAGGCTATGCCCGCCTTTGACCATCTCCAGCGCCGTCTCGCTTTTGCCTATACCGCTCGGCCCTCGCAGAAGAACGCCTACGCCAAACACATCCAAAAGCTCGCCGTGCAGATGAATGCAGGGCGCAAGCCTGTATTGCAGAAAACGCGTGATATGATCGCCGATCTCGCCTGTTTTGAGAGAGGAGCAGAACACGGGCACGGCATGCCGTTCGGCAGCCTCTAAAAACAGCCGCGGCGGCTTCTTATCGCGGGCGAACACCACGCAGGGTATGCCGGAGGATAGAAAGCGGTCTGCGCAAACGCGTAACGCCTCGTCATCCAAGTCATACAGATAATGCACCTCCGCATTGCCCACCAGCTGCACGCGCCGCTCCGCGAATTCTACATAATAGCCTGTAAATTGCAGTCCCGGCCTGTTCATCTCGGAATGCCGCAGCTCCATGACGCCGCGCCCTTCCGCCAAGATCGCAAGCCCCAGCTCCTCGGCAAGCTCCTTTGTCGTGATGGTAACGCTCTGCATGCCTATCTTCCCTTCAGGATGTATTCGTCAATGAGCCAAGCCACGCCGCAATCGGCGCAACTGGGCGTAATCACGTCCGCGATCTCCTTCACGGAAGCCTTGCCGTCGCCGACGGCGGCCCCCAAGCCCGCCCACGCGATCATTTCAAGATCCAGCGTGTTATCGCCCGCAACCGCGACCTCGTCCCGCTGTACGCCCAGATGCCGCGCAAGATGCTCCACGCCAGTCCCCTTATCTACGCCCAGCCGGTTGAACTCCACAAAGCCGGGGCTGGAGCCGGAAACCTTGAGCCTTCCCGCAAAGCGCTCCCGCACCACGGGTATGACGCGGGCAGCTTTCTCCTCGGATGTGATCCAAAGCACCTTCGGCACATCGTGCCAAACCTTTTTTCGAAGCATGGAATCGATTTGCACGGGCAAGTTCAATCTTTGCACATACCTGCGCGTATAAAAGTCGTCCGTCTCGGACACGATGGTGTCCCCCTGATAGATGTGCGCGTGAATCCCCATTTCGTCCGCAAGGGAAAGCGCTTCCTGCACAAGCTCGTTATCGATCTCCGAAACGAATACGGGCTTTGCCGTGTCCGCATCCGCGATCACGGCGCCGCCGTAACATATGACCGGGCAGTTGGGCTTGATCAGATCGATGATCGACGACGCGCCCAAATAACCCCGTCCTGTCGCAACGGTCACATAAACGCCCGCGCGCTTCGCCCGCTCTATCGCGTCCAAATTCGGCTGCGGCACCGTAAAAGCCTGTTCCGTCAGGGTGTTGTCAATATCGGTAACAAATAATTTAATCATGTGCGTTATTGTATCATGGATGAAAGTAATTGTATACGGTCTGCGCGACGGTTTTGTTCATACCGGACACGGCGGCAAGCGTATCCACATCCGCCGACTTGATCGCGTCCAATGTGATAAACGCGTCAAAGAGAGCGCGCTTGCGCTTATCCCCCACCCCTTCGATCTCATCAAGAACGGAAAACAGGGCGGATTTCGCGCGAAGGCTCCTGTGATAGGTGATGGCAAAGCGGTGCGCTTCGTCCCGGATACGCTCCAAGAGGTGCAGCGCGCCGTCATGCGCGTCCAGCACGAGCTCGCCGCCGTCGGGCAGGATGATGATCTCGTGCTTTTCGGCTAATCCGATGGCCGGAATATCCAAACCGAACTGTGCAAGCACCTCCTGCGCGACGTGCAGCTGCCCTAAGCCGCCGTCCACCACCAAAAGGTCGGGAAGCTGCGTCCATTTTTCATCCCCGGCGGCCGCGCGCTCAAAACGGCGCGTGAGCACCTCTCGCATCGCAAGATAGTCGTCGCCCTCCGTTTCCGCCTTGATCCGAAAGCGCCGGTACGCCTTGTTGTCCGGCTTGCCCTGCGTAAACACCACCATGGCGCCCACCGTATCCCGCCCCTGCATGTGCGAGTTATCGTAGCATTCCATGCGCTCCGGCAGCACGTCGATACCCAGCAGCTCGCACAGGCGCAGCATCGCGCCCTCGCCGCGCTCCCATGCCCTGTGCTCAAGCTCCCGCGCCTTGTAGATCGCGTCCATACCGTTTTTGTATGCCATCTCCGCTTGGGCGCGCTTGGGCCCACGCTGAGGGCAGATAAGCTCCACCTTGCGCCCCTTCTGCTCGCTTAACCAACGCCCTATCGATTGCATTTCATCAGGCGGCTCGTGAAAGATGATTTCCCTTGGGATCGTGCCGGAATCCGCGTAGTACTGCTTTAGGAAGGATGCCATGACCTCCCCCGGGCTTTCATCCGTGCAGCGCATGCCCATTTGCGTAGAACCGATCACCTTTCCGCCGCGAACAAACAGCACGAATACGATCGCGTCCATATCGTCGCGCGCGAACGCGAGCACGTCGCTTTCCGCAACGTTCGTCAGAATAGCGCGCTGCTTCTCGCCCAAGCCTTCTATCGCGTGTATGCGGTCACGCAGCTGCGCGGCCTTCTCAAAATCCAGCGCGTCGGACGCCTTTTGCATCTGCGCGGCCAGCAATTCCGTGACGGGCTTCGTGTGCCCCTCAAGAAAACTGCATACGCTCTCCAGCAGCGCGCGGTATTCCTCCTGCGAAACGTTGCCCGAACACGGCGCGCAGCATTTTCCCAAATGGTACATCAAGCAGGGACGCTCCCGCCTGTCGATCGCCTTTTGGATATCCTTTTTGCAATGCCGCACCGGGAAAAGATCGCGTATGGCCGTCAGCGCGTCGCGCAGCGTGATCGCGCTGAGATAAGGACCGAAATAGCGCGCGCCGTCCTTCTTTACGCGCCGCACCACCTCAAAGCGCGGAAAGGGCTTTTTCATGTCAAGACGCACATACGGAAAATGCTTGTCATCCTTGAGCATGATGTTGTAGCGCGGTTTGTTTTCTTTGATCAGATTGCTTTCCAGCGTCAGCGCTTCCATCTCATTGGAAGTGATGATATAGCTGAAATCCGCGATGTGGGACACCATAGCGGCGACCTTGGGATTCGTCTGCTTATGAAAATACTGGCTGACACGGTTCTTTAAATTGACGGCCTTGCCGACGTATATGATCTCCCCGTTGGCGTTATACATACGGTACACGCCGGGCTTATCGGGCAGCAGCTTGATTTTTTCCTGCAACGCATCGTTCATGCGCCTATTATAGCACATCAGCGCGCTTACTTGAAGTATTTCACCCTGTCCTCAAATACACGCAGCAAAATGTCCGTAAGCATATCGCTTCTCCCGCCCGAAAGATCGTATACCGTGATGCGCTCCGGCGCTAAACCGACAAGCAGGCTCACAACGCCGTCCCCCATATCATGGGCATAGCGGACGCGCATATCCATATCATCCGTCAGCGTGCAGCTTCCGTCCGGGTTCAATATGATGTAAACGCAGTCGATTTGCGGCTTTTGTATCCGCACAAAGGCAGTCAGGATGCCGATCAGCTTTCGGTATTCCATTTCCAGCAGCAGCTCCTCCGCCGCCTGGCGCACACAGGCGTCCCACGCAAGCTGCACGTTTTGCATGCGAAAGCGCACAAAGCCTTCCAAATTCAGTTCGTCCTTTTCCGAAAAAAAAGACGTAAGCGCGCTCTCGATATTGCATTTTTCCACCGCGCGGGAAAGCTTGACGGCCTTTGGCAGTATCCATTGTTTCTCCCGAAGCTTCAGCGGCAGCGCGTCCACGCGCATCGCAAGCTCCCAATGCGACAAATCGTATAGCAGCAGCCCGCTGACGGCTGAAATCCAGCCCTCCATATTTGCGCGCTTGGTCAGCCGTATTTCCACCCGGTCGCTATCGGCAAAGAGAATCCGATCTTCGATCTGCTCCGATACAAGACGCCTATACATAAGCTTTCCGACGTCCGCTTCGTATTGTTGGGTACGCACG
Source organism: uncultured Oscillospiraceae bacterium (assembly GCA_964571055.1). GTDB lineage: Bacteria > Bacillota > Clostridia > Christensenellales > CAG-138 > JAQVRG01. The sequence continues at coordinate 45,494 of CAZNAL010000001.1, read as the reverse complement.
GCGCAGACCCGATTCAACATAGAATGCCGTCCTCTTCCTCTCATTTTCTGCTCTGCTGCAAGATATGCAGCCATGCGTCTAGCCGTGCTTAGTATGGACAGGCGGAAAAAGCAACACAAGCGGTAATCCTTGTAAAAATCGTTGACAAACCGATATGGCGACGGCTATAATAACGTGTGATCAACATGGGATGACAGGGAGTACCGCCCCTCGACCATGTTCGCCTAAGGCGCGTTACCGCCTTGTGAGTGGGTTTTTCCAAATAGGGTGGAACCGCGGACAATGCATTTGTTCGTCCCTAGCATAAAGCTAGGGACGTTTTTTATACCGTATTTTACTGAAATGAGGGAGGACATCAATATGCACATCAAACTACCGGACGGCTCGGTCCATGACTATCAGGACGGCATGACCGCCCTTGATATTGCCGAATCCATCAGCCCCCGCCTTCGCAAGGCCACGCTCGGCGCGATGATCGACGGCAAGCGCGCGGACGCGTTTCGCCCCATTCACGGCGATCATGAGCTGCGCCTTCTTACCTTTGACGACCCGGACGGCCGCTGGACCTACCGCCACACCGCTTCGCATATGATGGCGCAGGCCGTACAAAAGCTTTTCCCCAACGTAAAGGTCACCATCGGCCCCGCGATCGAGGACGGCTTCTACTACGATTTCGATATCGACGAGCCGTTCACGCCGGACGATCTTGCCAAGATCGAAAAGGAGATCGAGAACATTCAGAAGCAGGATCTGCCGCTGGAGCGCTTTGAGCTGCCCCGCGCGGAGGCCATTCGTTATATGACCGAGCGCAAGGAGCCGTATAAGGTAGAGCTTATCAACGACCTGCCCGAGGACGCCATCATCAGCTTCTACAAGCAGGGCGATTTTGTCGATCTGTGCGCGGGCCCTCACGTCGAGAGCACCGGCAAGGTAAAAAACGTGAAGTTGATGAGCGTCGCGGGCGCTTATTGGCGCGGCAACGAGAAGAACAAAATGCTGCAGCGCATTTACGGTACGGCATTCGAAAAGAAAGCCGATCTTGAAGCGTATTTGACGCGTCTTGAAGAAGCGAAGAAGCGCGACCACCGCAAGCTTGGCCGTGAGCTGGGTCTGTTTGCGATGCGCGACGAAGCGCCCGGCATGCCCTTCTTCCTTCCCAAGGGCATGGTTTTGCGCAACACGCTGATCGATTATTGGCATGACGTGCACAAAAAATGGGATTATCTGGAGATCTCCACGCCGCAGATCATGCGCCGCAGCCTTTGGGAGACCTCCGGCCATTGGGAGCATTACAAGGATAACATGTACACCACCGTGATCGACGAGGAGGATTTCGCGATCAAACCCATGAACTGCCCCGGCAGCATCTTGGTCTACGATCTTGAGCCCCATTCCTACAGAGAGCTTCCCCTCCGTTACGGCGAGCTGGGGCGCGTGCACAGGCATGAGCTTTCGGGCGCGCTGCACGGCTTGTTCCGCGTGCGCTGCTTCACGCAGGACGACGCACATATCCTGCTTGCGCCGGAGCAGATCAAGGACGAGGTGGTGCGTATCGCACAGCTCTTCGACGAGGTCTATTCCCTCTTTGATCTTCCCTACACCATCGAGCTTTCCACCATGCCGGAGGATCATATCGGCTCGGTCGAGGATTGGGATACCGCCACCAAGGCGCTCTCCGACGCCATCGAGAGCATCGATAAGCCCTATGTCATCAATCCCGGCGACGGTGCTTTCTACGGCCCCAAGCTTGACTTCCACATTCAGGACTCCCTTGGAAGAACGTGGCAATGCGGCACGATCCAGCTCGACTATCAGCTCCCCGGCCGGTTCGATCTTGAATATGTGGGCGCGGACGGCGAAAAGCATTGTCCCGTCATGATCCACCGCGTGGTATTCGGCTCCGTCGAGCGCTTCATCGGCGTTTTGATCGAGCATTTTGCGGGCAAGTTCCCCACATGGCTTTCCCCCGTACAGGTCAAGGTGCTGCCGCTGACAGACCGCAACATTCCCGCGGCCAAGGAGATCGAGAAGAAGCTTGACGCGCTGCGGGTACGCGTGGAGACCGATACGCGCAACGAGAAGATAGGCTTCAAAATACGCGAGGCGCAGATGCAGAAGATCCCCTATATGCTCGTGATCGGCGATAAGGAGGTCGAAAACAACGTTGTGGCCGTCCGCTCGCGCAGCGAGGGCGATTTGGGCACGATGACGCTGGAAAGCTTTACGGAGCGTATTTGCAAAGAAATCGACGACAAGATCAACAACGGTAATTAAAGAATCATATCGTTTCATCGAAAGGGGCTGCCCACGCGGGCAGCCCCTTCACTCGCTTACATGCAGGTCGGCAGGTTGGAAAAGCTGAACGTGCCGTACACGGTGATGCTGGTGTTATCCGTGCAGCCGCAGTCCGCGATTTCCACGGACAGATGCGGCGTCACGTTTTGGCAGCCCAGCTCGTTGAGTTCAGGCTCCGAATCGCCGCAGATATAGCCGATTGCCTCATCTACCATGACGTTCCCCGTAACGTTGACGCGCACTGGGTCGCCGCAGCCGGAGTTTACGGGGCCTATATCGATGATATAGGGTATGGCGCCCGCCAAGCCGATGCGGTACACGTCCACAGGGCAGCAGCCGCCGCAGGGAAGCTGCGCCTGCACGGTCTCCGGCTCCACCGTATACCCAAGGAAGGACGTGTCATAAGCGATCCTTGCACAGTTGGTTTTTATTGCGTCCGTATTGAACGGCGAGGGCAGCGTCATAGTCTCGCAGAACTCTACGCTTCTAGTACAACTACCGCTACAGGGCACATTCGGCGTCTCGTTTTCCGGTAAGCTGTCGCATGCCGGCTGTACCTCGCTGCCGATGACTTTCGTGGGTTCGGGAATCAATCTCGTGCGCTGTCCCGGCGGTTGGTTTATGATGCGCGTTGCCATTTTATTTCCTTCTCCTTTTCGCACATATTGATATTTACATAGTATGTCGAATGCATAAAATGTGCGCTTTTTTTGTATTGACAAGCTAGGGTCAAATCTGTATAATTGAGCTTGCAGTTTGAGTTTGCGGCCATGGCGGAATCGGCAGACGCGTACGTTTGAGGGGCGTATGGGCAACCGTATGAGTTCAAGTCTCATTGGCCGCACCAAATGCAAAAACGGGCACCTATTGGTGCTCGTTTTTGTATTTTCATAAAGGACAATGAGATTTGAAGGGAACGACCTCGCAGAGGGCAAATCGCAACGGTGTTGCGATTTGAGTTCCCCGAGCTGGCGGCGCGCCAGCGCCGGAAGTCTCATTGGCCGCACCAAATACAAAAACGGGCACCTATTGGTGCTCGTTTTTGTATTTCCATAAAGGGCAATGAGACTTTATCAGAAGCAGCACGGATACGATTACGTCGGCTCGCACAGTTTTTGTAAAACAACGGAAAAAAGCGAAGATAAACAGGTTGGAAACGCTTGATAACGTAAAATGAAAGTCACAAGCGAAGGAGCGTGCATATGTCTAAACAAATGAAAACCGCGATACCGAATCTTGGTATGATAGACCAACACTGCCCGATATGCGGCAACCTGTATACGCCTGTGGAATACTACACGGGTACTGTCGTTTCCTCCAACAGCGCGCGTGTCGATTACAGCACCGTTCAAACGCAGACGACATACCGAAACGTCACGCAGCATACGGGCGGTTTTTGCCGTTGCTGCGATAAGGAAAGGCAGCGCGGAGCCGCAAAGCTTTGGGCTGTACTGGGCGCAATCGGACTTCTTATGTGCCTGATCGGCGTGCTTATGCTGTGCGGCGTCATACAATACGATACGTTCAAGTACGGCGGCTTGGAGATCATGCTGATAGCGGTCGGCGGTCTTGCTTTCTTATCCGGCGTGCTTGTTATCATTTGCACAGCCCTCATCGATCCGAAAGCGAACATCAATTATGCTACGCTGTATCAGCATTTTATAAAGCGGCTGCAAAAGGAGCACGGCATGCAAGACGGACTTGCATATTTCTCAGCCGAAACGGCGCGCGGACTGCGACGCGGCTGAGGGCAGGAGGATTCGTCCGGTGCAGCACGCGCCTTCCGTCAACAACCCTGTCATCGGAGGGACACGGATCATGAGCAAGAAATCGTTCTTTTCATCGCAGCGATACTTTTACTGGGTGCGATTTATAACAACTGTACTGTAGGTCTGAAAGACGCGCTTACCGTCCCCCACACAGCGTCGCGCAAAGACAAAGCTTACCCCCCCAACAAGTTTTAGTGAAAATCACAGCGCATGGATCTGAATCCTCAGAACGGATTACAAGACCGCAAGGCGTACTTTTGCGAATGAATCGCTCTATTCACTCTAAAGGCGTGTAGTGCTTTTGATTTCTCCTATAACGAACTTGTCAAAGCAAAGCGGGGACCTTCCTCCCCCGTTTCACCCGCAGGCACGAATCCGGCGTTTCGCAGGACTTTTTGTGAAGGAATGTTTCCCGGATCCGTTTCTGCCTCTACGCGTTTCACGCCCGGCTGCATCATAGCCCAATGCGCCAATGCGTTTACCGCTTCTGATGTATAGCCCTGTCCTTCATACGCGGGCTTTATACCATACCCTATTTCAACGATTCCATCGGAAGAAATGCCTTTGAAGCATAAACTGCCGATTGCTTCATCGGGAGCATCCGCCAATTTCATGAGCCATAATGCATACCATATCCTCGCTTCGGGATACTTACGGCACCCGTTAAGCATTTCGGCGTATGCCGCTTTCATCTCTTCGTCGCTTTCCGAAGCAAGCATTTGCTCCATTTCTTCGTCGGTTGCAGCGGAAAGAATCAGTCTCTTTATTGTTATCATCTTTCTCTCGCAAATTCCGGTTTTTTCAACGTTGGCATAACGGTTTTTGTACTTCTTCTTTGCCTTTGCCGTGTATTCCTTGATGAAATCGGTTTTGGCGTCGGTATACGCATCGCGGTTATGCTCGAACTTTCTCCAGAGCGAAAGCTTCAGCGCCTCGTATTCTTTGGCGACAGCGGGATCGTCATTCAGGTAATCCCGGAAGTACAGCTCGTCGTTGTCGCCGTAAAACCGCAGATGCAAGTGAAAGACCCTATCGGCAAATCCTTCGTTTGTATACCCTTTGTTGAAGGATTTTCTGCAAGCGGATTCCGACATACAAATATATCCGTTCTTGATCAGCATGGCCTTCACTTTTTCCATGGAGCTGGCGTTTGGTATCTCAAGCAAAATATCCACGATAGGCTTTGCCCATATTGCATGGACAGCCGTGCTTCCGATATGGTGAATCCGCACGTCTCCCATATGCAGGAATCCGGCTATGCGTTTTTCCTCTTCATCATACCAAGCAGCCCACTCGTCTTTGTACGCAGTAAGGCATATAGGGAATAGCTTCCACAACTCCTCTACCGTCATTTGAGACAGTTCCTTTGGCATGATCTACCTCTGCAAATCTGTTTTTCTCATCGTATCCGTTTTCGCTGCGGTTGTAAACCCTTCTGCATCGTCCGAAACTGCGGGAGCCATAACTGCCGCAGGGAAAAGACGTTCCGTCGCACCGTGCAACTGCGCAATAAAACGGCCAAGCCGCTTATCTATGCTAACTTCTTATGCACGAACGCGCAGACTTCATCCATTGCCTGTGTTGCCTCGCAAAACATAGGCGCAAGCAGAGGGAAGCAGTGAAAGAGCCCTTCCCATACATGCAGGTGCACTTCGATATCGGCTTCTGCGGCTTTTTTTGCCATCCTTACGGAATCATCGAGCAGCGTTTCCGCGTCCCCTACCTGTATCATCAGCGGAGGTAGACCCTCCAGCTCTCCAAACAGAGGGGAAGCATACGGATGCGTTGCATCTTCGCCGCCTACATAATAGCCAAGATAGGTCTCATTCGCACCCTTTGGCGTACAAGGATCTGCCCTGAGGCGGGTTCTATGGGAGCTGCCGGAAAGCGTCGCATCCGTGCAGGGGGAAAACACAACGCAGGCAGCTGGCATAGGCGCCCCCTCATCTTTAAGCATCAGAAGGGTAGAAAGCGCAATGCCGCCGCCGGATGAGTCCCCTGCAAACACGATGTGCGAAGGCGAATAACCCAAGCTAAGCACATAGCGATACATCGCCGCACCGTCGAAAGCCGCCGCAGGCGCGGGATATTCAGGCGCAAGACGATAATCAAATACCAATGCCTTTATACCAAGACGCTTCACAAAGTTACCGACAATACCGCGATGGGAACGTGCACTGCCCGTGACAAAACCGCCGCCGTGAAAGTATAGCACCATGTCTTCTGTATTGCACGCCTGCGGCTTGGCCCATTCCGCATAAACAGGCGCACCCTCCGCCGGTTGAAACGAAACGCCGGCTATTGGCTTAACCATGCGTTTGGCCGTCTCCTCCGTACTCGTCCGCAACTCCTCAATGGAGGTGCTTTGGTCAATCGTCTGCGGCGTGAGCTTTCCCTTTAACAAATGCCGGTTGCGCATGAAAGCGCGCATCAGCCGGGCTTTGAAGCTTATCATGTCCATTACCTTCTTTCTATACTTCCGATTTTGCAAGGAACATTGCCATAAACAGCCGGTACTCCGGCATCGGCCCCACATAAGCATGGGAAACGCGGTAGATCGCCAAACCGTTGACCATAGACCAGAACATCAGGGAAAGTGCATCTGCACTCCCCTTTACTAGACTGCCCTCCGCTTGCCCCTGCCGCATCATGTCTGCTACGATCCTATAGGGCTCATTTCTTTTCTGTTCAATAAACTCGTTATCCGCTCCCGTGCGCACGATTTTTCCCATTTGGGCGATCAGACAACAGGTTTGGGCGAAGCGTTCGCTCGTTTCAATGGTATGGAACAGTTCGCGCAGCGCAATATCGATTTTCTCCGCTGCAGATATGTCCCTAGCCTTTAGAGCAAGGCCCGCCTCGACCGTTCTATCCAATGCGTCCTTGATAAGATCGATATAGATCGAATCCTTGGAGGGATAGTAGTGATATAAGAGCCCCTGCGCCATGCCTACGCCATTTGCAATATCCTGTATGCGTGTCGCAGCCAGGCCATTCATCGCAAACTGGCGCAGCGCTTCCATGCGGATCTGCTCCATTCGGGTTTCGCGTGCCTGTTCGTTTTGCTGCAGATTTCGTGGCATGTGATTCACCTCTTTTATTGTTGAATGATTATTCAATCAATATCATTATAAGCATTCATTCCCACTATGTCAATCGTTGTTTTTCGTTTTGTCTTGAATTGACGCGCACGTAAAAAAACGCTACACTAAAGTTTGGGTATAATGGGAAGCACACCCATGCTGTCCTGTTAACGATATGTATATTTTAATGCAGGCGTCAGATGATCCGGAAACCGGAAAAGCATGATCGTATGAAATCACACTGAATATTGGGAGGACTTCATGGAACATCAGATGGACCAAAAGCTGCTGCGGGACTTGCTGCGTTTCTTCTATTTACAGCGCTGTGGCTGCGCGCTGCCCGAAGCGGACGCGGGCGTATTTACACATAAGGCATGCCATACGGATAAGGCTTGCGTGTACGGAACCAACGAAGAAAGGGACGTCAGCGGCGGCTGGCACGACGCGGGCGATTACGGACGCTACACCGTACCTGCCGCAAAAGCGGTCGCCGATCTGCTGCTTGCATACCAAACCGCGCCTTCGCTGTTTACAGAAAGCCTGCAAATCCCGGAGAGCGGAAACGACATGCCGGATGTTCTGAACGAAGCGCGTTATGAGCTTTTTTGGCTTTTCAAAATGCAGCGGGAGGACGGCGCCGTATTCCATAAGGTGAGTTGTGCGAATTTCTGCGGTTTTATTCAGCCGGATGAAGAAACGGAGCCACTGATTATTTCACCTGTTTCCACGGCGGCGACGGGCGATTTTGCCGGTATCATGGCGATGGCGTACAGCGCATACAAGCCCTTTGACCAAACGTTCGCGGATGCATGCCTTGCGGCAGGCAAGCGCGCTTATGATTTTTTACAGCATGCAAAACCGATCCCCTTCCATAATCCGCCGGCGATCGTTACAGGCGAGTACGACGATGCAAACGATGCGGACGAGCGCTTTTATGCATCGGCAGCCTTGTTCGCGGCAACAGGCGAGACCTGCTATGCGCGGCAAGCGGAGGCGCTGTCCGGAGATGATCTTCCGCTGCGGCTCGGCTGGGCGGATATGGCGGGCTATGGATGCTTGGCAATACTGAACGGCGCAAGTCCTTCCTGCTCGCTCTATCAAAAAATGCGATCCCGCCTGCTTACGGAAGCGGACCGTCTAGCTTCGCTTTCCGAAAGCGATCCCAATTGTATTTCACTTGCGGGGGAGTTTCTTTGGGGCAGCAATATGTATTTGGCGAACAATGCCATTCTCCTTGGCGAAGCGTACCGCTTCACGGCGAATCCGCGCTATCTTTCTGCGGCGCAGCGGCATTATGCCTATCTGCTGGGTGAAAACCCCTTATCCATGTGCTATGTGACCGGACATTGCGCACATTCGCCCCTGCATCCGCACCATCGCCCGTCGGTCGCCGCGAATACGCCGATGCCCGGCATGCTGGTCGGCGGGCCGGACGCCGGACTGCACGATCCCTGCGCACAGGCGCATTTGACCGGACGCGCCCCCGCGGAATGCTATATAGATGATACCATGAGCTATTCCACCAACGAGGTGACCATCTACTGGAATTCCGCAATGATCTATTGCATGGCGCTTTTGGCGTAAAAAGATAAGCGAGGCGAAGCGTCATGATCTGCCGGCGGCGGCTTATTTCGGCGGAAAATGGCACAGTGTGATCTTAAAATCCATTTCACGAAGGGATAGAATGCATGAATATACTATCGATCATCTTGATCCTGCTCTTTGATACGAACGAATGGCGCATGGCAATCCTTGAAGCATTGTATATCGCGGGCTTGTGGGGGATGTTTAAAAAGTCGAATATCCCAAGCTGGTGGGCGCTGATCCCCTGCGTTCGCGATTATAAGCTGGCAGTCTGCGCGGGGCGTGAAGCAGAGGGACGCGTGACCAGCGTGCTCTCGTTTATACTGCTCCTGCTGAATTTGATCGACCCCACCATGAAAATCCCGCCAACCGCTACAGTGATGATCGGCGTGGTTGCCTTGGTGATCTCCATCATCCGGCTCGTCTACTCGATCCGTGTGTATGACGGACTTGTCGAAGTGTATGGGGTTCGTAACCGGTGGATATTTTTGTGGATCCTGATCCATGCACTGCCGTCGATGCTTTGGGGCTACAGCAAAAAATACCAGCCAAAGTGGAAAGCGGAGGATATCCGGCGCGATTCCGTCGCCATTTTCTCCGGCAAAAGCGTGGAAGCGATGGGCGACGGTCTGACGATCAATTTGGAAGAACGCACTGTCCTTGACTTCTTCCGGAAAAAATATCTTCTTCGGGATATTCACATGCGCATCCAGCCCGGACATATGGTGCTGCTATTGGGCGGCTCCGGCGCGGGCAAAACGACGTTTCTCAACGCCGTGAACGGGTATGAGAAGGCAAAGGCCAAGGTGCAGCTCAACGGTAGCGACGTATACGCTAACTACAAAAAAATGCAGTATGAAATCGGATTTGTGCCGCAGCAGGAGCTGATACGGGGCAAGGACACCGTGCTTCATACGCTGCTGGACGAATCCTTGCTGCGGCTGCCCACCGACATTTCCGGTGCGGACAGGAAGCAGCGGGTCGAACAGGTGATGGAAATCTTCGGCCTGACGCCCGTCAAGAACAGCTTAATAGAAAAGCTGTCCGGCGGGCAGAAAAAGCGTATTTCGATCGCGATGGAGTTTATCTCCAACCCTTCCCTGTTCATTCTGGATGAGCCGGATTCCGGCTTGGACGGTGTGATGGCGCGGGATCTGATGGAACAACTGCGCAAAATCGCCGATCAAGGTAAGATCGTCATCGTCATCACCCATACGCCCGACCGTGTCGTCGATCTGTTTGACGATGTGATCGTGCTCGCCAAGGATGGCAGCCGCACGGGACGCTTGGCGTTCTTTGGTCCTGTTGAACAAGCGAAGGCCTTCTTTGGCAAAGAAAAAATGGAACAGATCGTTATGAGCATCAACCGCAAGGAAGAAGGCGGCGAAGGTCTTGCGGATGCGTTCATTGCGAAGTACGCGGAGGTGCAGCATGCCTGAAATCGTCAATCAAACGGTATCCCCTACTACGCCTACTACGCGGCGAAGGAAGGTACTTCACCGCGGGCGCTTGTCACAGGTTTCCTTTATCTTTGGCAAATTGCTGCGCATGTTCGTCTATCAGAACGACTGGAAGGTGCTGCCCATGGCGGCGCTGATCGCCGCTTTGGTATCGATGGTCGTAAAATATAGTTTCTTCATCACTCGGGAAGGCACGTTTACAGGCGCTTTCGCTTTATGCTGTGTTGGGATATGGAACGGCGGCTTTAATTCCATTCAGGTGATCTGCCGTGAAAGAGGCATCATCAAGCGCGAACATCGCTCCGGCATGCATATCTCCTCCTATATTCTTTCGCACATGCTCTATCAGGCGCTGCTGTGCCTGGCACAAACGATTCTAACGCTGTATGTCTGTTCTATGATGGGCGTGCAGTTCCCGAAGGCGGGGTTCATAACGCCGTTCTTTATGCTCGATATGGGCATTACGGTTTTCCTGATTACCTACGCGTCGGATATGCTTTCCCTCTTTGTATCCAGCCTCGCGCGTACCACCACCGCGGCCATGACCGTGATGCCTTTTCTTCTTATTTTCCAGCTGGTGTTCTCCGGCGGCATCTTCAGTTTACCGACATGGTGTAAGCCCGTGTCAAACTTTACGATTTCCAAACACGGCATTACCTGCATCGCCGCCCAAGCGGACTATAATAACAAGCCGATGATGTCGGCGTGGAATATGGTGCAAAATGCAAAGAGCAAGCAGATCAGCGGCGTCGTAACGCTCGGTCAGGCGCTGGATTTTCTGTCCGACGACAGCAATGAGATCGGCCGGCCATTACGCGCGATAAAAATAGGAGACAGCTCCAGCGTCGGAGAGGTCTGGGAGGATCTTCAAAAGTCCGAATCATGGAAGGCGCTTCTAACAAAAAAGGTGGACGTAGGCCCGGATTTTGATCCGGCCGCCGAAACAAACCCTGTAGGAAAACAGAACAACACCGTGATTACGGTGGGTGAGGCTTTACATCAGATGAAATTGGATACGCTGATGGAGGATCTCAAGGACTATTCGTTCGGTCAAAAGGTGACGCTTGGCGACGTGATCGATTCCATTGCCGGCGACCCGGATATACAGAAGCTGCGTGCGCAGAGCGTTACCGTGGAGTTCACAGTCGGGCAGTTGATCGATATCATCGGAGAAGCGCGGCTAAGGACGATGCTTACGCAAGACGCCGCGAAAGGCAGTCGAATTCCGGCGTATGATCGTAGCGTTGATAATGTGCTGGACTGCTGGTTCAGCCTTGTCTGCTTCATTCTCGCTTTCGCCGTCCTCTCGGTGCTTTCTCTGGAGTCGATTGACAGGGACAGGCGCTAAGGGTTAAATAGAGCTTCGCGCAGTGAAAGCCGCGCTTTTCAAAGAACGTCTGCGCGCGGACGTTCTTTTCGAGTACCCATAGAAATGTGTTTTGAAGGCCCATGGCCGAAAGCTTCTATATTACATCCGAAAAATCATTTTCTGCCGATATACCGGTGCACACGCGCTTTATATGATAGATAGGGCTCGCCAAAAGCCGCCGCCAAATACTTTTCTTCCTGCAATATCTGGCAATGCAGCATCGTCATTGCAAATAGTGAACTCACCGCGGTAAAAGGATTACAAAACATCATGCAAATGCCGGCGT
>CAZNAL010000001.1:0-33638 GCA_964571055.1 uncultured Oscillospiraceae bacterium | reverse complement strand
GCGTACATAAGATCGAACCCAAGAAAAGCCGGATTGCGGCTCCATCGATAGATACCGTTTTGTATGAGTTCCGTTTTATCGGATGCGGGAATGCCGGCACGCCAGCTATTCTTCATCGTCACCACCGCGGTAAGAAAAACGGCGTCGCCGAGCATACCGATGAAAAAACCGGCCCATCGCACCGGCTCGGGCAGTATCGAACCATCTGTAAAAATGGAAATAAGCTGGATGACAGGCGCGGACAGCGTCGCGACGGACATCAGCATTTCCACCGTATGCAGGCCTTTTTCTTTACGTTTTCCGATTTGACGTGTCTTGATTCCTTGCTTTTTCTGAAGCAGCATTTTTACAAAGTATACCGTATAAAACAGGAGCAATACAAAAATGGAAAGCATTTTCAATAGCATTACCGGTCCCCCCCTGCCATTCACTTTTCTTTCCCTATTCTACTCGGTTTCATATTTCCTGTAAACCTTTCACCCGCCTCTCGTCGTCTCTAGTGCGGCGCCGCACTTGACGATATTGCGCCAAACTGATAAACTCACGCCATGCGATACAGTATTCAAAATCGTATTTGGATCCTTTCTGTTGCGATCATCGCAGCTATCGCGATAGCGGTCTGCGTCTTTATGAAGCCCGCGGCGCCCGACGCAGCCTTTTCCGACATGCAAAAAAGCGAAGAAGGCGCGACGGATGTATTCGCGGTGGAAAGCATCCTGTATCAGGCGCCGCAGTATTCCTTTGCCAATACGCCCGAAACCGCGCCGCGCTACCGCATAACGCCAAACCTTGTTCTCTCCTCCAAGGGGGACGTTCTCATGGCAAACGAAAATAAAAAGGATTGGCTTGTTTGCGGAGCGCTTTCGAACACTACCCTAACCCGTGACAACTTTGACCGCTGCTTTGCAAGCGATGAGGACGCGTTTTGGAAAGATACGCGTGCCGACACGCTGCGTAAACAGAACCAAGCCGCATGGCGCGTGCGCGTGTCAGATAGCCCCAATTCCGTGTTTTACTATCTGCTAAGGCAGGATAACGGCGAAGTATACCTTGCCTACGGCTATGATGGCGAAAATAACGCGCCCGCCTCCATACGGTGGCTGTTCAAGCTGCGAGCGGACGCGTCGCCGAACGCTGTCAATCTCGTCGCGGGCGCGGCCTACGTTTCCGGCGCTTGCCTGTACATGAACCCGCTCAGTTCCTATATGCCGATCAACGGCGACTCCGGGGAGCGCTATGTCATTCTCGAGAATGAATTCGCCGTATACAACAAAAGCAGCGACGAAATCATCGGCACAGCCTCGCCTGTTCAATGGGGATGGAAGCCCTTCCCCTATTCCGACGAAGAATGGGCGGCGCTCTTTTTCGATAGCGAAAACACGCCCGCCGTCAGCAGCCAATACAGCGAGATGCTCTATCAGCCTCTGCCCGCGCCGTACAGCTTGTTTTGCATGGACGGCGAGCTTTGGCTCGCCGCGATACGCGAAAACAGCAATATGGGCAAATTCCTGTGGAGTATTTACCGCCTTGTTCCCGACCACGAAACGGACAGCGCCGTCGTTACATCGGAAAACGCGGACGCACACAAGGCCATCGAGCAGCTTTTTGATACCATCATGTCCTCGCCCGCCGCGTCCTCCAATCCCGGCGACTACATTGCCGCGCACCCGAATGAGGAAAGCGCGCTTCTACGTTACGGCGACGATACGCTCCGTTATATCTTTTCCGCATTCCTAAACGGCGGTCAAACCGGCTTAAAGGGGCACTTGATGCGCATCATCATGGACGCGCTGATAGGCTCCGAAGCGATAGAGATGGAAACCGAAAACGGCCAAGTCTACTTTGACGCGTGGCTCGCCGAGGCGCGGCGTACGAAGGCTGCGCAGGGCGGCGCTATGCAAGAAACGGCGCCCAAGGCTTGGCTGCTGATGCAGATGATAGAGAATCGTGCGTCTTGATCGAATTCGCGCCCGTTCATGCTTTCACAAAAATCATTCAAACAATATGCGCAGCATGCGCTGCGGGTTATCTAAAAAGCTGCGCGTGACCTGATAATGCTCCGTTTCCTCATAGGCGGTTTGCTGTATGCCGTTTTCATCGAGCAGGTATAGCTGCGCGCCCGGATACGCCATCAAAATGGGAGAATGCGTAGCGATCAAAAACTGCGAGCCCTCCTCCACCAAATCATGGATACGGCATAAGAGCGCAAGCTGCCGCGAAGGGGAAAGCGCCGCCTCCGGCTCGTCCAGCACATAAAATCCGTGCCCGCCGAAGCGGTTCATCACCAGCGAAAGGAAGCTTTCACCGTGCGATTGCGCGTGCAGGGATCTTCCGCCGTAATGATCAAGATACGCCGGATCGTCCTCACGCGCCAATTCATCTATGTAAGTGGCCGCATTGTAAAAGCTCTCCGCGCGTAGAAAAAAGCCATCGCGCGCGCGGCGCGGCTCCTTGACAAGCGTAATATAACGATGCAGCCCCGAATGTGTGTTTTGCGTAGCAAAGTTGAAGTTGCGCGTCCCGCCCTCGGGGTTAAAACCGAAAGCTACGGCGACAGCCTCCAGCAGCGTCGATTTTCCCGCGCCGTTTTCCCCGATCAGAAACGTCACAGGGCTTTCAAGCTGCAGCGTTTGGAGCGCCGCGACTGCCGGTATGCGCGCAAGGTAGCCGTCCTCCGCCTCTATCGGCGTATCGTTTCTATAGATCTCGCGAACATACATATTCTATACCTGTCGATCGCTTACGCAAAGCTTTCGTTATCGTAGATAAGATACCCGTTCTTGCCGTTGTTCTTCACCTCGTACAGCGCCGTATCCGCACGCTCGAAGGCATCCGCGAACTCCCTGTCTTCCGGCGTGAGCAGCGTGATACCCACGCTGCAATGCGTATGGGGTATGTCCGGTATGGAGATACCCGCGATCTCGTTGAGGATGCGCTTAGCGCAGCGCTTCACCACGGCGATGTCGCGGATATCCTGCACGAAGGCAAAAAATTCGTCGCCGCCAAAGCGTCCCAAAATGTCGTCCTCCCGGAAGATCATGCGAAGCCGCGTACCCGTCTCCTTGATGATCGCATCGCCAAAGAGATGCCCCAGCGTATCGTTGATGCTTTTGAAGTTGTCGATATCGATAACAAACAAGGCACAGTATCCATGCTTGCCGCGTAAAATCTCCTGTATCATCTTTTCGGCTGTCGCGCGATTGAGCATGCCGCTTAGCGGTTCGATCTCCGTTTGCGCGCGCATTTCCTCCATGCTGCGCATTTCCTCATTGGCGTCCTCCGCCTTGCCGATAAATCGATAAACAACGCCCTGGCTATCCGCTATGCTCTTGCATTTTGTGCGGTAATAGCGAAAATCCTTCTTGGCAAAGAGATCGGCAAGCAGCATATACTCGCCGGACATGGGCTGTTCCATAAAATCGCGGAAAATCTCCAGATACTTCTCCTTATAATCCGGGTGCAGGAAGGCCGTTCCCTCCGTGTACGGCCGAAAATCCGTGATCGTTCTTGTGGAACGGCCGCCGTTTCCATCGTAGAAGGACGCGTGCATCGTATCCATGTTGATGTCATAATCGAAGAGAAGCGCGTTGCTATCCTCCAAGAGTATCTCGTAGGTCTGTTGAAAGATCTCGTGCTCTCGTTCCTCTTCCAATACCTGCGAGGATATGCTGCACTTTTCTTCCTGCATGCTTTGCGTAAGCGCCTCAACCTGCGCTAAGGACGCCTCATATTGCAGCTCGAGCTTCCGCCGCTTGGTCGCGTCCGTATAGGTAACGCAAAATACGCCGCTTTCCTCCGTGCCGCCTAAAAACGCAAACGTGCATTCCGTCCAAAGCAGGCGTCCGTCCGAATGATAGCAGCGAATGACGCCCTTTTGCACCTTTTGCGTCTCCACCGCTTTTTTGAAAAGCCGTTTTTCCCTGTTGATGTCGTCGCGGTTGACCTTTTCCCATATGTTTTTGCTGATTACGCCCGAGGTGTGCAGGGAATAGCCGAACAAATCATAGTAACCGTGATTGACGCGGATCAGCTCCAGCTGATCTTCGGTAAGCTCCACGATCGCAACGCCTATATCCAAGCTCTCCATCAGCGCGTCAACCGCGGCGTTGCCGCCGAGAAAATCG
This sequence comes from uncultured Oscillospiraceae bacterium, assembly GCA_964571055.1. GTDB lineage: Bacteria > Bacillota > Clostridia > Christensenellales > CAG-138 > JAQVRG01. Next base: position 29,514 of record CAZNAL010000001.1, on the reverse strand, counting down.
TTGCTATGGAATTCCTTCTTTGGCGTGTGCTTGGGCTCGATATGCATCTTTTTATAGTCTTCTATATATATGTCAAAGGCTTGCACGTCCATGGGCTTTGCAAAATAATAACCCTGTATCTGATCGCAGCCGATGCTGTGCAGGAACATGATCTGCTCCGTGGTCTCCACGCCCTCTGCCACGACCGGTATATTGAGCCATCTAGACATACGAAGGATCGCCGCCACGATGCTTCCCGCGCGCGAGGACGTCTCAAAGCCCTCCAAGAACTTCATGTCGATCTTCAGCACGTCCACCGGCAGTTCCTTTAGCATATTCAGGGAGGAGTAGCCGCTGCCAAAGTCGTCCATCATGATGGTGAAGCCTTCTTCGCGCAGCAGCTTTACCGTGTCGTAGAGCTGTTCGGGATTATCCGTATAAGCAGTCTCTGTAACTTCCAGTTTGAGGTATTCGGGATCGATCTCGTAATGCGTCAAGAGCAACTTCAAATCGTCCGCCAAATTGACATCGTAGATGCTGCGGCGCGACAAATTGACGGAGATGGGCAGCAAGCGCTTACCCGTTTCCCGCCAAGTCTTCAAGATCTTACAGGCTTCCTCCCAAACGTAATGATCGAGCCTTGCGATAAAGCCGCTCTTTTCAAAAATCGGTATGAATATTTGCGGCGGGATCATCCCCCTTACGGGGTGCTTCCAGCGCACAAGCGCCTCCGCGCCGATGGGCTCCCCGTCAGAGAGGCTGTGCACGGGCTGCAAATACACAAGAAACTGCCGTTCTTCCAACGCCGTTTCCATTTCGCTGGCGATCTCCTGCTCGGCGATGATACTGCTCCTTAGCTTTTCATCATAGTATGCGTAGGGCACAAGATGATTGCCCTTCGCCATGGCAAGCGCAAGGTTGGCGCGCTCGCACATCTGCGCTACGGGAAGCGTTGGGTCGTCGATCTCATAGATACCGAAGTTGATAATGACGCGGTCGCTGACGCCGATCTCATTAAAGCCTTGCCTTGCTAGAGAAAGCATCGTATCGATGGAAAAATACGACTTGGGGCAGCATATGACAAAATGATCGCTCTCCAGCCTGCCGCATATCCCGATGCCCTGCATGGCCTTCTTAAATCTCCGCGCGCACTCCTGCAATATCTTGTTGCCTGCCGCCGTACCCAACAGATCGTTAATGACGCTGAAACGGCTGATGTTAAAGCAGACCAGCATGTGGGGTCTACCCTGAAAGGCGTTGAGCATCTTTTCCGTGTTTTCGCAAAAGCCGTCGCGATTGAGAAGTCCCGTCAATTCGTCATGCTCCAAGCGATAGCGTATTTGATCGGTAATCAGCCTGGATTTTTCTTCCTGTGCCCGCTGCGCCGTAACGTCGCAAAGCACGAGTAAAATCAAGACCTTCTCGCCGCTTTCGTTTTCGATCCGGCGAAAGGTCGCCTGCAAATGCAGAACGTCGCCGTGCAGGTTGCGTATTTTTAATTCGGTTTGCACGGGCTCCGACGTCCGCTCCGCGGCCTTTTGCAGCGCCGCGTACACATCATCGCGGTAATCGTCGAAAACCATGCTGAAAAAGCGCGTCAGCGCATCCGCTTCATCATGGATCGCACAGCCGAGTATATCGCAAAAGCTTTGGTTGCGATACACGGAAGAAAGGGTCTTGCCCTTTTCAAACAAGGCGATCCCGTTGGATATGTTGTCAAATATGGTCAGAAGATGCTTTTCGCTAAGAATATCTTCTATACATGTCGGTGTTTCCTGCATGGCATATCCTCTGTGCTCTAACGTGCTCCCCTCACGCGCCTTATTTTGACAGGCGCCTTCCCTCTTTTAACGCTGCCGCGAAATCGGCTTCGGACAAGGGGCTTGACAAATAGTAGCCTTGACCCATCTGGCAGCCAAGCTGCTTGAGATACAGATAATCGTCAGCCGTTTCGATACCCTCGGCGATGACGGAGAGTCCCATATCCTGCGCCATCTCCACAATGAATTTGATCACGCTGCGATTTCCTTTGACAAAAAGATTGTTGTCCAGCAAGCGCATATCCAGCTTGAGCTCATCCACGGGGATTTTGTTAAGCATGTTGAGGGACGAATAGCCGAGGCCGAAATTGTCCACCTCGATAATGAAGCCCGCGTCCCGTAAGGCGCGCAGCGTTTTGATCATCAGATGGGGGTTTTGCGTGTATACCGTTTCGGTGATCTCCAGATGCAGCATGCTCGTAGGAAGGCTGTATTTATCAACGACCTGCCGCAAAAGCGCCGCCAAATTGGGGTTATAAATATCGACCCACGAAACGTTGACGGATACCGGTACGGGGTTCAGCCCCGTATCCAGCCAATGCCGGATGTTTGCGCATACGGAATCCCAAAGCTTGAGATCCATCTGCGTGATAAAGCCGTTTCTCTCGAAAATGGGGATGTAGCTGGCGGGCGACATCTTGCCGCGTTCCGGATGGATCCAGCGTACCAGCGCCTCCGCCTCCTGCAGCTCGCCCGTCTGCAGATTGTATTTGGGCTGATAATAGGGACGGAATTGCCCGTTCTCCAAAGCGGAGCGCATCTCAAAGGTGATCTGCACTTCCTCCATGACTTTTTTCTGAAACGCCTCGTCATAATAAACGACGGGATCGTCGATGCGCTTTTCCGCGGCGTTGAGGGCCGTACGCGCCATTTCGCACATGGTGGTCGCCGTCGCCGACTTTTTATCCACAGGATAAACGCCAAAGCGCGGCGTCAGGATGAAATCGACGGGGTAACTCGCCAAACCGTCGCGCAGAAAGCGGATCACTTCCTTTTCGTCGCCTTGCGCCTTGGCCGGATACAGCATGAAGAATTTGGTTCCCTTTGTACGCGCCGCCACGCCGCCGTTGTTTTTGAGCGTATGCGTAATGGAACGGCCCAAGAATTGCAGAATCTGGTTGCCTTCCTCCAAGCCGAATATCTCGTTGACCAGCTCGAATCTGTCCATATCCATGGCGATCAAATAGTAAAACGGATAAGCGCCCGCGTCCAACACCCGCTGCGCGGAGCGTGCGAACGCCTCCTCGGTATAAAGCCCGGAAATACTGTCTCGCTCCATCGCGTCAATAAACACGGCCGATTCGCGCAGCTGGATCAAATTGCGAACGCGCTGCTTGATGATCTCCGGCCTGTAAGGCTTAGGCAGATAATCCGTAGCGCCAAGCGCCAGCGCTACCGGCTCCGCTTCCATATCGTCCTGCTGCGTCGTAACCACGATGGGCAGCGACGTATACTGAGGATCGGCGCGTACCGCGCGAAGCACCTCATAACCGTCCATACCGGGCATCAGAATGTCCAAAAGCACGACGGAAACCTCGTCCCCCCGCGCCTTCAGAATATCCATGACCTGTAAGCCGTCTTCCGCTTCAAGGATGTTGTATTCAGAACCCAGTACCGCTTTGAGTATTCGACGGTTGATGAGATTGTCGTCCGCAATCAGAACGTTGCGCGCGTTTTGCACCTTTTGCATATTTTCCTCCAAGTCTTGTTGATAGGTAGGAACCCGCGAAAAAAGCCCATTTCTAGCTGATATTGTATAACATTTTACACATAAGCGCAATACGGAATCCTGCGAGAAGCAAGCTTATATCACATACAGCAGAATGCAGAGCGCGTGGAAAACCGTACCGACCACCACGAACACATGAAACAGAGAGTGCGCATAACGCCGCTTGCCGCCAACGCAATAGAAAACGGCGCCCAAGGTATATGCGATACCGCCGAGTATCAGAAAAAGCGTGCCGTTTTTTCCAAGTATCTGGGGCAAAAAGCGCATGGTGGCGACGATACACCAGCCCATGCCAAGATACAGCACCATGGAAATGATCTTATACCGCTCCAAATCGATCGCGTTGAGCGCGATGCCAAGCAGCGCCAGCCCCCATACAACGCCGAAGATGATCCAGCCGAGCTTGGCGTCCCAAGGCCGCAGCGCGCACAGGGAAAGCGGCGTATAGGTGCCCGCGATCATCAAATAGATGGCGCAGTGATCGATGACCTGAAAAACACGCTTTGCCATCCTATCGGGGCGCAATCCGTGATAAACGCTCGACATGGTATAGAGGATCACCGTGGTCATGCCCCATATGGCGCCGGCTGCCATAGCGTATACGTCATGTTTCCATGTCGCTATCAGCACCGCCGCAACCAAAGCGACCACAGCAAGCGCGCCGCCCACGATGTGCGTGACCATGTTGACGGTTTCCTCGCCCTTGGTATAATCCGGCATAACGCGCTCGGAAAGCTTGATCCGTTTGAGCATACCCGTCCTCGATTCGATAGAATACCATTGCATTGTAACACACCCGCGCGCGTTCGCCAAATCCAATCATGATAAAATTTGGCTATTTACAATATCGTTGAATCGTGGTAACATTTACGGAGCATTTAAGGGAGGGCACGCGCGTGCAGAGCATACACACAGCCTACAGCTATCGTTATTACCGCTATTACCGCGAGGCAATGGCGCGTTGTGCTGTCGGCAGAATGTGAGCGTATGGCGTTTCACAATCACAAGCTTTGATAATAAGCTCCGCAGCATAACAAGCATGCGGGGTTTTTTTATGGGTTTATTAAGCTACTATCATAAACGCAGGGAAGGACAAAAGCCATGGTTATCGTATTAAAAAGCAACGCACAGCAAAAAAGCATCGACAGCTTGATGGACTTTTTACGGAGTCTCGGTCTGAACATCCACGTTTCCCAGGGCGACGACGTCACCATCTTGGGCTTGGTGGGCGATACGTCCCGTGTGGATATCGATCTTCTCACGGCGCTGGATATCGTAAAGACCGTGCGACGCATCAGCGAGCCTTATAAGGACGCGAACCGCAAATTCCACCCGGCGGACACCGTGATCGACATCGACGGCGTAAAGATCGGCGGCGGCAATTTTCAGATCATCGCGGGCCCTTGCTCCGTAGAATCCAAGGAGCAGATGGATTTCGTCGCCAAGAGCGTAAAGAGCGCGGGCGCCAAGCTCCTGCGCGGCGGCGCGTTCAAGCCCCGCACCTCCCCCTATGACTTTCAGGGGCTGCGCGAGGAAGGGCTTTCGCTTTTAACGCAAGCCGGCAAAGAAAACGGCATGCCCGTCGTTTCCGAGATCATGGACATCGCGCAGCTTCCCTTGTTTGAAGACGTGCAGGTGTTACAGGTCGGCGCGCGCAACATGCAAAATTTCGAGCTTCTCAAAGAGCTTGGACATACGGACAAGGTCATCCTCCTCAAGCGCGGTCTTGCCAACACCTTGGAGGAGCTTCTTATGAGCGCGGAATACATCATGTCCGGCGGCAACGAAAGCATCATTCTATGCGAACGCGGCATCCGCACCATCCCCTCCGTTACGCGCAATACGCTGGATCTTTCCGCCGTTCCCATATTGAAGGAGATGACGCATCTTCCCGTTATCGTGGACCCGAGCCACGCGACCGGTCTTGCAAGCCTCGTGCTGCCCATGTCGCTGGCCGCGGTGGCGGCGGGCGCGGACGGACTGATGATCGAGGTGCATAACGATCCCGAGCACGCGCTTTGCGACGGCAGGCAGTCCCTTCGGCCGGAGGCGTTCGCGGCGCTTGCTAAGGCCGTGGCGCAGGTGCTTCCCTACGCCTACAAGCGCACGGCGGAGGAATACACGCTATGATCGTCGGAATCGTCGGCCTTGGCCAAATGGGCGGCTCGTTTGCAAAAGCCCTCAAGCAGCGCACCGCGCACACGGTGCTTGGCTGTGACATCAACAAAAGCACCTTTCTCGCGGCGAAGATGTTCAACGCCATCGACGATGAGCTGACACAAGAAAAGCTCGCCGACTGCGACGTCGTCATCATCGCGACGTATCCAAAAAGCACGGTGTCCTATGTGCGCGAAAACGCCGCGTATTTCAATAAAAATGGCGTTGTGATGGATTGCGGCGGCACCAAAGCCATGGTTTGCCGCGAAATACTCCCTTTTACAGAAGAGTACGGTTTCCGCTTTATCGGCGCGCATCCCATGGCAGGCGTGGCGGCCTTCGGCTTTGAAAGCTCCAAGGATACGATGTTCGTGCGCGCCTCCATCATCCTCACGCCCTATACCGGCACGGATATAGCGCTGGTCTCCTATGTGTCCCGTTTCTGCATGGAGCTTGGCTTTTCACGCACGCCCATCCTCTCGCCGGAGGAGCATGACGAAATGATCGCCTATACCTCGCAGCTTGCGCATGTGGTTTCCAACGCCTATATTCAGAATCCTCTTGCGATGCGGCATAAAGGGTACTCCGCGGGCAGCTTTCGCGACCTCACGCGCGTGGCGAAGCTCAACGCAGCGATGTGGACGGAGCTCTTCTTGGAAAACGCCGACCACCTCGCCGACGAGATCGACCAAATCACGAATAAGCTGCAAGCCTACAGCGCCGCCATACGCGGCCGCGACGCGGGCACGCTCCAAGCGCTCTTGGAAGCGGGAACGCAAGCAAAGCTCGCCTCCGAAGAAAAGGAGAAGGAACGATGAAGCGCATACGCGTGGAAGCCGCAAAACCATACGACGTTTGTATCGAGCGCGGTATCCTGCAAACCGCGCATACGCTGCTTCGCGCACTTAAGAAGGATACGCGCTGCATGGTCGTGACCGATAGCCTCGTAGCCCCCCTCTATCTCGACGCGCTTGTCGATTCGCTGGGCGCGGGCACGGGTTCCTTTGTATTCCCCGCAGGCGAACAGAGTAAAAACCTCGCAACGTTCGGCAACATTCTGGAGCATATGGCCGCGAGCGGCTTTACGCGCGCCGACACCGTCGTCGCGCTGGGCGGCGGCGTCGTAGGCGATACCGCGGGCTTTGCGGCGGCCTGCTATCTTCGCGGCGTTGATTGCGTGCAAATCCCCACCACCTTTCTTTCCGCCATCGATTCCTCCGTGGGCGGAAAGACGGCGATCGACCTGAAAGCCGGCAAAAACCTCGCGGGCGCGTTTTTACAGCCGCGCCTTGTGCTGATCGACCCGGACGTGTTTCAAACGCTCCCCGCGCCCGTTTTCAACGAGGGCACGGCGGAAGCCCTCAAGCACGGCCTACTCTATGACCCCGCTTTATTTGCAGCGCTGGCGGCGGGGGATTTCAAAGAGGATATGGAATCCGTCGTGTACCGCAACATAGAACTGAAGGCGGCTGTCGTACAAGAGGATGAACGGGATACGGGTGAACGCCGCATGCTCAATCTCGGCCACACCTTCGGCCACGCGGTGGAATCTTGCAGCGGCTTTTCCCTGTATCATGGCGAGGGCGTAGGTATCGGCATGCTGATGGCGGCGCGCGTAAGCGAACGCTTGGGCCTCGCCTCCCCCGGCCTTTCGGATACGATACGCCAAGCGCTCGTTCAAAACCATCTGCCCACGGACTGCGCTTTCGACGCGGAGGCCTTATGCACCGCCGCACACGTTGATAAAAAACGCATGGGCGATACGCTTACGCTGATCTTGATCAAGCGTATCGGAGAATGCGTTCCCTATGATATTCCCATGAGCGAGCTGTTGCCCATCATGAAAATCGCTACAGGAACCGCGGAATGAACGTATGCATTGAAAAAAGCCCCTTGCGCGGCGCTATACAGGCGATCCCCTCCAAGTCGGACGCGCATCGCGCGCTCATTGCATCGGCGCTTTCGCAAACGCCCTGCGAGGTTCTTGTACGCACCGTCTCCGAGGATATCGAAGCGACGGTACGCTCGCTTCGCGCGCTGGGCGCTTCCATACAAAAAACAGAACGCGGCTTTCTCGTGTCTCCGATACAAGGCGAAACGGCAGCGCCGCAGTTGGATTGCGGCGAAAGCGGCTCCACGCTTCGCTTCCTTTTGCCCGTCGCGGCTGCGGTCAGTCAAAACCCTTCCTTTCTAGGACACGGCAAACTGCCGGAGCGCCCCATCGCATCGCTTTTAGAAACGCTTAGGCAGCATGGCGTAAGCGCGACGAGCGACCGTCTTCCTTTCACGCTGCACGGCAAGCCGCGCGCGGGGCGGTATACCATCCCCGGCAACGTCAGTTCGCAGTTCCTATCCGGTCTTTTATTCCTTCTTCCCCTGTTGCAGGGTGAAAGCACGCTGCATATACAAGGCGAACAGGTCTCGGCACAGTATGTAAAGATGACCATCCTCACCCTTCGCCGCTTCGGCGTGCGCATCGATACGACCTCGGACGGCTACTTCGTTCCCGGCAAGCAGCCCTATACCGCGCCCGATCGATACATCGTGGAGGGCGATTGGTCAAACGCGGCCTTTTTTCTCGCCGCAGGCGTTGACGTGCAGGGGCTTGATCCCGCATCCGCACAGCCTGATCGCGCGATACGCGCGCTTCTTCCCAAGCTCGGCGGCGTGATCGACGTTTCCGGCTGCCCCGACCTTTTCCCCATATTGGCCGTCTGCGCCGCCTTCCATGACGGCATAACGGATTTTACGGGCGGCGCGCGGCTGCGCATCAAGGAATGCGACAGGCTCTCGGCCATGGCATCGTGTCTTCGCGCTATGGGGGTCGTGCTTTTTGAGCGCGAGGACGGCATGCGCATCCTTGGCGGCAAGGCGCTGCACGGCGCGCAGATCAACGGCTATAACGATCACAGGATCGTCATGGCGATGAGTATCGCGGGGAGCCTCGTGGGAGACCTTCGCATAGACAGCGCGGAGGCCGTGCGCAAATCCTATCCCGACTTTTTTGCCGATTTTCAAGCGTTAGGAGGAAAATACCGTGTCCTTTAGTTATGGTGAACGCTTTCGCGTTACGCTCTTCGGCCAATCGCACGCGCCCGCGGTGGGCGTGGTGATCGACGGTCTGCCCGCAGGTATCGCGCTGGATATGGAGGAAATCTCAAACTTTCTTTCCCGCCGCGCGCCGGGCGGCGCGTTGACCACCGCGCGCAGGGAAACGGACGTACCCGAAATACTCGCCGGGCTTGTGGACGGCCATACCTGCGGCGCGCCCATCACGGCCATCATCCGCAATACGGACGCGCATTCCGGCGATTACGCCGGGTTTGAAAACACGCCGCGTCCCTCGCACGCGGATTACGCGGCGCTTCTTAAGCACGGTAAAGCGCACGATGTTCGCGGCGGCGGGTATTTTTCCGCGCGCCTTACAGCGCCCCTCTGCTTTGCGGGCGCCGTCGCCATGCAGTCGCTTGCGCGGCGCGGCATAACAATCGGCGCGCATCTACTTAGCGTCGCCGAAATCAAGGACGACCCCTTTGATCCCGTCAACGTGCAGGAAACGGATTTTCAGCGCGTACGCGCCCATGCGCTTCCCGTCTTGAACGAAGCGGCTGTGCATACGATACGGCGCGTGATCGAAGAAGCGCGCGACGCGAAGGATTCCGTCGGCGGCGTGATCGAATGCGCCGCAATCGGCCTTCCCGGCGGTTTGGGCGATCCGCCCTTTGACGGGGTGGAGAATAGGCTTTGCCACATCCTGTTTTCCATACCCGCGCTGCGCGGCGTAGAGTTCGGCGCGGGCTTCGCCGCGAGCAGTATGCGCGGCAGTCAGCACAACGACCCCTTCGAATACGATCACGGCACGGTAAAAACGCGCACGAACAATCACGGCGGCGCTTTGGGCGGCATAACCAGCGGCATGCCGCTTCTTTTTAGAACCGCCTTCAAGCCTACCCCCTCCATAGGCCTTACGCAGGATACCGTGGATCTTGCAGCCAAAGAAAACACGCAGCTTACCATTCATGGCAGGCACGATCCCTGCGTGGCGCTGCGCGCCGTTCCCTGCGTGGAAGCCGCCACAGCCATCGCACTGTTGGACATGCTGCTGTAATGGAGGTGCAAATGATGCAAAATCGTGACCTATCGCAAATCCGAGCGGACATCGACGCCGTTGACGACCAAATCGTACAGCTTTTCGTGGAACGCATGCGCCTTGCAAAGGACGTTGCGCACAGCAAGATGGCAAGCGGCGCGCAGCTTGCGCATACAGATCGGGAGCAAGCGATCCTCCTTCGCGTTTGCAGCGCGGCGGGCGATTACGCGCCCTACGCCAAGCGCCTCTTTGAAACGCTTTTCGCGCTTAGCAAGGAATACCAAGCGCACGTTATGCAAAAGGACGGAAGCGGCATATGAACGGACGCTTTGGGTTATTAGGACGGACGCTAGGGCACAGCTTTTCGCCGCGCATCCACGCGCAGCTGGGCGATTACCGCTATTCGCTCTTTGCAGTTGAGCCGGAAAAGCTGGAGGATTTTTTGCTGCGCGAGCCGTTTGACGGCCTCAATGTCACGATACCGTACAAGCAGGCCGTCATACCCTATTGCAGCCTGATTGATCCGCTTGCACAGCGCATTGGCGCGGTCAATACGCTCGTGCGCGAAAAGGACGGTCTGCACGGCTACAACACGGACTATTTCGGCTTCCGCTCCATGGTGCGGCGTGCCGGCGTTTCGGTTGTGAATAAAAGCGTTTTGATACTCGGCACGGGCGGAACGTCCCGCACGGTTTCCACTGTGCTGGAGGATATGGGCGCAGCCGTCATACAAAAGGCCTCCCGCGGCGGCACGCTTCGCTACGACGACCTTTCCTCCTGCTATGACGCCGACGTGATCGTGAACACAACGCCCGTGGGCATGTATCCCAACAACGGCGCGCGCATACTCGATCTTTCCCCCTTCCGCAGCCTTTCTGCCGTATTCGATGTGATCTACAACCCGTATCGCACCGATCTTGTGCAGCAGGCGAACGCGCGCGGTATCAAGGCAAGCGGCGGGCTTCCCATGCTCGTGCTGCAAGCTGCAGCCGCGTCGGAATTGTTTACGGGCACGCCGGTTGCCGCGGCAAAAACCGAGCAGATCATCCGTGCGCTGTCCCGCCAAACGCGCAACATCGTGCTTATAGGCATGCCCGGCTGTGGGAAAACAACGGTCGGCAAGCTGCTTGCATCGATGCTGAACCGTCCCTTCTTGGATACGGACGCGGAAATCGAAACCGAGCTTGGGCGTTCCATACCCGACGTATTTCAAAGCGAGGGCGAGGCGTTCTTCCGAAGCGCGGAACGAGAGAAGATACGCGCACTGTGTAAGGAAAGCGGTTATGTGATCGCCACCGGCGGCGGCGCCGTATTGGATGCCGGCAACCGGGAAGCCATGCGCGAAAACGCGTTCGTCGTGTTTTTGCAGCGCCCGCTTGTATCACTCTCTATGGAAGGTCGTCCGCTTTCGCAAAACGCCGCGGCGCTTGACGCTATGTACGCGCAGCGCTTGCCCTTGTATGAAGCTTGCGCCGATCTCGTCGTTTCCAACGCCAACGCGCCGGAGGAAACGGCGCGCGAAATCAAAAACGCGCTGCAAGCATAAAAAAAGGAGCCGCATTTTACAGCTCCTTTTTGCTTTCGCGCTTACCGGCGGTTCACATAAGAAAGCATCCCGTCGTGCATCAGCTGCGCGGTTCCCGCGCCATGCTTATCGATGTTCTTCATAAACCGCTCATCCTGCACGTACATGGCGGCAAGGCCGAAGAATATCTCGTCGGTGCAGTCATAGTAGTAACGTTCAAGATGCGCCTTCCACGCCATCACCTGCTCCTGCACGGCCGGGTCCTCTGCTCCCTTTCCGACCAGCTTACCAAAGCCTGCCATGATGCCGTCCGCCTCGGCGTTGATCCTCTCCCAATCCGCCTTGCTGTATTTCTTCGCGCGCTGCTGGGATTGGCTCCATGCCTCCGTATTGCCGTATTTGGCCTTCGCTTCCTCCGCGTATTGATCGCGCATAGCGTCGATCTTCGTCGTGTCAAATTCCTTGAATTCCATGTCACATTCTCCTTTCAGGTTCGCGTCGAGCAATCCGATCAGCTTATCCAGCCTTTCCCGTTTCAGGGAAAGCAGCTCCCGCTGATTGCGCAGCGCTTCGTCTTTATCATAGTTCGGGGCGTTCAAGATACTGCGAATATCCTTGAGCGAAAAATCCAGCTCCCTGAAAAACAGGATCTGCTGCAGCAGGCGCACAGCGTCATCGTCATAATACCGATAGCCCGCCTCCGTCACCTCCGAGGGTTTCAACAGCCCGATCTCATCATAGTAGTGCAAGGTGCGCACGCTTACACAGCTCTGATCGGAAAGCTCGCTTACTGACAATCGCATTTTCTCTCACCTCAATTGGGAGTGTAAACTATGACGCTGCGTCAGAGTCAATACTCGATTTGAAAATATACAAAAAAAGTACGGGATGATCCCGTACCCGCGCAGCAGCCTAAAAATCGGCGGCCAATTTCCGATTCATTTGAAACAGCAGATACAGCCGCGATACCTCCGCGATGGAGCACAGCTTATCCGAAATGCAAACGACGGCGGCTTCCTTGCTCTTGGGCAGCGCCGCGATGTTGATCGGCCACATATGATGCGCGATCGCGTCGCGCTCTACCGTGGAAAGAGGAAAGAGAAGGCTCGCGTTATACAGCGCTACAAACGGATGTCTGCGGAGGTGCCCCTTATGGTTTTTCGGGTCATGCTGATCGTAATCAAACAGATCGTGCAAAAGCGCGCCGCGCGCCGCCTCCACGCTCCGCCAGTCGAAAAAGCGGCATATGCGATAGCTGAGATACGCGACAAACAGGCTGTGGCTCAAGCGCGTAACGGAACCGGCATGCTGGCGCACATCGCGCATAGCCTGCACCGTATCGTCGGCAAGCAGATCGTCTATATAAGAAAAGAACAACTCGTAGTTGGCGGTTTTCATTCTTTCAGCCTCACAGCGCATAAAATCCCGATTGCGGATAGCATAGCATATGCAAACGGTAAAGCGCAATACAAAATCCGATTGTTCATAATATAGTATTTCCCATGGCATGGGGGAAATGGCGCGGCAGGTTATCCTTCCCATTTTTTACGGTTCTCTAACGTTTCTTCGCTATACTTTGGCTGCCTCTTGTGTTAAAATCCACCATAGAACGATTTTGTCAGATGAATCGAAGGAGTTTCGCGCATGCCACAAGCCGCCTATCATACCGAATTTGGCAGATTGACCGTTACTTATAACACCGAAGCGATCACCGGCATTCGCCGTTCCTTGGAAAACGAGGACGACGGTATTCGCAGCTTCCTTTCGGATTCCGCCTTCACGCAGCTACAGGAATATTTCGCGGGTAAACGCAAGGTATTCCGTCTTCCGTTGGCGCCGGTCGGCACCACGTTTCAGCGAAGGGTCTGGGAAGCGCTTTACGCAATCCCCTACGGCGAAACGCGTGCGTACCGCGACATCGCGGCGGCCATAGGCGTGCCGCACGCCTACCGCGCCGTAGGCATGGCGAACAACAAAAATCCCATCATGATCGTGATCCCCTGTCACAGGGTGATCCGCGCGCACGGCGAGCTGACGGGCTACGCCGGCGGCTTGGAAATGAAAGAAGCGCTGCTCACGTTGGAACGCAGAAACAGCGCTTACTGATATTTCGATTGATCCTATAACACCTATATTATCTGCTGCGTTGCCGCGAATTGCCGCTTGGCGGCTTCTACGGTGTTATACATCAGCATCGCGATGGTCATGGGGCCTACGCCGCCCGGCACGGGCGTGATATAGGAGGCCTTTTCTTTGATCGCCTCGAAATCGACGTCGCCGCAGAGCTTGCCGTCCGCGTCGCGGTTCATGCCGATATCCACCACAAACGCGCCGTCTTTGACCATATCCGCCGTGATAAGCTTCTTTTTCCCCACCGCAACGATCAAAACGTCCGCCTGCCGCGTTTGATCGCCCAGATCGACCGTACCGCTGTGGCAGATGGTCACAGTACCGTTTTCATGCAGCAGCAGCATCGCCATGGGCTTTCCCACGATGTTGCTCCGCCCCACCACAACGCAGTTTTTGCCCGCGATCTCCACGCCGGTGGAATGGATAAGCTCTAGAATGCCGCCTGCGGTGCAGGGCACCAAATCGTCCCCGCTCATATCCAAGAGCATGGAAAAGGCGTCCACATCCTTATGCGTATCGATAGAGCGAAGCACCTGCCTCGCGTGGATATGCGCAGGCAGCGGCAGCTGCACAAGAATGCCCGTTACCTGCGCATCGTCGTTCAGCTTTTCGATAAGCGTCAGCAGTTCCGCTTGAGAAACGGTATCCGGCAAATGGTACATGCGCGATTGAATGCCGACACGCTCGCAGGTTTCATGCTTCTTTCCAACATAGATTTTCGAGGCCGGATCGTCGCCCACCAAAATGACGGCAAGGCATAGCGGCGCGCCGTTACGCACAAGCGCTTCCGCATCCGCCTTAACCCTTGCAAGCAACGCGTCCGCTACCGGCTTTCCCTTTACGATAACGCCCATTTCACATGCACCCCACTCCGTTTTACATTGCGCCGCGCCTTATGACAGGCGCCGTATCTCCTCAATAATATCGCATACGGGATCCTCGTTGTTGCCCGACACCACCTTGTATGCGATCCCTTTCACTTCTGCAAGCGCCGTTTCCGGCGCAAAGGCATAATCCGAAGCCCGCAGAAAGTCCATGTCGTTATCATAGTCGCCAAAGCCGGCGATCTTTCGTCCCTTCAGTACGTCCATCGCGCGCAGGGAGGCGATGGCGCTCCCCTTGCTGATATGCAAAGGTACCAGTTCAAGGTATTTTGCGCCCTCCGTAATGTCGGTTGCGGAATGCACGAGTTCTACGCGCGCCGCAATGCCGCTTTGCACGACGTCTGATTCAAGCTGTAAAAGCGAATCGCCTTTGCCAAAGAACAAGCACTTCAGCCAGTCGAACCCCGCGGTCTCGTCCGGATGCAGGAACCTGCAGGGTCGATGGATATCCAAAAAGGCCGGATCGGCGTTCGCCGGCGCGGATACATAGATGATCTCATCCGGCGTATACACCTGCGCGTCAATATGCGGAAAACGCTCCACACACCATTTCACCGCCCGCATAGCGGCAGACTTATCGATCAAGTGGAGCTCCCTATACGTTTTCTGCGCATAGTCATATATAGCGGCGCCGTTAAACACCACCGAGGGCGCATTGATCGTTACGTTGGGCAGACGTGAAAAGGCGTTTTGCGTGGCACGCCCCGTGCAAAGGCCGAAAAGTCCGCCGCCGCTTACAAACGCGTTGATGGCGTCCGCGCTTTTTTGCGTGACCTCGCCACATGAATTCAGCAGGCTGCCGTCCAAATCGCAGTAAAGCGCCCATCCGCTATAGTCCAATATCGTTACCTCCCCGTAACCTTGCTGCCCGATATTATAACACATCGCGCGCGTCTTCGTATACCCTTACCGCGCCTGACCGGATACTACAGTCCCAGCAGACGGCAAGCCTTGAGTATGGCGATCTGCGTTTTTCCGTCGGGTATGCTTCCTTCCATCACCATGTCCAAAACGCTGCGAAGGCGATACTTCTCCACATGCAAAAACTCGTCCGCATCCGTATGCGTTTGGCCAAAGGTCAGCCCGTGCGCAAGATAGACGTATATTTTTTCATCCAGATACGCTACGCTTGGATACACCACGCCCAGCGCCGTCCAGTCGCGCGCCCGTGCGCCCGTTTCCTCCGAAAGCTCGCGCATAGCGCAATCCAGCGGGTTTTCCCCCGCCTCCATCTTTCCCGCCGGGATTTCCAGCAGCGCCGACGCAAACGGATAGCGGAACTGCCGTACCATCACGACCTCGCCCTCGTCCGTAACGGGTACGATGCAAACAGCGCCCGGATGGCGTATCACCTCGCGCACGCTCTCCTTACCGTCCGGAAGCCTTACCGTATCCCGAAACAGGTGCACGACGCGCCCGTCATATATCTCCTCAGACGTTAGCGTTGTTTCCGTCAAATCGATCATGCGCAATTCCTCCGCTTTGTTTTGGATATTTTCCTTGCATGCTTACGTTAGCATACAAAACGGTCTTTTGCAACGCTGTGCGCGTATCGAAAAGGATTTGGCATGATTGCCTTATGCTTTGCAATGCTTTTTTATGAAACATTTAAGCCATTTGCAACACTTTTGTGATGTATGCCCGCCCTTTGCGTGTTATACTAAGCTTGCAAGTGAAACAAGTGGTAATGAAAGTTCCCCCTTTCAGACACACCATACGTTATACGGCTCCGACGCATCGGAGCCGTTTTTTACGCCCATTCCCCGCGCAAGCCCAAATTATAGATATTTTGTAACTTTCCGCCGCAAATCATTCCCAAATTCGCGCGATACGCTTATAATGAAGTAAAGTTTTTAAGTGCAAAAGCAAAAACAGCCATACATTTTTACAAATTCGGAGAAGGATCATGATTTTCGGAAAAAAGCGGTCGCAAGCGGAACAGCTTCTATCCAGCGTCTTCTGCGCGTATGACGCGGATGTGGTCGTCGTGCGCACGGATCGCTGCGAGCTCCTTTACGCAAACGAGTGCGCACGCACGCATATGCGCGCCATTTGGGCGGAGGCGACCACCTGCAAGGACGGTTACGCGCATGTTTTCCCGGGGCTGTGCAACATCTGCGCAAAGCTTAACGATACGCTCGGAAGAGCATCCACCTTTGAGGTCAAGGACATCAACGACCATCTGTATACCGTGATGACGAACTGTATCATTTGGGCGGATAACAAACCCGCGCGCATTTTTATCGCACGGGATATTCAGCAGGAGTATACGGATAAGCAGCGGCTCTACAGCCTTGCTTACCTTGACCAGCTGACCGGCGCGCCCAACAGGCAAAAGCTCAAGGAAGACTTTGAAGCGATCACGAAGGAGATTGAAGGCGGTCAGGCTTCCGGCATCATGGCGATCATGGATCTCGATTATTTTAAGATCATCAACGATACCTACGGCCACAATGCGGGCGACGTCATGCTCAAGCGCCTGACGGAACACCTGCAGCGCGTGGATGAATTCAAAGAGCATCTATATCGCCTTGGCGGCGACGAGTTCGTGCTGCTGCTGCGGGATAAGCCCGGAGCGTTCAACTCGGCGGAGGCGCGCGTCGCTTACTATGGGGAATTGCTGAAAAAGGCGCTGGTTTCTTATACGATGCCCAACATCGAGGATCAATGCTCTCTTAGCATGGGCGTAGCCTTCTTCCCGCAGCACGGCAGCACCTCCTCCGAGCTTTTGCGCAAGGCGGATATCGCGCTGTACCAAGCAAAAGCGGCGGGACGCAACCGCGTTACCTTCTTTGAGGATAAGTTCGACAAGGCGCAAAAATTCAAGAACATCTATATCAATATCGAGCCTATTCTTATCAAAAGCGGGCGCACCTTTGGCTACGAACTTCTAGATGGCACGAGCGCCGAAAAGGAGCGCGACGGCGTTGTGAATTTGACGGAATTCAACCGGACGCTGGACGCTTTGGGGTTGACCGAGATCGAAAACAAGGCGAAGTATTTTATTTCCTTTACCAAGCAGCTCTTTTCGAGCGTCGTGCAGAAAAACCTTCCCAAGGACAAATTCGTGATACAGATCCACGCTTCGGATCGCTGTTCCGAAAGCGAGATGCTGCTGTATCGGAAGCTGCACGCCAGCGGGTATCTGCTCGCGCTCACCGGCGTAAACGACGGCAATATCAACCGCGTATTGCTGGACGTTGTGGATTATTGCAAGATTGAGATCAACGGCATGAACGGAACGCTGCAAAAGAGCCTTATTATGCAGAATTCCAAAAAGACCTTCATCGCGACCGGCGTGTCCACCAAGGAAGAGTACGAAGCGGCGCAGCGGCGTGGCTTTAAGCTGTTCCAAGGCTATTTCTTCGAACAGCCCGTCGTTACCAAAACGACAAAGGATATCGATCCGCTCAAAACCAACTATTACCGCCTGCTGCAGCTTACCAGCACGGACGATTATGTGGATTTCCAAGAGATCAGCTCCATCATATCCACCGATGTGGCTTTATCCTATAAGCTGCTCAAGCTTTTGAACTCCGCCGCGATGGGTCTTCGCTCCAAAATGTCCTCCATCCCCATGGCGGTCGCCTACTTGGGCGAGGAGAACCTCAAAAAATGGATCGCCATGCTGGCTTTGCAGGGAGTGGCGGCGGATAAGCCCACAGAGCTTGTGCGTCTGTCCTTGATCCGCGCACGCTTCGGTGAGCTGTTGGCGCCGCAGCTTCGCCCCAAGCGCGACCCGCGCCACGTGTTCCTCACGGGCATGCTATCGCTTTTGCACATTGCGCTTGACAAAACCAAGGAGGAGTTGGTTTCCGAAATCCCCGTCGCGGACGACATCCGCGAATCTCTCGTCGGCAAGGACGGCGTTTATTCCGACATCGTCACCTTCTTCGGACATTACGACTATTCCAACTGGGAGGAGATCACCCGCTTCGCGGACGAGCACGCCATCAGCTGTGACACGCTGAACGAAACGTATATCGCCGCCGTAAAGTGGTACAACGACCTCAACCACGCGTCCGAATCATGATACGATGACGCTGACGCCGTTGGGGATCACCGTAAGGGTTGCCCCTTCGCCCTTGATGGCGTAGGCGCGCTGTAAGGCCTCCTGCAGGGACGCTGCGTATTCCATCTTCATATCGCGCACAACATCCGCAAGCGCAGGGCGCGTCACCATGACGACCCTGTGCTTTTTCAATATCCGCGCTAAAATCTGGCTTTCCCACTGATCCGCTAGCGTTGCCTGCTGCGGCGTTTCCATAATGCTCGCGTAGAGCGCGTCCGCGCTTTCGCAGCTTGCAAGCGCGCGATAAAAAGCGTCGCCGCCGGTACCGTCCGCGCACGCGGCGCAAAGTATGATCACGCCGTCCTCCTTCGCCGCGGCCTCCGCGGCCGTCATGCCCTTTACGCACTGGTAGATATTTTGGTCTAAGGGCGCGCCGCCGTTGGTGGTAACAACGACGTCGGCAGGTACGGCCTTCACGGCGCAGTAGTGCGTCAAGTAATCGCAGCCGGCGATGTGCGCTTTTTCACAGTCCCCCGCAAAGGCGGCGACGGTCTTCTTGCTTTCATCGATCACCACATTTACGATAAAGGCGAGCTTTGCCATCTTGGCGGCCGCGAGCATATCCGCGTGCAGCGGGTTCCCCGTCAAGCGTCCCGTTCGCGCACAAGGGCTGTCGATAAAGCGGCTGCAATGGTTGCCCAATACGGTAATTTGATCGCATATACCGGGCAGAACGCTTTTTCGCCCGCCCGAAAAGCCCGCGAAAAAGTGTGGTTCAATAAAGCCCTCGGCGATGAGCAGATCGCATTCCACAGCCGCGCGGTCGATCACAAGCGGCGCGCCGGAGGGCAAAACGCCAAGCTGCACGTTGGATTTTGCATCGCGGCAATCGTGCACAACGATGGGGTACGCGTTTACGATCTCGCGTCCTAGCTTTGCAGCGAGTTCCTCCCGCTGCGTCGCGCGGTGAAAGCCGGTAGCGACCAAAAGGGTAATGGCGATATCCGGGTTCCCCGCCTTAAGGGCTTGCAGCATGGGCGGCAAAATATCGCGGCTGGGCACGGGGCGCGTATGGTCGCTGATGATGATCGTACAGCGCCGCTTTCCCCTTGCAAGCGCCGAAAGCGGCGGGCTAGCAATAGGCCGCGCCATCGCCTCGCGCACGATGTCGATTCCCGCCTTGTCGCTGTGCAGCTCCTCTACCCGCGAGGTCAGTACGGTGGCGTCCGGCGCATCCAGCTCCAAATAAGTTTCTCCGTAAGGAAGGCGCAGCATATCACACGACCTTTCCTGGGTTCAATATGTTGTTGGGATCAAAGGCCGCCTTCAAGCGGCGCATCAGCGCAAGCTGCTCTTCGCCTACGGCGCGCGAAAGGTACGCGCGTTTTGCATACCCTATCCCGTGCTCGCCGGAGACAAGGCCGCCAAGCGCCGCCGCTTTGCCGTAGAGAAGATCAAACGCGCGCGCAAGCGTCTCCTCCCACGCCGTTTCGCCGAGCGCATCGCGGCAGATATACACATGCAGATTGCCGTCCCCCGCGTGACCGAAGCTGGGGATGCGCACGCGCAGTTCCTTTGCCACCTCGTGCGTGTAGAGGATAAATTCCGCCACGCGATCGCGCGGCACGACCACATCACACTCATCCATCTGCGTTGTGGAAGCCTTGATCGCTTCCAGAAACGCACCGCGCGCCGACCACACGGAATCCTTGCGCTCCTGCGTATCCACGATGAACGCGTCCCACGCGCCGTGCGCTATGCAAAGCTCGGCTACGCTGCCAAGCTCCCGCTCGACTGCCGCCTGGTCGTTTCCGTCCACCGTCAGCAGCATATATGCCGGCGCTTTGGTATGCGGAAAGCGCTTTCCCAAATAATCCTCCGCAAAGAGGATCGTATCCCGTTCCATAAACTCGATCGCCGTAAGCGACGCCTTGCTTCGCACCAACACGGGCACCGTTTCGATGGCTTCTTTGATGCTCTCAAACGGCAGCAGAAGCGATACGGTGACGGACGGCAACGGTACGAGCTTGAGGATCGCTTCCGTGATGACGGCAAGCGTCCCCTCCGCGCCGATGAGCAGGTCCTTGACGCTGTAGCCCGAACTGTTTTTGACCACCTTGCCGCCGCATTCTATCACCTCGCCCGTAGGCAGCACCGCCGTGAGCGCGCGCACATAATCGCGTGTGACGCCGTACTTGACAGCCCGCATGCCGCCGGCGTTGGTACTGATATTGCCGCCGATCGTAGCGCTTTTTTCGCCGGGATCGGGCGGATAAAGAAGCCCGTGCGCCTCCGCGAAGGCGGAAAGCTCCATCAATAGCACGCCGGGCTGCACGGTGACGGTCAAATTGTTTTCATCCAGCTCCAGTATCTTATTCATGCCCGTGGTTTCGAGCATCACGCCGCCTTGGATCGGCACGCCCGCACCCACAAGGCCCGTGCCGCTTCCCCGCACCACTACCGGTATGCGGCGCTCGTTTGCATACCGCATCACGTCTGCGACCTCCTTGGTGGACGCCACGCGAACGAGCACGTCCGGCATGTGCGAAACGCCGCCCAGCTCGTCATGGCTGTAGTCCTCGCTGATCCCGCTCCCCGCGCGCACGCGTGAAGCGTCCGTCAAACGCTCGATATACGCAACGTCCTCTTGGGTAAGCTTCGTATACATTACAGCCCCTCCTTCACGTTCTTGATGAATAAAGGCAGGATCTCATAGACGTCGCCTATGAGTCCGATATGCGCGATATCGAAGATCGCCGCGTCTTTATCCTTGTTGATGGCGACGATGCATTCTGCGCCCTTCATGCCCGCCGCGAACTGCACAGAGCCGGATATGCCGAGGCAGATGATGAGCTTTGGCTTGACGGTTCTTCCGGAAAGGCCGATCTGCCTTCGCGGATCGAACCAACCGGCTTCGATCAGGGGACGGGTGCAGGCCATCTGCGCGCCAAGAAGCGACGCCAGCTCCTCCGCCAGAGCAAGATCGGCCTGTGTTTTTATGCCGCGCCCGCACGCCACAATGACGTCCGCTTCGGATATATCCCCCTGCGCGGGCTTCGCGTCCACAGAGAGCACTTCCGTGTTCCCTGCGCGCATCGATTCCGTAACGCGCATGGGGACGATCTCGCCTAGTGCCGCTTCCGTTCGCGGCAGCGCGGAAAATACCTTATAGCGCGCCGTGCAAAACTGCGGGCGCGTGTTGGGCGTTACGATCTGCGCCATGATGTTGCCGCCAAAGGCGGGGCGTATCTGCACAAGATCGGTATTCTCCTTCATTTGCAGCATCGTGCAATCCGCCGTCAGACCCGTTTCGCACAAGGCCGCCACGCGGGGCGCCAAGCTGCGCCCGAGGTTCGTAGCGCCCACCAATATGGACGAGGGCTTGACCTGTTCAATAAAATCGCAGAAGGCGTTCGCGTAGGGGCCTACGCAAAACGCGGAAAAGGCCGGATCGTCGTAGACAAACACCTTATCCGCGCCGTAATGGAGCAGCTCCTCCGCGATTGACCGCACGCCGTCGCCTATGCACAGCGCGTAGACGGGGTGCCCCGTGACCGCCGCAAGCTCCTTTGCCTTACCCAGCAGCTCCATCGTGACCGGATGCGGCTTTTCGCCGCGCCGTTCCGCAAACACGCACACCCCGCGCCACGCGCTTTTATCGATCTGCGATCGCCGCTCCTCCTCGTAGCGCATCACGCCCGCGGGGCCTTTGTTGACGCACAGCTTGCAGCCCTTACACCCCATGCCCACGCGCAGCTCGCCGTTTTCGTAGGATAGGGCGCCGAAGGGGCAAAGCGCCGTCAGCGTTTTTGCCGTTTGCTCGTTTACAAGACTTTGTTCGATGATAATACCCATATCCGTCCTCCCTTAGAGCAGCTTTCGTGAAGCAAGCGCTTCGAAGAGCACATGGGAAAGCTCTTCCGGCGTGCCAGTGTGCAGCGTTTTATCCATATTTTTTTCCGGTGGAAAGATGCGCTCCACCTGTGTAGGCGAACCCTTCAAACCGCATTTCTCCTCCGCAAGTGCTGGAAGGTCGGCGGCGGAACAGGTGCGAATCTGTTCCGGACGCACCTTGCATTTGCGCTTATAGGAGGGAAGGCGCGGCGTATTTGCGTCCTTTTCCATGCAAAGCAAACATGGAAGCTTCATGCGCTGTGTCTGGCATCTGTCGTCAAGATCGACGACGACCGTAACGTATCCGTCCTTCACCTCTTGTATGGAGAGCACGTTGCTCGCGTGCTCCAAGTCAAGGCGCGCGGCCATCTCCGGCCCTACCTGCGCCGTATCGCCGTCCGTCGTCTGCTTGCCGCACAAAACGAGGTCGTAGTCGCCCATGTTCTCGATCCCGCATTTGAGCGTGTAGCTTGTCGCCGCCACATCCGCGCCGGCAAACTTGCGATCGCTTAGCACGGCGCCCTGCTCCGCCCCCATATAGAGCGTTTCCAGCAGCACGGCTGCGGCCTGCGGGGGTCCCATCGTGATCGTTTTTACGAAGCCGCCGTATTTCTCAGTGAGGGAAAACGCCGCTTCCAGCGCAAAAAGATCGTAGGGATTCATCTTGGACGCCACGCCGTCGCGCTTGAGCACGCCGGTCACGGGATCCACCTCGACCTCGCTTGTGCCGGGCACCTGTTTTACGCATACAATGATTTCCACACTCTACCTCCCGGTAACGAAAGATTTGTACGATTTTGAAAAATGATAAGCAATTGATTTTCTATAATATAATATTGTACCATACGGCAAGCGTTCGCACATAGCTTTTTTCTTTGTCGTGTCATAAAAAGCGCGCCGCGGCAAAAACCGCGGCGCGCGAATCCGATACTCTCTATGATAAGCGGATCAATAGTTTTCCTTGCGCACTTCGAAAAAGCTTTGGGGATGCATGCAAACGGGGCAAAGCTTGGGCGCGTCCTTGCCGATATGGATATGACCGCAGTTGCGGCACTCCCAAATGGTAACGCCTTCCTTGGCAAACACAGCCTGCACCTCAACGTTGTTGAGCAGCTTGCGATAGCGCTCCTCGTGCGTCTTTTCGATCTTGGCGACGGCGCGGAATCTGGCGGCCAACGCCGTAAAGCCCTCAGCCTCGGCGTCTTTGGCAAAGCCGTCGTACATATCCGTCCACTCGTAGTTTTCGCCCTCGGCCGCGTGCAGAAGATTCTCCGCCGTATTGCCGATGCCGTTCAATTCCTTGAACCAAAGCTTCGCATGCTCCTTTTCGTTTTCCGCCGTCTCAAGGAAGATCGCCGCGATCTGTTCATATCCTTCCTTCTTGGCTACGGAAGCAAAATAGGTGTACTTGTTCCTCGCCTGGGATTCGCCCGCGAACGCCGCCGCGAGGTTTTGCGCTGTTTTGGTGCCTTCGAGTTTCTTTTCCATGAATCGATTCCTCCTGCTTTTTTGTTTGTTATAGTGTAAGTAACGGTTACATTATCTCCAGCCGCTTGCGCGGCGTGGTCACATAGTTCCAGTCTCCTCTTTTTTCTTCTCTCCCATGCACGCGGGACACAGCCCGAAGAAAATAAGCTTGTGCCCTTCCAAGCGGTAACCCGGCATAAGCGCCGCGTTTACGTTGATGGCGATATCCGCTTGCTTCATGTCCTCCACCCTGTGGCAGCGTCTGCAGAAAAAATGGTAGTGATCCCGCAGATTAAAATCGTAGTGATCGGGACCCGTCGGTACGGTCAAGTGGAGTATTTCCCCAAGCTGCGAAAGCAGGTTCAGATTTCTGTATACCGTACCCACGCTTATGCTCGGATCGACCTGCCGCGCACGCTCGTAGATCTTATCCGCCGTCGGGTGATCCTTGCTCTCGTTGACGACCTTGAGCACAAGCTGGCGCTGCGTGGTATTGCGCAGTACTCTCTCCTCCAGCGTCATCGCCTCCTTTCGCGCGTTCCAATTCGTTAATAGGAATTGTTCTTAATTTCATTTATAGTATGTACCTTATTCTTCCGTTTGTCAAGCATGTTTTTTCTTTAAGGCAGCGGCTCGAAATCCTCCGCGCCGTGCTTGCAAAGCGGACAGATAAAATCAGGCGGCAGGGTCTCGCCCTCATAGACGTAGCCGCAGATCGTGCATACAAAGCCCTTGATCTTCTTTTCTGTCGGCTTGGGCGCGGGCTTGGTGTTGGCAAAATAGTAGGCGTAGGTGATGGAAGGATCGTCGTTGAGCGTTTTTCCCTCCGTCACGTCCGCGATAAACAGGGTATGCGTGCCGTAATCAAACGTGTCGGTCACCTTAGCGGATAGGAAAGCGTTTGCGTATTCCGTAAGATACAGCAGCCCGTTTTGCCCTCTTGCCACGGTGGAAAAACCCGCAAACTTATCCGTATCCCTGCCGCTTGCAAAGCCAAAGCGCTCAAAGAGTGCAAACGGCGCCCGTTCGGAAAGAACGGATACGGTGAACACGCCCGTCTTTTTTATGATGTCGTGCGTATAGTTTTGTTTGTTCACGGCGATGCTGATGCGCTTGGGTTCGCTCGTGATCTGCGTCACCGTGTTGATGATGCAGGCGTTGTCCTTTTGCCCATCCTTGGCGGAAAGTACAAACAAACCGTAGCTAAGTTTGAACATAGCCTTGTTGTCCACCTCCGCCCCGGCGTTCCCATGAAACTTCTTTGTAGGCTGCTCTTGCTGATGCATGTTGCTTCCTCCTTCGTTTTTCCTTGTTTTGAGTATAACCATAATCGTGTTTTTTTCATTTCTCCGATATAGCGCCGTCGTATGCAAGATGTGTGTGCGCAATGCATAGATTGGAAATGTCTCTTTTTTATCTTACCATAGTTTTCCATGTTTGGGATATAGAAAAACGTCCCACTTGCACAATAGCCTCTTGTGCGCTAGAATAATATGAATTGTTATGGAATATAAGGAGTGTGTAATGGAACCGCTTGTATCAACAGCAAAAATCGCAGGCATGCTCACGTCTGCTCTTTTGAGCATAGGCGTGCCGATTCTACTTCTCGTTCTTTGGCGCAAAAGGACGCGTGCGCCGTGGATCGCCGCCCTTTGCGGCTCCGCCATTTTTATCGTATTCGTGTTTGTGCTGGAGTCTATCTGCCACCGTTTCGTTCTCTTTGGCAACGGCAGCCTTCCCGCCTTTATGAACGCGCATCCATGGGCTTATGCCACATACGGCGCGCTCGCGGCGGGCGTTTTTGAGGAGACCGGGCGCTTTGTCGCTTTCCGATGGCTTCTGCGCAAGCAGGAGGGCAAGGAAACCTCCGTCATGTACGGCATCGGGCACGGCGGCATTGAATCCATCATACTTGCGGGCGTCGCCGCCATCGCAAACATAGCGTTTGTGCTCTCTCTTAACGCCATGGGGGCGGACGCTATGATCGCGGCCGCGGGTCCGCAGGCGGCGACCGTGCAAGCCTCGATTGATTCGCTTGCGAGTACCGGCGCCGGTATGTTCTTTGTAAGCGGCATCGAGCGCATGACCGCGATCGCGCTGCACATCTCCCTCTCCGTATTCGTATTTATGGCGGTTAAGCGGAAGCGCTTTGTACTTTATCCCGTGGCGATACTGCTGCACGCGGGCGTGGATTTCTTCGCGGTGCTCTACCAGCAGGGTATCATCACAAGTATCGCTTTGATCGAGATTCTGATCGCAGCCGTTACCGCCGTGATCGCGGTATATGCCGTGCGCCTTTACCAAAGGGACGTCCAACCGCTGGATGACAGCCCCGCACAGGACGTGCTTCCCGACGAAAGCGAACCCGCGCCGGAGGAAGTGTAATCGGCCTTCCGCAGCATATCGATAACGGTTTGCCTTAGCAGCACGCCGTAATAAAGGAATTATAGGAGTTTTATCATGGATAAACCGAAACGCAGATGGGGCGACCGCAGGGATGGCCGGTTGCTCCGTGAACTGGACGCCATGCATTTTATCGTGCCGCTCATTTACCCCAATCGCTGTGACAACGAAGCGTACATTGCGGAAACCATCGACCTTACGAACCTGAACGCCTATGTTGCGAAAAAGAACGAGGAGGAAACGGATTTCCCCTATAAGATGTTTCAGCTCATCGTATGCGCCATTTTAAAAACCATCATGCTGCGCCCCAAGATGAACCGTTTCATCGCCAATAAAAACGTATACCAGCGCTATAAATACAGCGCGTCCTTCGTCGTGAAAAAGGAATTCAAGGACGAAAGCGCCGAGGCGCTCGCTTTTGTGTACGCCGAGCCCGAGGATACGCTTACCTCCGTCCGCGCCAAGATCTGCAAGCAGATTCGCGGCTGCCGGAGCGATAAGCTGGACACCTCCTCCAACAGCATGGAAATCCTCAACAAGATGCCCCGCTTCTTCGCGAAGTTCCTCGTATGGATCATTTGCAGGCTGGACGAGCATGGCTGGTGCCCCGACTTTTTGATTGGCTCCGACCCGTATTATTCCTCCGTCGTCCTCACCAACGTAGGTTCCATCAAGCTTGGAAGCGGTTATCATCATCTGACGAACTGGGGTACGAACTCCGTCTTTTGCTTGGTCAGCGAAAAGAAGCTGCGCCCGTTTTTCGACGCGCAGGGTCACGCCGAAATGCGCGATACGGTCCGCTTGGGGCTTACCATAGACGAGCGCATCGCCGACGGCTACTATTATTCCAAAACCTTGCGGCTGCTTCGGCATCTGCTGGAAAACCCGGAGCTTTTGGAGCTACCATTATCAGAAGAGGTTGAATATTGATTATGAATGAACCTGTAACGGCTACCATGCCCCTTGTGCAAGAAGCGGAAACCACCGCGCAAATCCCCGTCACCGCCAAGACGCCTTGGATCAAGAACCTCGGTGATACGCCCGCGCATCTGGAGTATTTTCAAGGCTCCATGTTTGACCGCGTTCGCGATGTCGCCGAAAAATACCCCAACAACGTAGCGCTTGATTTCATGGGACGCGCCACGACCTATAAGCGCTTGATCGAGCAGATCGAAGAGTGCGCCAAGGCGCTCAAGACCATCGGCGTGCGCGAAGGGGACAAGGTCACCATCGCCATGCCCAACTGCCCGCAGGCGATCTTCATGTTTTATGCCGTCAATCTTGTAGGCGGCGTCGCGAACATGATCCACCCCCTTTCCAGCGAAAAGGAGATCGAATTCTATCTCAACGAATCCGAGAGCGTGACCGTTGTAACACTCGATCAATTCTACGGGAAGATAGAATCCGTCCGCCAGAATACCTCCATCGTGAACGTGGTGATCGCCAGCATTCGCGACGAGCTCTCCGAGCCCATCCGCTCCGGCTACATGCTCACCGAGGGGCGAAAGATCGAAAAGATACCCAAAGACGCGCCCGTCATCAAGTGGGAGGACTTCATGCGGCTAAGCCGCTGCTGCTTCTATAACTATAAAGTGGAACGCACGGGCGATGACCCCTCCGTCATCCTCTATTCCGGCGGCACCACGGGAACGACCAAGGGAATCCTGCTTTCCAACCTTAATTTTAACGCGCTCGCGGAGCAGATCGTCGCCATGAACCCCATGTTCCGCCCGGGCGATAAAATGCTCGCCGCCATGCCGCTTTTCCACGGCTTTGGCTTGGGGGTATGCA
The DNA here is from genome assembly GCA_964571055.1 of uncultured Oscillospiraceae bacterium. Classification (GTDB taxonomy): domain Bacteria; phylum Bacillota; class Clostridia; order Christensenellales; family CAG-138; genus JAQVRG01. The sequence goes on along the minus strand of CAZNAL010000001.1, from coordinate 1,633 downwards.
TCCATTCCATGCTCGCAAACGGCGGGCGCTGCATACTCGTGCCGCGCTTTACCGCCAAGAGCTACGCAAAGCTCATCACCAAATACAAATGCAACTTCATCGCGGGCGTACCCACGCTCTACGAAGCGCTCCTGCGCCTTCCCAGCATGGGCAGCGCCGATCTTTCCTGTTTGAAGGGCGTTTTCTCCGGCGGCGATTCGCTTTCGGTGGAACTGAAGAAGAAGTTCGACGCTTTCCTCTACGATCATCATTCCGCGGTGCAGATTCGCGAAGGCTACGGCACGACCGAGTGCGTGACGGCCTCCTGCCTCACCCCCACGCATATGGTGAAGGAGGGCAGCATAGGGCTTCCCTTCCCCGATACCTATTATAAGATCGTCAAGCCCGGCACGGACGAAGAGCTTCCCTACGGGCAGGAGGGCGAAATCCTGCTTGCGGGTCCCACGGTCATGCAGGAATACATCAAGCATCCCGATGAAACCGCGAGCACGCTGCGCAAGCACGCGGACGGTTTGACATGGGTCTATACGGGCGATCTTGGCATGATGGACGAGGACGGCTTCATCTTCTTCCGCGGCCGCATCAAGCGCATGATCGTGACCTCGGGCTACAACGTGTATCCCGCACAGCTTGAAAACATACTGGACGCTCACGAAAAAGTGCACATGAGCTGCGTGATCGGCATTCCCGACCCCTATCGGATGCAGCGCGTCAAGGCGTTTGTGATGCTCAAGCCCGGCGTTGTAGCGTCCGAGGCGGTCAAGCAGGACATTCTTGCCTACTGCCGGCTGCACATCGCCAAATACGCCATGCCCTACGACATCGAATTCCGCGAAAGCCTCCCCAAAACCTTGGTTGGCAAGGTCGCCTACCGTGTGTTGGAGGAGGAAACAGAGCGGGCGCTGTCGCAGGAAAACTAACCGTACGGGACGCGTCCCTGAAAGGACTTTATGCCTCCACCAAGCCGATATTTAACCGAGGAAGAAAAGAAAGCAGCGCCGAAGATCACGCGGGCGCTGCTTTCGCGCATCTTCTCCTACCTGCGCCCGTATCTGTGGCAGTTCGCGCTGGTATTCGCCGCGATTTTGCTGTCGGCGGGCATAGGGCTGCTTCCTTCCATCATCACGGGTCGCATCGTTGACGAAGCGCTGATCGGAAAGGATATGCGCCTGCTCATCCAGCTTCTGCTCGCGGCGTTTGTTACGCTTACGCTCTCGCAGGTCATAAGCGTGTTGGAAAGCTATATCAACGCTTGGATCGCGCAGCGCATCGTATACGACATGAAAAACGAGATGTACCGGCATTTGCAGGATATGCCCCACGCGTTTTTCACCACCGAAAAGCAGGGCGACGTGATCACCCGGATGGAGAGCGACATTTCCGGCGTCGCCTCCGTCGTTTCCAATACGCTGACCAATATTGTCAGCAACATCGCGATACTTGTCACAACCCTCGCGGCGCTCTTTTCCATGAGCTGGCAGCTTGCCATCGTAGGTATTGTCGTGATCCCGCTGCTCGTCATCCCCAGCCGCAGCGTGGGCGAAACTCGCTGGAAGCTCCTGACGGAAAGCCGCGCCAAACAGGATGAGCTGAATCAGATCATCAACGAAACGCTTTCCGTATCCGGTTCGCT